>JAIXMY010000017.1 GCA_020328045.1 Candidatus Endomicrobiellum pyrsonymphae
TCAACAATTTTAACCTGCACCTCGCCATCGCTGAAACGGCTGACCGTCGCTCCACTTAACTCAACTCCAAGTTCCTTCGTAATCTGTTTTGCAAGACCAATATTGGCGTTGCCTGTAATAATCTTAAGTTCCATAGTGCCTCTCTATTGTACTTTCTCTAAGATACATAATTTAATTTAGAGTTTTATTTTGCGTTTTAATTCTTGCTTTGCTCTGGCTATCGCGAGCTTTCCCGACGGAACATCGCACGTTACGGTTGATCCAGCCGCAATTAAAGCTCCCTGTCCTATTCTAACCGGCGCTACAAAATTAACATTAGAACCAACAAACGATTTTGAACCTATAATCGTTTGATGTTTGTTTATCCCATCATAATTACAAGTTATTGTCCCGGCCCCTATATTTACATCTTCGCCAACATACGCATCGCCTATGTAAGAAAGATGATTCACTTTTGAATTTTTTGATATTACGGCTTTTTTTGTTTCAGAAAAATTACCTATTTTAACATTATTCCTTAAAACGGACCCCGGTCTTATATGTGAAAACGGACCTATTTTAACTTTTTTGCCTATAACAGCGCCATCTACATAAGAATACAATATAATACTATCGTCGCCAATCTTTGAATTTGTTATGTAGCTTGCGCCTTTTACTGTACAACTCCTGCCTATTGAAACTCCAGTGTCTATAAAAACTCCGGGGTAAATTACAGTATCCCTGCCAATCCTTGCATCATAAGATATATGTACATTATTCGCATCTATAATGCTGATGCCGTTATCTAAAAGTTCTTTGATTTTTTTATCTTTTAGTATTAACTCTGCCTGCGCAAGTTCTGCCCTATTATTTACACCTTTAACTTCATTTTTATCTTTAACCACAATTAAAGAAATCTTTTTGCCAAACCCCCTCAATATGGCAACTGTATCTGTTATATAATATTCTTTTTTTGCATTATTTGGTTTAACTTTCGAAAGAGCTTTCCACAAATTTTTATTAAAGCAATAAATACCTGAATTTATTTCTTTTATTTGCTTCTCAGCAACGCTGGCGTCTTTTTCTTCAACTATTTTTTCTAAAAATCCATTATTTTTCACAATTCTACCATAACCAAAAGAATTCTCAACTTCCGCTGATAAAACTGTAACAGCAGACACCGTTTTTTTATTGCTTTTTATCAAAGATGCCAATGTAGAAGATTTAACCAAAGGTACATCGCCACTTATCACCAAAACATTGCTATCACAATCTTTTAAAACTTTTTCGGTCTGCATTACAGCATGCGCCGTTCCAAGCTGTTCTTTTTGATAGACAAATTTTATGTTGCTGCTAACGCCTGATAAATACTTTTCAATGATTTCGGAGTCGCATCCTAAAACAACAACTATATTGTCAGGCTTTAAAGCAGAAACTGAATCTACAACCCATTTTACCAAAGGCTTACCAGAAAGCTTGTGCATAACCTTAGGTAAAGAAGATTTCATTCTTATACCAGCGCCTGCTGCAAGTATTACAGCTGAAAAGTTTTTCATTTATAAATCCAAACAACCCTCCCCTTTTTTTATAGAACAAACATTTCTCATATTTAAGGGAAGAATCCCTTCATTCTACATCCTTTTGTATTATAACAAAAATACCTTAAAATAACAAAAGTACCAAAATTCTTGCCGCTGAGCTTCATTTGCTTCGTGTTTTTAGGCAATTTTAGAACTTGCGAGAAATCTTATAAGATTTATAGAGAATTTCGCTTTAAACAACTAAAATTGCTGATTCTAAAAAATGCTCCACTCATAACCTCGCGCTCTAAAGTGACGCAACTACAAATCACTCATAATCAAAAATCAAAAAAATTTGTAATGGCTTTTTGATTTTTATATAATGAAAAACACGTGGAGGATATTAATGTTTGTTGGGGTTGGATTATCGATGAAGATTTAAGCGATCGAATGAAAAGAAATACTGATGATGAAATAAACTTAAACTTTTGACGCGGATGACAATTTTCAGAGCAGGAAAAATGACATTATAGCCCAATATAAAGCTTACGAATATCAGCTTTTTCTGTTTCCAGGTAATGCAAAGAAAAAACCAAAGAAGAATACAGGGATTATAGTAACAAACAGCGTTGGAATTTAGATTCTAACTGTTTGGAACCTCTTAAAATTCCTCAATGACAGCATAAACGACAACATACTTTAAGAACATTGTCGCCTTTCAAATTTCTCATTCTATCCTCATTCGTCACGCCACCAAAAAAAGGGCTTTAGCAGAATAAGTTGCCAAAGCCCTCTATAAAGATTATTTTTCTCCAACCCTATTTCTTCTTACCTTTTTTGCCTGCTTCCTTGGCAGTCTTTTTTACAACTTTTTTGTCTGCTTCCTTGTCAATTTTTTTTACAGCTTTTTTTGCTTGCTTCTTTCCACCTCTACTCATTACTGATCTTGAAATATCGCCCTGTTTGTCAATAAAATAAAGGAATCCCTTCTCTTTTCTCACGCCAATTTTTGTTACTTTCGAAGGCTTACCACCCTTCTTTCCGCCTCTCGCCATCAAAGCTCTTGAAACATCGCCTTGTTTGTCGATGAAATAGAGATATCCTGATTCTCTTTTCACTCCCACTTTCTGTACTTTCTCTGCCATTTTACACCTCCTGTAGTGCAAATGCTTTTATTGTTCTTCGCCGGTTTTCACCGAGTTTGTGTTCTGCTAAATATTTTCTTTTTTTGTAATTATTTTATCGCTGAGCCAACCATCCACAATATCTTTGGAAAATCTATATTGTCTTCCTATCTTGGATGCCGGAATCTTTTTCATTCTTATCAAACTATATATCTTTGACTTTCCTATTCCCAAATACTCAGAAAGCTCTTTGATGTCCATTATCTGCTTGCTTGGTATATTCTGTATTTTTTCCATGTTTCATTCTTCTTTATCATTAGCTCATCTTTGGCGTTAAAATGATATAAATTTTATCATATCTTGTCAAGTACCATGTTTTAACATTAAACAATATTGTTAACCTTTGTTTATCAAGTTTCCTTATCATATATTTGTGTTTATTATTTTAACTATATTTTAATATCAACTAATGATAATAAGCGTTACTTATTACTTTTTAGGATTATGTACGTACACAGATGGTTCTATCATATCTATACCTTTCTATACATATTTGAAAATATATATTTTGCAATCTTGTACGTTATTAAAACGTCAGTCATCGCTCTATGGCTAAGTTCCACATATCAACACCTGTCGCATTTGCAATATCGCCAAGCTTGTTAGATTCAAAACTAAAATATTGTCTTGCAAGGTTTAAGGTATCTATGTAACAAATATTTTTTGCAGATATGCCTACTTGATAAAGTTCCTTACGCACAAAGAGCAAATCAAAAGAAGCGTTATGACATACAACAGCACTATCCCAAGTAAAGGATATCACATCCTTTGCAATCTCATTAAAGAACTGACAATTTTTAATCATATCGTCGAAAATATGATGTATTTGCGAGCATTCTTGTGGAATATGAGCTTTTCATATCTTTGCTCAACGCCATTACATACCTTAAACATTGCAATCTCTACTATCTTAGCGCCTTTTGAAAGATCAAGTCCCGTTGTTTCTATAATCTAAAAAAACTAAATTATCCGGCGCTTTTGTAAAAATAGGTTTTATATTCGTTTGATATTTCATTTAATATTCCGTCGCTTTTAAAAAAATAATAAATATTGACAGATAGGTAAGACACGAAAAAGTAATCCAAAAAACTTATTCAACAATGTTTTACGTTTTGCTTTAAATACATGGCAACATAATGTGTAAGAGTATTCAAATAAAATTAAAAATATTAAAGCCAAAAAAACAAAGTAGGACGTTTTTGCCTAAAGGCGATAATTTTGATAATATAAACATATGGCTGTATCACAACCACATAAAATTGACTTAACGACAGACCAAAAGAAGTTTTTAATTATACTCTGTTACATGGTCAATTTGAAAAAGAATAATTAAAATACTGGTATTTTATTATGAAACAAAAAGAATATTTATCAGCTGATGATATAAAGATTAGGTTACTTGATTATCTTACTCAAGAAAATAAAAACGCTGTTTTTGCAAATGAGGTTTTGTTTTCTCAAAATAAAAGAAGAGCTGATTTAGTTCGTTAAGGCATGAATATGGCTACGGGCGCTCAACTAATGCAATATATAACTTCCTTACAACAAGGTGAAAATGCCAATCAAAACACGGCACGCAATAGAGGGTTGGAACTTCAAGCTGCATATACGCCGGGTCCTGTACCTGTTAATAATAAGCCAGCTTTCTCGCCTCACACTTATACTACTGACCCAAATCAGTATGCTACTATTCCAAATATTAAAAAGAAAAATGATAACTTTGGTTTTAATGATTATATAAGCAAGTTGCTTAGTCGCAAGTAAGGGAGATAATATGAATGGGATACCAGGCATAGATTATGAAGGCGCAGTAAGCAAGCAAAACTTGTACGACGCAGGTGGCAATACAATAAAAAATTTGGGAGATATTCTCAGTCAATATCTCATGTACAGACAACAGCAACAGGACTTAGAGAAACAACGTCAGATTGCCATACAACAAGTTGCACAGCAGCGTGCATATGAACAAGAGAAAATGCAACAGAAAGCGCAATATGATACAGAGCAACTAATCACAAAAGCAATAGCTAACCGATTTGGGAATGGCGGATTTAGTGTTGCTGATAACACAGGTAATCCTGTAAACAATCTTAATATGGCGCAAATAAGGAATGCTTTTAGAGGAATAGGGGATAATAGTTTTGTCAATCAAAATACGTCACAAGAGGAACTCGCTAAGTCGCAAATAAAAGCCAACGACGCTAAAATCAAAAATTATAGTGAGCAAGATAAGAAGGCTAAAGAATTAGTTACGTTAAAAGGGGACAAAAAGATAGAGGAAATGAAACAAAGTGCGGTATATAAAGTATTATCTGATGAATATAAAGAGGCACAAAAAGCGTTTGCTACAGCGCTGGGGGCTAGTAAGCAGGCGGCAGCAAATAGGGTAATAAGAGCAAGGCAAGCGCTTGTTGATATAGGAATTCCAGTCCCTGCCATAGATTTGCCTATTAATAATCCTGTTAACAATTCTGTATCAATGGGTAATAATGTAACCGCAAATGGTATAGTGTGGCGGAAGAAGAACTAATGCCTACATATATTATTGCAGACCAAGAAATTGAAACTGATAAACCTCTTACAGATTCCGATATTGAGGAAATCTATGATATGCTCACCGCTCAAAATCCTCAGCAGGCAAAGCAGGAAATCCAACAACCCACTATGATGACAGGCGAACAGGCTCAGCAACATATGCTTATGAATCCGCAAGAGTGGGCTTGGAGTGGCGCTGGATATGACAGCGACCATCCTGCTCTACCTTATATAAATGAACAAGCCCAAAAATATATGGATGAACTCCCACAATTAAATGGCTCTTTGTTTATTTTGATAGCAATACTTTTTCTTTTTTTTCATTTTCTATTCAAAATTAGCGTAATGATTGGAACTTGGCGTGAGAAATTTAAGCAACAAGATATGAGGATAGATAAGACAGAAAATTTGTCATCAACTGTTATTGAAATTAAAACAAAAATAGATAAGACAGAAAATTTGTCATCAACTGTTATTGAAATTAAAACAAAAATTGATTTGATACATCAATATACAAACCCACATAAAACGTTGCAGTCTCATAGTCCTGTTTCTTTAACACCTTTGGGAGAAAGTATAAAAAATAGAATAGATGGTGATGCCATTTTTGCAAAATATGAAAGTCAATTGTGCAAGCTAATAGAAAAAACAAATACAAAAAACACCTATGATATACAAGTTGAATCATTTAAAATTGTAAAAGAAAATTTACTAAATATGTTAGATGAAAAAGAACTTATTGCAATCAAAGATGAAGCATATAACAAAGGTATAATAATAGATGATGTTATAGCAATCTTTGGTGTATTGTTGAGAAATTGTATTCTACAAAAGAAAGGAATACCTATTGCCGATGTAGATAAACACGAACCACAAAATCCTAAATGATAAACTTAGAACTAGAACTGATTTTAGAGAAGTTAAACAACTTGAAATGATAACTAACAATCTCGACAAGATGTATTTGGTGTATATTGACGAATCCTACGATACTGGCTTTTTTGCGTATTCAGCCGTATTTGTTCCCGCTTTTGATTGGTTGAAATTGTTAGTCAGTTTTGACACAAATGCTTAAAAGTTTATATACTTCCTATATCATGAAAGAAACTGACGAAACGTATAATCTGACATTTGATTTTAAAAAAGACACGGTGAATGTTAGAGATTTTTTAGAAAATATAGCTGAAATCATAGGAGGGTTTGAGGATTTTAATAGGGCAATTTGTAGTAGCATAGATATAGAAATGGTTGTTACGTCTTATCTTGTAGACGTAGAAAGCGGTAGTCTAAAATTAAAAATTAAGGACTTGTTAGAAAAAATATCAGATGATATAGTTATAGATTTAGTAAGCGACCCTAAAAGAATAATAGGACGTTTTTTAGTTTTGATAAAACATAAGACTTTAAAAGCGCTTGTCAAAACGGAAGCTCTGCCACAGCAAAAGAGGGAAGAAAGCATACTTGAAACAGTTTCATCAGAAATAAAAGAGATTAACATAAATCCTCTTATTCCTTTAGATATTAAAAATATTCAGATATTAGATTAGTTTAGGAAGAATTTCCCAACATTCAAAGAAAATAGATAAGGTTTCTTTTTCAAAAGACAATAGCGACACTATAGTAATACCAACTAATTTTACATACCTGCCACCATCAAATCCGAAACCAAAGATATATACTCTAGACAACGTGATACTAGTAATAAAAAAACCTGATTTACTCGGAACTTCTAAATGGGGATTCGTTTATGATAGAAACATAGACGCTACTATAGAAGATAAAGATTTTATAGATAAAGTCAAAAATTGGAAAATAGGGTTTTATTATAATGATAAAATAAAATGCAAAATGAGAATAGAAGAAGTATCACTAAATGAAAAGCAAGAACCCATAGAAACAAGATATTATATAGAAACTGTTTATGATGTTATAAAGATTAACAAAAATGAACAGCGACAATTTCTGTGAGTTTAATAGAGGTAAAATAGGATGATATTTAATAATCAAAAAAAGACATTATTAACAGAAATATTAGAGTTGTCTACGATAGAGTTGCACGATGACGATGATAACATAAAATCTGAACGCCCGCCTTTAATTTCTCCGATTGATTTGGATTAGGTGAATCAGTAATAAGTCAGTGGATGTCAGGAACCAGAAACCCATCACTTACATCACTAAAAAAGATTGCCGCTGTTACAGGTAACTCTCTACATTATTTTTTGACAAAACTTAAAGTTTGACTTAATTAAAAGAAATTTGGAGAATTTAAATTTAAAGTTAGAACCATTTTTTAGAAAGCAGAAAGATGACATAAATTGAAATTGAAGATTTTTAGAAACAAAATTATTGTAAAAAGTAACAAAAACATTAGTCTTATTTTAGTCTTGCAATGTGATTTTAAATATTTTTATGGGTTTTCGGACGTTTTTAAAAATATGTTGATTCCCGACGAGGTTTGAACTTATATCAAGTTTATATTGAAAAATATACAGATTTTGATTTTATATATGAACAATAGTGATTATATTAATACTTTTGATAAAGTATTTGTGATAACCACAAAAAAAATCTAAATCAGGTTACCAACAAAATAAAATTTAAAAATGTAGGTATTTTCTTATATGACGGAGATTTTAGACGGATAAAAGAAGCGGAAACAAATAATGTTAAAAAAAGAGATTTGGTATGCATCATAGATAAAAGTACCTTATTAAGAGAATTGAAACTAAAAAATAGAAATGTTAGTATTGATAAAATTAGGAATATCGCAGCTAAAAAAATACAGTTATCACAGTTAAAAAGAATCAGTTATGATAGATTATACACAAGATACGCACAGTTGTTTGAATTGTTTGAAAAGGATAGGATGAAAAACAAGACGACTCTCGATGATTTACTTAATTTAACTGGCAGTGTTGGAAGTCTGAGATAAAATGTTAGCTCTGAGCGTAATTGCTAAATTTAGTCTTACTGAAATCCAAAACCTTGGAGACATACCAGCTGGAATCCCTAAGGAAGTAAGGTCTATTTGTTTTATGCCCCAACAATCTTCACCTAACTGTCCTCTTACATTTTTATATTTCTTGTTAGCTGTCATTAGTTTGGCAACTTCACAATATGCAACGGCATATTCTAAGCTACCTTTTCTTTTCCTGTGTAAAAACAATGTTTCTTCACCTGGGCAATCTATTTTTGGTATCCAGCCTCTAGTCATGACATCAATTCTGTTCGGATTTATACAAGCATAATCAGAGTAATAAATATTCAAATTTGACTTATTAAGTTTCTGTATCTCGTTGAACAATTTAACTTCTTCAAGGGCAAATTCAGAATAGTCGTCTTTTATTTCTTGAGAACAAGGATAAGATGTTCTAGATACGATAAATTTGGACAGTTTGTAATCACCATCATTTAATGTTTGAATTATATTATTATATATCCTCTGCGCTTCAGCAATTCCTTGATATTGATGCATAAAAGTCATATCAATACAACATATTATTTTTGATCTCTTGCTAGAAGAGATTATATCAGACAAATCTTCTTTATAATTTTGGTCAGATATAGGAAATCTATAGAGGAAAATATCAAAGTTTTCTGAAAGGAATTCAACTTGTTTTTTTAAATTTATTTTTGCTTCTTTAATAGTTTTTGAACCCTCATCAGAAACCTGTAAAACTGGAATTATTTTAGAAAATCTTTCTTTCAAATCTATTAGATACTGACACCATTTGGAATAACCGTTTTTAGAATTTTGGAAGTCTCTTATTCTCTCATTTGAAAGTTTTTCATCATCTGTTAAGTCTAAAAAAAATGCTCTATCCTTTCCGAATGCTTCCTCAATCTTATCTATTCGTTTATCTAATGGCAACTCTATGACTTGTTTTCTTTTTTTATTCTTGTTTTTCTATATCTTGTTAATTCAAATAACGGAGTTATTGAATCCTTTGTCTTTTCAAGCAAGTTTAAAAAACCTTTTATCTCGGCATCACCTGTTTTGATTATAGGGACATAATTTAAATTTAAATCATTTGTCATAGTCCGTGTCCTTCTAATCCTAAATGCTTAGCTCTAACTCTTAATGCCAATGCTGATACTCCAAAGTAGTCTGCAAGATCTGATATTTTCGTCATTCCGCTTTTAATCTGCTCCCGGAAAATACTCTCGGGCATTAAAATTTCTCCTGCAAATTTGTTTGCGGCATATTCTTCTGAAGAAACGGCTATTCCACGAAAAAATACAACATCTTCAAATGACGTTTTTTCATATCTATGTAGACAATAATGAGCGATTTCGTGCGCGATTGTAAATCTCTGTCTTGTCTTAGGATGTTTGCTATTTACGTAGATAATCCATTTGTTATTGTTATTTCCAATTTCTCTTTTTAATGCGCCGGGAATTTCATTGTTTAACGATTCATACCTAATATCAAGCCCTAACGCTTCTGCTAATTTTTCAACAGCAAGAGGCGCGGTTTGAATATTCTTATCTCTTATTAACCTTAAAACATCATCAGAAGTGTTGTAAATGCCACCATCAGTAGAAGCAGAGCGATTAAATTTTCTTATTATGGCCACTTATGCCCCCTTTAGTGATTTTCATTTTTATCAGCTGTTTCAACATTTTCAACCGGTAGCGTTATTTTACCATTATCTTTCTTTTCTTCAATACTTCTACATACAACCGCTTCTCTGATTACATCTCTTCCAGAACTGCAACTTGACATCATAAATAAAGCAGATATTACTATTACTGTCCATTTCTGAGATGTGTGCCACATTATTTTTATCCGGTGTTGCTTTCTTGGTTACTTAGAGTAGCGAGACATTTATTAGTCTCTGCGAGATGTCTATCAGAGCTGTTCATATTAACTGTGTAGGCACTTAACCTATTTTCTAACGACTTTATCGCCAATGAAAGACGGGCTAGTATGTCATCTATGTTGCTGTCTCTTTGCGTGTCTTTTACTTTCTCTCTTCTGTCCCTCGCATGCGACGGAGATGGAGAACTTGCCCTCATCGATGGGGGTAGTAGAGGGTTCGTCTTCAATCGCTTGGCGACTACGGTCACCTCACCGTCATAGACTTGAGCTTCTTTCTGTTTTTCCCCCGTACCCGGTCGCTCGAATTCCTTAGATAAGTTCAATGGCTCAGCGGTAACTCCGGCGCTTTTACGAATGTTTCGTTTTGCTTCTATTTTTATTTTAGGTACGTTCTCCTTGATAGGTATAGATTTGCGAATACTAACTACGTGCGTGTCGGCGTTATCTGTCTGAAGTGGCTTCTTCTCCCCCGCCTCCGGTAGCGCTAATCCCAGAGATAAATTCACTAAAGGAAATGACGACTTAGGGCTTGGCTTAGATTCTAGTGGTGGTAACGCCGGCGCTTGTACGTAAGATGTCTCTGATGGAGCTATATCTTTTATTAGATGGAGAGGCTCTTTTATAGAGGAAACTTTTGATTCAACAGGTTGAGACTCCCACACGAGCGGGAAATATTCCTCAGGAGGCGGAGTATCTGCTAGTGGTGGTAGTCGCGATGGCATTGTTACGAAATTCATGTTTAGTTCTGCTCCTCTTTCTATTTGAGGAGGTACGTTCTCCTTGACAGGTTTCATTTCTACTTCAAGTGGTACAGGTATCTCAGGTTGAAGATAAGGTGCAGTATCACCCTCCGGTGGCATTACGGTCTCTTCTAACGACAGAACTCCCGGCTCAGCGTAAGGTATCGGTTCTGCACTAATTGTCTCCCCCTGAATCTCCCCTTGAGATATTGAGGGGCGTTGGGAGTAAAGATTTTCTGTCTTCCCATACCGTCTCTCAAGCGCTATCTCTTGCTCGACGATCGTCCCTTGTCGATTGAGGATAGTGTCTATTATTTTATTGCTTTCTTCCTGAGCGGTAGCTGGCATATGTAATTGATGCCATTCATATATCGCGCCACATATTGCCACGAAAGCCAATGCGCCTAATGCTACTTTTTTTCGCGTTACACTATATCCGCCGATGTTGCCGATTTCGCGATTCCAAAAGCCGACTGGAGGGACGCTACGAACAATGTGGGGGGGGGGGATTGCCTTTATCGTCTTCCAGCTGTTGGACTACAGACATTCTAGTGGGCGAGCTAACATTGCTAGACTTATCGAGGCGAGCATGCGTGCATGAATAAAGATAAACAAACCAACAATGCCACATATCTCATATTTCTCCCTTTTATATCATTAAATGTTCGTCTGCGTCTTCGGTCATACTTTCTGCTTCGCTTGGGCTTACTATGGAGCTTTTAAGTCCTGTCTTGTACCTTAAATAGTCTGACAAACTTGTGGCGTTAAGCGATTGCGCTTCTTTTACTTGTGAAACTTTCATAAAATCTTAACAAGCGGTAGCATAGTTTTTCATTTGATTTGATGATGGATTGTAAAAATTAAATCTCAGCGCAGAGTGTTACGCTGAGGTTCAGTGGCAGTGGATACATTAATGCACTACGGTAAATTGATTTTGTGTTGGCTGTAAACATTTTTTGCTATTATAGTTCACCTCTAGCAAATCGCTTTTGATAAAGTTTTAAAACTATCTGAATTTCCACTTAAGTCTATGCATAATTTTCCATAAAAGCTCTTAAGTAAATTCAAAATTCTACATTACGCCTGCCTTAAAAAAATTTCGCCACTCATTTCGTTAATTTATTAGAAATTTCTATAGTCTGTTCTAAATATTCAACTGCCTTTTTAAAACTCGAAAAATCAAGTTTCATTGCAACACCCTACCATTTTATTTTGCTAATACGTTCCACAGCTTCTTTAATTCTAGGCACATCTACAGTAAGAGCAAACCTTATGTATCCTTCACCGCTTTTACCCATACCGTTGCCCGGGGTACATACTATGGCGGCTTCATCAAGTAGTTTTGAAACAACTTGAGAGGACGTATAGCCTTTTGGAATTTTTGCCCAAACATAAAATGAAGCTTTTGGTAAATTCACGTCCCATCCAAGTTTTGTTAATCCTTCAACTAAAACATCTCTACGCCCTTGATATATTTTTCTAGCATCCTCAACACATTCTTGTGAAGATGTAAGCGCCGTAATCGCCGCTTCTTGGGCAGCCTGAAAAACACCGGAATCATAATTATCTTTAACTTTGGCAATGCCTGTAACAACTTCTTTATTTCCGCACACCCAGCCTATACGCCAACCCGTCATGTTGTATGTTTTTGAAAGAGAATGGAACTCTACGCCAACTTCTTTCGCACCAGAAAATTCAAGGAAACTTGATGGTTTTTTGTTATCATCGTAATATATTTCAGAGTATGCGGCATCCGACGCAACTATTACATTATTCTTTTTTGCGAATTCTATAAGTTTAATATAAAATTCTTTAGGAGCAATAGTAGCGGTAGGGTTATTAGGATAATTTACAAAAATTATTCTTGCTTTTTTAGCAATATCTTCAGGGATGGCATCCAAATCCGGCAAGAAATTATTTTTTTCAAGCAAAGGCATGAAATATGGAACGCCGTCAGTAAAAATTGTACCGGTATTATATACAGGATAGCCGGGTTCCGGTATTAAAACCACATCTCCGGGATTAATAAAACCCAAATGCATATGTCCTATACCTTCTTTGGAACCTATAAGAGCGCATACTTCGTCAGCGTTTAAATCAACATTAAATCTCTTTTTATACCATTCTGTAACAGCTTTTCTAAACGTAAGCGACCCTGCCCCGAACGGATACTGATGATTTGCAGGTTTTGCCACAGCTTCCTGCATAGCTTTTACTATATGCTCAGGCGTAGGCAAATCTGGATCACCAACTCCTAAAGATATTATATCCGCACCACGACCCATCGCTTCTTTTTTCTTTTTATCTATTTCTATAAAAAGATAAGGTGGCAATTTTTTTAATTTTTCATTATAACGAATTCCCATTTTAGCATCTCCTTTTTATATAGCGCTTCCTTTTAGAGATAACACATTTGACATATCATAAAGTCCGGGTTTTTGACCGACAGCCCACTTTGCTGCCCTGACAGCGCCTGCGGCAAAAGTGTCTCTTGAATGAGCTCTGTGAGTTAACTCTATTCTTTCTCCCAATCCTGCAAAATATACGGTATGATCCCCAATAATATCTCCTGCTCTTACGGAAAGAACTCCTATTTCGCCTTTCTCTCTTGCTTCATTTGAAGAATGTCTTCCGTAAACGCCGACGTTGTTAATATTTTCACCAAGAGCAGAAGCGGCAACTTCTGCAAGCTTTGCAGCCGTACCTGACGGAGAATCCTTCTTTTTATTGTGATGCAATTCAACTATTTCAATATCGTAATCAGGAACCTTTTTTGCAACTTCCTCTACAAGTTTAAACAAAATATTAACACCTACAGACATATTCGGAGAAAAAACAACAGGAACATTTTTTGCAATTTCTGATATTATTTTTTTTTGCTCTTGCGTAAATCCGGTAGTTCCGATAACAAAAGGCACGTTATATTTTTTTGCTGTTTCCAAATTTTTTAATGCACTTTCGGGATTTGTAAAATCTATTACAACATCCGTTTCCGTCAAAAACTTCTCCAAATCTTTAACAGAAGCAATTATTGGATCGCCCGTACCAATTACTTCATTTCCGTCATACTCTAACGTTCCAGCAATTTGAATGTCCGGATCTGCTTTTGCTACTGCAATTATAGCCTGTCCCATCCTTCCTGCTGCTCCACAAATTGTTATTCTCATTCAAAACTCCTAATAGTCTTATCTATATCTTCAAAAGACCGAAATCTTTTAGCACTTTCTCTAGTTTTACTTTATTTGAATCTTCCATCTCGCACATCGGAAGTCTTAATCTAAATTCGCACAGACCAAGCAAAGAGATCGCTGTTTTGACAGGTATAGGATTTGTCTCTATAAACATGGTCCTAACAAAAAGCAAAAGCTTATAGTGAATTTTTTTTGCCTCTTCAAAATTTCCCCTTTTAAAAGATTTTACAAGGGCTACAACTTCAGCTGGAATAATATTTGATAAAACTGAAACAACACCAGCCCCGCCTACAGACAACGAAGACACAGAGAACAATCGAAATATCTACGGTATCCGCACAATAAACCTAAAATGAATATACAAACCTTAAAACATGCCATCACCCCGTGACGACACTTTAGCGCCATTTATAGTCAACTAACTTTATATTGGTGCGCTAATTAATGGACTGCAACTATCCCCTTAAACGATATAACAGCAGGACCTTCAAGCACAACATTTCTCACAATACTGTTTGTGTTTCGTAAAGATACGGATAATTTATCTCCGCCTCTTGCAATTATATTAACAGGAGATTTTGTAAAACCCTTTAAAACAGAAATAATTCCCGAAGCTGTTACTCCTGTACCACAAGCTAAAGTCTCGTCTTCAACGCCTCTTTCATAAGTACGCACAAGAAGCGTATTATCCTTTGCGACTTCAACAAAATCAACGTTTGTTCCAGTGGGCGCAAAAGTTTTATGGTGTCTTATTTTTCTGCCGTATTTAAAAACATTAATATTTTCAACATCGTCAACAAATATAACCGCATGTGGAACGCCAGTATTGATAAAATCCACATCAAACTTTTTTTTGTCAACTTTAATTTTTATATTTTGTTTCAAATCTTTAGGATCATACAAATCAAGTTTTACCTTATCGCAAGGCAAAATTTCAGCATTGATAATTCCAGCATCAGTTTCAAATGTCATCTTTGCATCAACTGCGCCTAGACTATAAGCGAATTTAGCAACAGATCTTCCTCCGTTTCCACACATAGAAGCATGTGATCCGTCAGAGTTAAAATATTTCATTTTAAAATCTTTGGCGACGCTTTTCTCAAGCAAAATTAGACCGTCTCCGCCGACTGAGTATCTTCTATTGCAAAGTTTCTTTGCAATATTTGAATAGTCTTTTTCTGCAACTATATTTTTTCTGTTATCTATTAAAACAAAATCGTTCCCGGCTGCGGTAAGTTTCGAAAACTTTATGTCCATTTTAGCTCTCTTTTGGAATACCTTTATAACAATCTACACCTATTCTTTTTCTGTACCGCCTGTAACATTATCTTCTGTTTCAAGTTCCGTTCTCTTGAGGAGAGGATTTGATTTAGATAACGATAACTGAGTATATACATGTATCCAAACTAACTCTACAAATGGAGTCACAATCAAAAACGCTATCGTTACCACTGTCAAGATTAGAATTGGATATCGTAACCCAAACAATACTACAATCAACACCGTTGGAATTACTGTTGCAAAAATTGTTAATCCCAATAAAAAGATAAATAGCGGAAACAATTTACAAAGATTGCCGGATATTAGTTTTGCACTGTTTCTACAGGATTGTAAAACTGAATTTCCACTTAATACCTCTTGAGCAAAGAAAATAAAATATCTAAACAATACTGCTACTTCCACAACAAAAACTAATATCTTAACTAAGGTTGAGTTGAACACAAAAATAGGAATCAGCATTAGAACTGACACTAGTATAGTCCCTGAGAGATAATTAAATACTTTTTTTAAATTTGGGAAACAATTTCTAAATTTGATTCCATATCCTGTAAAGACGGGCAACAACGCGCTTATGAACAGAAAGGACGCAAAATAATGTTGCACAGCGCTTAAAAACATGCTTGCCATACTGAACGTTACCCCTGCAATAGAAGTGATAAAAATGGGATGATTTTTTACAACAAAATGCTCAATTGGAAAGAAAAGCACATAAACAAATACAACGGAGAAAACATACAAAGAAAATACAGCAAAGAAATTCTGACAAAAAATTCTAAATGCAGATTTGAAAGCTTCTCTAACAGAAAATTTCACAACTTACTCCTATAGTAATAATATTTTTACCATATATTTCTGCCATTACAATACTCCGTTAATACCAAAGGTATTGCACCCACTCAATACCCAAACACCCGCCCTCTTTTTCTAGAGAAACGGAAATTTACTGCAACGTTTTTATTTACCCCCTACATACTGCATACGACCAAGCAAAACTATCTATATTTCATTCAAAAGTAAATCTTCATACGTCGCTCTTTTTCTTATTAAAACAGCTTTATTGCCGTCAACTAAGACTTCAGGCAACAACGGTCTTGAATTATATTGCGAAGACATTGAAGCTCCATAAGCTCCAGCGCAAGTTATCAAAATATAGTCACCTTGCTCTATAACGGGAAGCATTCTATCTCTTCCCATAAAATCGCTGCTCTCACATATGGGACCCACGACATTTGTTTTAACTTTTTTAGCGTTTATTTTTTTAACAGGCACTATTTCATGATAAGCTTCATACAAAGTAGGTCTTATCAAATCATTCATACCTGCATCCGTAATAAGAAAACTTTTCCCACCTGAAACCTTTCTATACAAAACTCTTGCAAGAAGATGCCCGGCATTGCCAATTATCGAACGACCGGGCTCAAAAATAAATTTTTTATTTTTATCAAATACGCCAAAGATCTCAGACATAATCTGTTTTGGAGAAGGAGCTTTTTGATCTCTTTTGTATTCAATACCAAGTCCGCCGCCACAATTTATGTACTCAAGTTTAATGCCATTTTTCTCTAAAGAATCAATAATCTTTTTTATTTTCTGCGCAGTAAGTTTAAATGGCGCAATATCTAAAATTTGAGAACCAATATGCGAATGTATCCCTACAATAGCAATATTTTTCTTTTGTTTTGCAATCAAATATGCCTTTACGGCGTCTTCATAAGGTATGCCAAATTTTGTACCTTTTTTACCCGTAACTATGTGGGAGTGCGTATCAGGATCAACATGAGGATTTATTCTAAACGAAATATTTGCTCTAATCTTGAGTTTCCCTGCTATTTTATCTATTGCATCAAGCTCTTCAAAAGATTCAACGTTAAACATCAATATTTTGCTCTTAAGCGCATACTCAATCTCTTCTGCAGTTTTCCCCACGCCTGCATAAACAATCTTTGACGGATCAAAACCTGCCCTTAAACATCTATATATTTCTCCGCCCGAAGTCGTATCTGCGCCGGCGCCAAGTTTCGCAAGCAGTTTTAAAATTGTTCCACTTGAATTTGTTTTACAAGCAAAACATATAAGACCATCTCTTAATACCAAAGCCCTCCTATAACTTTCAAAGTTTTTTACAAGCTGATTCTTTGAATATATATATACACCCGTACCATACCTTTTTGCAATATCAGACAATCTAACCCGCTCAATATGCAAATCATTTTTCTTAAACTGAAGCATCTTTTCTCCTATACTCATTACACCAACATACTGCGACGCTCTCATTCTATCAAAATCGTGTCTTGGATGTCAAAATTTACCGTACTTTTGTTGAAAAGAATGTAAATGTATCCTTTTCTGAATTGCTTCGTCATTTCATTCCTCACATGACGGCTAATGATTTGATAGGAATTTAGTTTCGCATCACTTCTTTGCAAAGTAAGAGCTTCTTCCTCTAGCAAGAAGTTCATAATATTTAACATCTTTTATAGATCCATCTGCTCCATTATCTCTACTAAAGTACAAATCAGGATGTAATTTTTTGACGCGAACACAAAACGCTTTTCTAACTTCTTGAGAGGTCTTTGACTTATTTAATAATTAACAGTTTTTCTGCTAACATAACCACAACAGCAAACTAGAAAGTGTGCAAGCAGTCTGTGCAAAATCCTTGTGAAATCTTCAGAATCGGATATTTACCAACAGAATCTCTGAACGTTATTAATCTCTTGCAAAGGTTAACGCATATACTTTTTTTGCACCGGCTCTTTTTAACACTAACGAACACGCCGATATTGTAGCTAAAGTTGTAGCTATATCATCTATCAACAATATGATTTTATCTTTCACAAACTCATTGTTTTTTACAGAAAATGAATCTTTGATATTTTTCGCCCGTTCAATCTTAGATAATTTAAATTGCTGTTTTGTGATTTTCTTTCTAAATAACACGTTTTTTAACACAGGAACATTTGATTTAAGAGATAATACTTCTGCCAAAAGCTCAGCCTGATTATACCCTCTTTTTATTCTTCTTAAAATATTTAGAGGAACAGGTATCATGAAATCTGTTTCATCGTAAAAACTATAGTTTTTCATTGTTTCGTACATAAACAAACCAAAATCTTTCGCGAGAAAAGCTCTATTTGAATATTTAAATTTTAAAATCAATTTTCTTACATTGTTTTTATACAAATAAACAGATCTCATCTTATCAAAATTATGTTCGCGAGGATATTTCCTACACATATAACAAAATTCGCCGCCATCAGGTAAAGGCATACCGCATTTTTGGCATACAAGTCCTTTTATCGCAGGAAAAGCTTTTTTGCATTTATCACATATTTTTGTCTTCAATAAAGCGTGCAAATCCTCCCCGCACGATGAACAAGTATTTGGATAAAACAAATTAATTATTCTTAGTAAAAAATTTCTCATAGACATTACGTCTCCTGCATAAATCACAAGCCATGAGAGGGATTCCCCTCAACATGTATTTCAGCAGCAGACTCATCTAAAATTGGTCACGATGCGGACATACTCGCGCCGCTTTGACTTACTGTAATAAGCTTCCTTTCGTTCCAGCTGGAATCATTGGTTACCGTCACTTTATATTCAAAATAATTTGTGTCGTTGCCGCCTGCGCAAAATATTATTTTATCGCCAACTGAAGCATAATTAGATTGCGGGTTTGCATAAACCATAAATCTTATGCTTAACAAAGATTTATATTTAGTATCAAATTTTCCTATAGAAGAAATATTAAACTTATCAACATTATAATTTATCATTCCCCTACATTTATTGCCAACAATCGCAATTGCGACAGCAATCGATAAATATATTTCTTCCATATATTCGTGATTTGCGAACCGAAGTTAACTGCGATCGAAAAACCTGTATCTCACAGCCTCTGCTATATGATGTGATTTAATTGTGGAGCTACCATCCAAATCCGCAATTGTTCTAGATATTTTTAAAATTTTATCATAAGATCTTGCTGAAAAATTCAATTTTTCAATTGCAGTCTTTAGTATTTCATAAGCTTTATCGCTTAAAACACAATATTTTTTTACTTCCTTTGCCTGTAGCTGCGCATTTGCATATACACCACTTCCGGTAAATCTCATATTTTGAATTTCTCTTGCTTTTATAACTCTTTCTCTTATAGTCGCTGAGCTTTCTGAATTATCGCCCAATCCTGATAATTCCGAAAACTTTAAAGCAGGCACCTCAATGTGAATATCTATTCTGTCCATTAAAGGTCCTGAAATTTTATTTTGATATTTTCTTATCTGAAGAGGAGTACAAACACACTCTTTTTCTCTATGCCCTAAATTGCCGCACGGACAAGGATTCATGGCTGCAACAAGCATGAATGAAGCTGGAAAAACAAAACTGTTCTTTGCTCTTGAAACAATTATTTTTTTGTCTTCCAACGGTTGCCTTAAAACCTCAAGAGCATCTCTTCTAAATTCCGCAAATTCATCTAAAAACAAAACGCCATTATGAGCAAGGCTGACTTCGCCCGGCTTAGGATAAGTCCCGCCGCCTGCCAAAGCCACAGAAGAAGTAGTATGATGAAGACTTCTAAAAGTACGCCGCCCTATTAAACCTCCACTAAAGACATGC
>JAIXMY010000018.1 GCA_020328045.1 Candidatus Endomicrobiellum pyrsonymphae
TTGGGGACAGAATTCCAAATACATTTTCAACAAGAAAAAACTTTGGTTTCTTATCTTTAAGGATGCGAATATAGTCATAAAACAACCTGCCACGACTATCATTTATACCGCGCCCTGCGCCAGCCTCACTCCAGCTTTGGCAAGGGGGGCGGTTTAAATTTGCCGTTATTTTCATATTTTGTACAATAAATCAGACAAAAAAGTATATCAAGGTTGCCGTTATGGCAAATAAAATTATTTCATTGTTTTCCGGAGCCGGTGGTCTTGATTTAGGTTTCAAGAAATCCGGGTTTAAAACTATTTGGGCAAACGAATATGATTCTGCAATATGGGAAACGTTTGAATATAATTTCCCCAAAGTTAAATTGGATAGAAGAAGTATTTTAGATATAACTCCGGCAGAAATTTCAGATTGTGACGGTATAATAGGTGGACCCCCTTGCCAAAGCTGGAGTGAGGCTGGCGCAGGGCGCGGTATAAATGATAGTCGTGGCAGGTTGTTTTATGACTATATTCGCATCCTTAAAGATAAGAAACCAAAGTTTTTTCTTGTTGAAAATGTATTTGGAATTCTGTCCCCAAAACATAAAGAAGCTTTATCGGGGTTCATTAAGGGTTTTAAAAGCGCAGATTATGTAATATCTTGGAAATTAGTTAATGCAAATGATTTTGATGTTCCGGAAGACAGACTGCGTGTGTTTATAATAGGCTATAGAAAAGATATTGGTATAAAATTTGAATTTCCGAAAGAACATGCTAAAAAATATACGCTTAGAGATGCTATATATGATTTGAGATTAGCAAAACCGGCAAAAGATAAGAATAAAACAAATGGTGCTATCTTAAAAATTCCAAATCACGAATATATGAACGGTGGATTTTCAACAATCTACATGGCAAGAAATCGTGTACGTTCTTGGGACGAACCGTCGTTTACTATACAAGCATGGGGTCGTCACGCACCGATTCATCCGCAAGCGCCTAAAATGAAGTTTATCTCTCAAAATAAAAGAATTTTTGAACCCGGGAAAGAATATTTATATCGCAGACTTTCTGTGCGCGAATGTGCAAGAATACAAACCTTCCCAGATAGTTTTATCTTCAAGTATAACAACATAGCTGATGGTTATAAAATGGTTGGTAACGCAGTGCCCGTAAGTCTTGCTTATAACATTGCAAAAGAAATATATAAGGACTTATGCCAAGACAAATAAATGCTAACTCAACTACTAATGGAAAGGCTTACGAGTATGCCTGTGTTTTGGCTATAGAAAGTATGGTATCGTTGATAAGACCAATTGATATTGTAAATGATTCCAGTATGGAAATTGCCAAAGAGCGCTATAAAAGTTTGACCAAGTCTGAACAAAGGCAAATGCTATTGTCGGCAAATGCTGGAATAAAAACTTTAATCACAATGGAACCTAAAATTTTAGAAGATGGTACCGATAAACTCACAATATCGATACAAACTGATACTGTGGGCTTATCAGGAGATGTTCGCGATGTTTTAATTATTAGGAGAGATATTAACTGGGAAATAGGCATATCTGTAAAACACAATCACTTTGCTTTAAAACATTCCAGACTATCTGATAAGTTAGATTTTGGTCAACAGTGGCTCGAGTCGCCTTGTTCTGACGAATACTTTAAGGAAATAAGACCATATTTTGATGAACTTAAAACATTAAAAACACAAAAAGTTTTATGGAGAAATGTCCTAAGATAAACATTTTATGTACCGATTTTAAATGCATTTATAACAGAGCTTTCCAAAAAAATTTAGTTCTAATAAATTAAAAGCTGCTTCAAAAATTATAAAATACTTGTTTGGTAATCACGATTATTACAAATTGGTTGCCATAGATTCGCGCTCTATTACAAGAATTATCCCATTCAATTTATACGGAACGCTTAATACGCAAGCAGAGAAAACAAAACCTCAAAAGCATGTTCCGTTAATAGAACTACCGACAAGAAAAGTTGAGCTGTCATTTAAGCCGAAATCTACAACTACTGTTAATTTGATTATGGATAATGGGTGGCAAATATCATTTAGAATTCACAATGCAAGCAGCAAAGTAGAAAACAGCTTGAAATTTGACATTCAACTAACAGGTCAACCGACAGATTTGTTTTTTATTGATACGCCTTGGGAGTAATATGCATTATGGGGATAGGTAACTGTTAAAAAACAAGTGTTTAGACTACACACTGTCTGTCTCGACAAGTAAGTTGTCCAAGTTTAGTGAGGATTCTATCTTCATCGATATTTTTGCATTTTGTGATTAAAACGCAAACTATGTACTTAAAATCCGATTCCGCCATACACAACTTTACTGCATAATCAAACTAAAAAAATGTTATTTAAACTTTAAAAGTAAAACTTGTAGGACGTTTTTGCCTAAAGGCACTAATTTTGATAATATAGATGTAAGAGATATGTCGCAACTACAGAAGATTGGCTTAACAACAGACCAAGAAAATATCTTGGCTGTTTAACACCTCAAAGATGTTTTTAGTTCTGCTGTTGTATTGGAACATTGAATTTGTCACGATGGACAGGATTGTAAATATGCCAAAAGCGTTGCTTGATACCAATATTATTATCCATAGGGAAAATAACAAAATTTCCAACTGCGACATTGGTCATCTTTATAGATGGCTTGATAAATTGCATTACACAAAAGTCATCCATCCTCATAGCATAAAAGAAATAAAAAAATATAAAGATAAATATGTCCAAGAAAATTTCTCTGTAAAACTTAACGCCTATGAACTTATCAAAGTAGTGGTTGAACCGACCGAAGACTTTTTAAGAATTTTTACTGATGTCGATAAAACTGAAAACGATAAAATAGATAACTACTTACTTTTTTATGTATATTCAGGAAAGGTCGATTTATTAATAACGGAAGATAAGAATCTTATTAATAAAGCGAAAAAGATTGACATTGGAGATAAAGTATTGTCTATCAATCAGTTTATTGTGAAAGAAACAGAAGCCAACCCTGACCTTGTCGATTACAAAATGCTTGCTGTAAAAAGAGAATTTTTTGGGAATATAGATTTATCTGCATCATTTTTTGATACTTTCAAAAAAGATTATAAAGAATTTGCCAGCTGGTTTAGCAAAAAATCTGAAGAAGAAGCATATATCTGTAAAGATGATAAGAACGACATATTAGGCTTTTTGTATCTAAAAACTGAAGAGGCAAATGAAAACTATGATAGTATTACTCCGCATTTTGAGAAAAAAAAGAGGCTTAAAGTAGGAACTTTTAAGGTTTTGTCTACTGGTTTTAGACTTGGCGAAAGATTCATTAAAATTATTTTTGACAATGCTATTCAACGTAAGGTTGAAGAGATATATTTGACTATGTTCGAAAACAGAAAAGAATTACAAATTCTGTCAGATTTGCTTCTTAGCTGGGGATTTATTGAGTTTGGTAAAAAGAAAACATATAATGGTGAAGAAACAGTTTTTGTGAAAAAATTGAGACATTATGATACTTCCTTGTCTGTTAAGAAAAATTTCCCTAATATTTCATACAATGTGCAAAAATTCATACTACCGATTTTGCCGGAATTTCATACTTCCTTATTGCCTGATTCAAAACTCAATACAGAAAATGAAGTAGATTTCTTAGACAGAGACGCTCATAAATATGCGCTACAAAAAGTATATATTTCTTGGTCTTACAAACGAAATATGAATAAAGGCGATATTATACTATTTTATCGTATAGGAGAACCTGATAGCACTAAAAAATATGCTTCTGTAATAACAACATTAGGAATTATTACTGATGTTACTTCTAATTTTCAATCAAAAGAAGAGTTTTTGAAGTGTTGCCAAAATAGGACAGTATTTTCACAAGAAACCCTAAATAAGTTTGCAACAGAAGAAGAACTTGTCATTGTGAAGTTTATTTATATAAAAAGTTTAAAAAAGCGACTAATCTTAAAGTTTCTACAGGATAACAATATAATCAATCTCAAATCTGGTCCAAGACCATTTACAGAAATAACGAACGAGCAATTTGATAGTATTATAAATGAGTCAAAGACAGATATAAATTTTATAATGGGAATATAAATATGTGTAAGATTTTATTATCAATAAAGCCTGAATATGTTGAGAAAATCTTTAATAATATCAAAAGATATGAATATAGGCGTATCCTAGCTAAAAATAATGTAGATTTAATAGTCGTTTACTGCACTTATCCCGTAAAGAAAATTGTTGGAGAATTAAAAATAAAATCGGTTGTGCGTAAATCCCCTGTTGCACTATGGAAACTTACGCATCAAAATGCTGGAATTAGCAAAAAATGGTTTCATAAATATTTTAGTGGTAAATCTATTGCTTATGCCTATGAAATAGAACCTGTTAAAAAGTACAAAATTCCTAAGGATTTAAATGATTTTGGGATATCTTTTCCGCCGCAATCTTTTATGTATATTTAAGTTTTCAAAAATACTTTATTTCATTTATCCGTAATACTAACGGTTGGTTGGGTTTAAGCATAGGCAATGTAGTTCAAACCAACTGAATTTGACGGAGTCTGCTAGAATTGCATAGATTGTTTGCCAAATAACAGAGAGACAAATCAACTAAAAAATCTGACTGAGCATTTGTAAATATTGTTAAACAAATAAGTATTTACTCACTTCAACAATTTACTACCTTTAACTTTTTGTAAAATACTTATTTGCTGTATTGCTATTTTGCTGAGTTTTATAAGCCTTTCTTTAACAACACTACATTCAACACGTCAGCTTCATTGGCGTAAATGGTAAAAATTTGACTTGGCGTTAACTCAATAGAAATAAGATTATGCCTTATAGCATCAGTATGTATACGATAATTGATTTTTGAAAGTTATCTTTTAGCTGATCGAACGAGTAGTTTCTGCTCTTGATATTTAAGCCTTTGAAATTCTCTTATCAAGTACAATTTAAACTGCGGTGAGACCCAAGAAGTAAACTCAAAAGCTATATCTTTGTGTGCATAAGTCCCACAATATCTACCAGCCTTTGCCATAGTCATTTTGAGTTGATCTTTTCCACCCACTGCTTCACTCCACCTAAAGTATAAATCTATTTAATCCTGCCATATTTTTAATTCCCCCGAATTCATGGGAATTAAAAATATGGCAGGATTATGCATCTCTTCCCATATACCAAGAAATTCTATGGTATTCTTGTTTTTCAACCATTTTTCTATCAGGGACAAACCACTCTCAACATTACGCACCATATTCGTGATAGAAATATAATCCTTCTCATCACATGCTGTTATAGAGTTTTATTACCTAAGTTGCTACCTGATGTAGATAAAATTCTATATACGGATGTTGATGTAATTTTTAATGATGATTTACAGGAATTGGATAAAATCGATGTAAGCAAATATTACGTGGCTGTAGCTAAATACGGTTCTTCTCAAAAAAATCTTAAAAGCAAAATATGGGAGCAGTGCGGTTTGTTCGATATATACGATAAGAGACAATATGTAAATGCGGGGATTTTGATACTGAATCTTAAAAAAATTAGACAAGACGGCATAGATAAAAAATAGTTTGAGCTTATCAATGAAAATTTTCCGTACCTCGACCGAGATGTAATTAATATATCTTGTGCTGATAATAAGTTGTTATTATCGAACAGTTATAATTCTAATGAGAACAGTTCCAAAATTTTGCATTATGCCGGACGTGATAATAAGTACGGAGGCACATCAAAATGCGTGGTATTATGCTGGTCGAACTCCATTTGTTAACTGCTTCATGAAAAACGTGATGCAAAAACAACATGAAGATAGATTGAAAGTTTTGCCAAAGTGGGTTAGTAGAGTTTTTTGTTGGTTTATTCTCAAAAAAAGAAGCTAGACATCAGTTTCGTAAGAAATATATTGCTGAGTACTGACACAAAAACCTATTTTAAAAGACTTTTTTGGAAGGGTTTTATAATACCGTTTTCTCAAAATTGAAGATTTTTAGAAACTAAATCAGGGAATTAAGTAAACTACAAACAATATGGAGACCTGATTGTGGCATTTATATACAAACGAGGGAAGGTTTATTATGTTGGCTATATTATTCATATATAAAGTCAAAATCTGTCGATTTTTCAATATAAACTTGATATAAGCTTAAACCACGGCGGAAATCAACATATTTTTAAAAACGTCTAAAAACTCTTAAAACCACGAGTATTAGTGTTGACACAAAAGCGTTGCCTGAAGAAATAAAGCAACAGTATCAAAAAGAGAGTGAATGAGTAACGGTCAATTTTATAAGGATTTAAAGAGGAACAAAGTTCCGAATAGCAAAGCTCCGAGGGACAAAATTCTCTAGGACTTAGTTTTCAATGAAAAAGATGAGTGTTGAGAATGTGAAGAAGAGATGTAAGACCCGAAGGCTAAAGCCCTTATCGAAGATAAAGAAAGAGTTAGACAAGATGTGGTCGGTAAATGTGAGGGAGCGGGACGAGAAATGCGCGCTATGCGGTAAAACGGCGAGAGAAGTTAGTTTGCAAGCGCACCATTACATAAAAGCGAAATGTCGTAGCTTGAAATACAGTAGTAATACGAACGAATAAAGATGACGATACAAATGTAATACTAGAAAGGAAAGTAGTAAAAAGAAAAGAAAAAATAATAAAAAAGAAAAAATGCCACAGGCGATATCTGAGGCAGTTCCACTCTTGTCGTCGCTATTCCTCCTAATACAACTTTCTTTGTTGTATTCCATCTTGTTGGTTCATTCGCTGGTGTTGATTGCTCCTCAAGCGTTACTCGTTTCTCAGGTTCTAGTTCTTCTTGTACTAGGTCTTGTGTTCGTGCGATTTCTGATCTTTGTTACCTCCGCATGAACAAAGCACAAAACTAAATATAACAATAATGCTTACGACTTTCTTGAAATTAATCATCCTAATACCCTTTCGTTTTTATAGTCCAGACTCTAGGCTCTCTTTTGTCTTCTTTTTATCGTTAAATCTTTCTGCCGCAAATCTATCTATTGCTATTATATCAATTTAAACTTTCTAATTTGCAAGGACTGAAAAATCTCAAACACATATTGAAAGTTGATATAATGAAGTTAACAGCAAAGGTTGGATCAAAGGTTTGGCTTAAGCCAAACCTTTGGCATTGATGTAGATTATGTAAGACGCAAAATGCAGTATTACAACAAATTTTATGGGTTTGTGCAGACATTGGAATTACCCGCGCTGTCCCAAAAGCAATGCCTTTATTGAGTGTTTTTGCAGGACGGTAAAAGAGCAGTTCGTTTATAGAAATGAAGATTGTTTGGCAAATAAGAAAATTAAAAGATGGCTTTTTTGGTATAATACGCTAAAAGCGACAAGTCTTTAAATTACGAAATGCCACTTCATTGTTCGCAACTACTTTGAATTTCCTAAAATGTGCAATATGTTGTGATGTTCTACGCAAAGTTGTTTGATTTGAGTAAAATATAATATAATACTGCGGTTGGCTGTAACATAAAAACTTAGTTGAGTGGTGGAGGAATGCGATGTGTAAAGTTGTTTTAATCAGGCATGGAGAAAGTGTTTGGAATAAAGAAAATAAATTTACCGGTTGGACAGATGTTGGTTTATCGGAAAAAGGCAACGAAGAAGCATTAAAAGCTGGTGAACAACTTAAAAAAGGCGGTTTCACTTTCGATTTGGCATATACTTCAGTTCTTTCGAGAGCTATTAAGACCCTTTGGAATGTTCTTAATGCGATGGATTTGGTATGGATTCCAGTAATTAAAAATTGGAGACTAAACGAGAGACACTACGGCGCTTTGCAAGGATTAAACAAAGCTGAAACAGCTGAAAAATACGGTGAGGATCAGGTGAAAATATGGAGAAGAAGTTACGATATTTCTCCTCTGGCTTTGGATAAAAATGATGAAAGATATCCCGGAAAAGA
Source organism: Candidatus Endomicrobiellum pyrsonymphae (assembly GCA_020328045.1). Classification (GTDB taxonomy): domain Bacteria; phylum Elusimicrobiota; class Endomicrobiia; order Endomicrobiales; family Endomicrobiaceae; genus Endomicrobiellum; species Endomicrobiellum pyrsonymphae. Next base: position 7,946 of record JAIXMY010000018.1, read on the forward strand.
CGCAAGATATGCAGGTTTGTCAAAAAGAGAACTCCCTTTAACAGAATGTTTAAGAGATACTGTGGCAAGAGTTGTGCCTTACTGGGAAAAAGAGGTTATTCCACAGATAAAAGCAGGCAAAAAAATTGTTATAGTAGCGCACGGCAATAGCTTGAGAGCATTGGTTAAATATCTCGATAATATTAGCGATAACGATATAGTGAATTTAAACATACCTACCGCTATGCCTCTTGTTTACGAACTTGATGAGAATTTAAAACCTATAAAAAACTACTACTTGGGAGATCCGGAAGCCGTTAAAAAAGCTATGGAATCAGTAGCAAAGCAAGGCAAAGTAAAGAATAATCTGTAAAATACCTGTTTTTGGAGGAGCTTCATGAATGATACGCAAGTTTAGGTTTTTCTATCAAAATAACAAAATATGGATTATCATTGGTTCGATTGTACTTTCTCTTATAGTGCTTTCGGTATATGGTATGAGTAAGGTTGAGTCATTTCATAGAGTTATGACACTTGCAACAATACCTATACATCTCCTATTAGCGTTAGCGAGCGCGACAGCTTTTGTTTTTATGTTGACAGTTTTTCAAAAAGGCAGTTTTTCAAGCTTAAAGAAAAATAAAATTAAGACTAAAGATGTAGCGGTTTCGTTTAAAGATGTTATTGGTCTTGAATGCGCAAAAGAAGAAGCTTTAGAAGTTGTGCAGCTTATCAAAGATAGAAAACAATTACAAAAAATAGGCTGTAAAATTATCAAAGGTATTCTTTTAATGGGTCCTCCCGGATGTGGCAAAACGTTGCTTGCCAAAGCAATGGCAACCGAATGTAAAATACCGTTTATTTCAATGGCTGGCAGCGAGTTTGTAGAGATATTTGTTGGAGTGGGAGCAGGTAGGGTAAGAAGTCTTTTTAAAAAAGCAAGAGAATACGCTCGCGCTGAAGGCGCTTGTATAGTATTTATTGATGAAGTTGAAGTTATAGGAAGAGGTAGAACCTTTTCTTACGACGGTGGACAAGAAACAAACAGTACGCAAAACCAGCTTCTTGTGGAAATGGACGGTCTCGACACTCAGAAAAGTAATGTTATTGTTGTAGCCGCTACAAATGCCGACGAAGACGTTTTGGATGAAGCATTGTTAAGACCGGGTCGTTTTGATAGAAAAATTACTATAGATCTTCCAAACCTAAAAGAAAGAAAACAGCTTTTTGATTTTTACTTGAAAAAAGTGAAAGTTGCTTCTGAAGTAAATATAGATAGACTTGCAAAGAAAACTGTATATAGATCGCCTGCCGATATTGAAAATATAATAAACGAAGCGGCGTTGATTGCGAAGAGAAAACAGAAAAAAGTGCTTGATATGAAAGACTTGTCCGAAGCTATGGATAGAATCGATTTGGGTATGGAAACACATGTAGATATGACACCTAAGGAACTTGAGATGACTGCATACCATGAAGCCGGGCACGCAGTAGCGATGTACATAATGCATCCGACAGACGATGTTTTTAAAGTTACTGTAAAATCTCATCGAGGTTCGCTTGGACTTGTTGCTCATCTCCCTAGGGAAGAACTTCACTGTCCGGATAGGGAAAAATTAATTGCAGATATTGTGGTTTCTCTTGCTGGGTATATGGCAGAAAAAATTAAATACAATACAACAACAGTCGGCGTTTCTTCGGATTTTACTCATGCGATGGCTACAGCGAATTATATGGTGTGGCAAGTTGGCATGGGAGGAAATGGTTTAATTGGCAATTTTTTTATTTTACCCGAGGAAGAGCTGTCTCAAAGTCTGAAGGAAAAACTAAATAACGAAACCATATCGATAATGAATTCATGTTATTCAAAAACTGAGGAATTTTTAAAGGCAAGTTGGGATGCAGTTGATGCTGTAGCCAAAAAACTTGTCATAGATAAGGAATTAGATTTTGATGAGTTTGAAGAAGTAATGAAAACTGTTGGCAAGAAAAAACCTCAAGCATAATATAGTCAAATCGCTTTAAGTTGAGCTGTTAAGTTTTAACTCCACTTTTTTCAGTGGGTTGTACCAATGTAAAATTAGTTGACTATGGCTGGATTGCTTCGTCATTTCATTCCTAGCAAAGACATCGATGGCGCAATTTAAAGCGAAGCGATTTAACTATAGCGCCTGTCTTTTCATTACGTGTTGTTATGTCGTATTTCATAAAATAATACTAGGAGTATGCGATTATTGTGAAACCTTTAAAAAATATAATGTGTTTACTCATCACCATTCTTTCACTAAATTCTTGTGGAGTAACGTATCCTAAAGAAGATCTTATTTCGGGTTTGGAAAAACTTGTAAAAAAAGAATGCAATCAAGATTCAAAAGCATCTATTGTCGGCAAGACTTTATATTTGGATATGCAGCTTGATGGATTGACATCTAAAGATCGAGAAACGGTTTTGCAGGCAATGCATAAAGTGTTTGTTGCAGCATTTGCGACAGTTAGAGTTATTTTAAGTAGCGATTCAGATATAAAGTATATGGTTACGACAACTTACGATCCGAGCAAGAATACTGTTTTCAGAATAGTTCGTAGTATCGATGATGTAAAAAGTTCTTATTATGGGCGTATATCGCATTCTGATTTCGAATCAAGAAATCTTTTAGAAATAGTGGGACCGTCTGTTGCTGCAACTACGATAGACGACAGACATGATATAACTGAAGGTGAATACGTAGGCAGATTACTTGTCTCTCAGATGAATATGATGTCAAGAACCAATCCTATGTTTGGTGCTTTAATCTCAATGTTGCAGTTGCAGTATGTTGGAATAGACAGTAGAACTTTAATCTTGTTGGTTGACGAGGCGGCTGTTATTAATGCTCGGGTTGTTCCTACGATTAAAAATATTTTACACGATGAACTTCAAACATATTCAAAAAAGTATAATGATCCTTTTGATGAGATAAAGGTGGTTACATTTAAAGGTGAAATTGTAATGAGAGTGTCGTTATAAAGTTAGTTGATCATAAAATCATGACTAAAATATTAAAATTTATAGAAAAGAGAAAATCATGTTAGCGGAAAAATATGTAAAGATTAATTATAAATCTTATGACGATTTTATAGAAAATTGTAAAATCCATGTTACTGAAAACTTCAATTTTGGATTTGATGTTGTTGACGAAATTGCAGATACTAATCCAAATAAAAAAGCCCCGTTGTGTGGTGTAATCCCAAAGGAGAAGAAAGAATATTTACTTTTGGGGATATAAAAAAGTAAAGTAATCGAGTGGCGAATTTTTTAAGTCTTTGGGGTATTAAAAAAGCGATGCTGTAATGATGATGTTGAAAAAGCGCTATGAATATTGGCATTGTGCTATTGCGCTTCACAAGCTAGGTGCTTTGATGATTTCGGCAACGCATCTTTTGACTGTAAAAGATATAGAGTATCGAGTAAAAGCTGTTGATGTAAAATTATTATTGCGGTGGCAGACAAACGAATTACAGATGTCGTTAACGAAGTCAGAAAAGATTTGTCCAGTTTGGAAAACGTAATTTCTGTTAACGGTAAGATTGACGGTTGGATTGAATATTCAAAAGAAATTGCAAAATTTTCAGATATTTTTAAAAGACCAACAGACTTACAGACAATTACCGCAAATAATAAATCTTTGTTGTATTTTACGTCGAGAACTACTGGCATGCTTAAGATGATTTATCATGATTTTGCATACCCATTGGGTCATATTTTAACTGCAAGATTTTTGCAAAATTTAGATGATAGTAGCTCACATCTTACGGTAGCCAATACGGGTTGGGCTAAAGCTTCTTGGGGCAAATTGTACGGACAGTGGTTATGTGATTCTTGCGTTTTTATTTATGACTATGAAAGATTTGAACCGTATGATTTGATGGAAAAAATAACTAGGTATGACGTTACTTCGTTTTGCGCTCTGCCGACGATTTATAGACATATAATAAAAGAAAATTTTTCTAAGTACAATTTATCAAAATTAAAATATGCAGAAACTGCGGGCGAATCGTTAAATCCTGAAGTTTTTTACAGATTTAAAGAAATGACGGTGCTTGAAATAAAAGAAGGTTTTGGTCAGACTGAGACAGTTATTCTTGCGGCAATTTTTTCGTGGATGAAGGTAAAACAAAACCAGGATCTATTGGTAAACCACCGGCAGGTTGGGATATAGATATTGTTAATCCTTGCGAACGTCAGGAGGGGCATCTTATAATAAGGACAGGAAAACAAAAACCAGTAGGTTTGTTTTTGAACTATTACAAGGATGGATGATATGACAAAAACGCTTGGAACAATGGCATATATGATACAGGAGATGTATCATACATATAAAGATGAAGAAAGATATATTTGGTTTGTTGGGCGTTCTGACGACATTATAAAAAATTCAAGTTATAGAGTTGGACATTATGAAGTTGAAAGCGCTTTGATGGAACATCCTTGCGTGTTGGAATGTGCAATAACAGGAGTTCTTGATGAAATAAGAGGAGCTGTAATAAAAGCTACCGTAGTTCTTACAAAAGAATATCAGCTAAGCCCCGAGCTTGTAATAAAACTTCAAAATCATGTTAAAAAAATAACGACTCCTTATAAGTATCCTAGAATCATAAAATTTGTAAAAGAGCTTCCAAAAACGATAAGCGGAAAGATTAAAAGAAAAGAAATAAGAGAGACAAGAAATTGATGGGAGAATAAGTATGGGTATTAGAGAACACATTTTAGATTTAGCAAAAAGGGTAAAAGGAAAGGTGATTTTGCCGGAAAGTTTTGATGAAAGAGTATTAAAAGCAGCTCAGATGCTTACAAAAAATGGTATTGCTTCAGTTGTTATGCCCTCTGAAAACATAAAAGAAGTTGAGAAAATTGCTTCCGAAGCCGATATAGATTTAAGCGGTATTGAAATAATATCTATGGATATATCACTGCTTGATGAAAGTAAAATCAAAGAATTTGTTGACGCGAGAGCAAAAAAAGGAACAATAGAACGGGATGCGTTGGATCTTTTGAAGCATCCTTTGTATTTCTCGATGATGTATTTAAAAAGTGGAAAATGTGATGCATGCGTGAGCGGAGCTGTTTATGATACCGCAGATGTTTTAAGAGCAAGTTTCTACATAATAGGAACTGCTGCAGGAATAAAAGTTGTTTCTTCATATTTTCTTATGATTCCTCCGGAAAATCATCCAATCATAAAAGAACCTATAATGTTTGCAGATTGCGCCGTAAATCCTGATCCCAATGCTCTGGGGTTAAAAGACATTGCAATATCCACTGTCGGCAATTTCAAGAAACTTTTCCCTGGAAAAAAGGCAAATGTTTCGATGCTTTCATTTTCAACAAAAGGTAGCGCTGATAGTAAAGTTTTGGCAAAAGTTATAGAAGCGACGAACATCGCAAAAACTTATTTTGCAGGTCAATCAAATGTTAACGTTGACGGGGAACTTCAATTTGATGCTTCCGTTGTTCCGTCAGTAGGCAAGAGAAAAGCTCCGGGTTCTGCGGTCGCGGGAAACGCAAATATTTTGGTTTTCCCTGATTTAAACGCGGGAAATATCGGCTATAAAATTGCTGAAAGATTTGGCGGTTTTCAGGCATTGGGACCTATAATTCAAGGGCTTGCTCTTCCTGTAAGCGATTTGAGCAGAGGTTCTAGCGCAGAAGACATATATCTTATAGCTGCTATAATGCTTTTGAAATAATAGTTCAGAAGCAGACAACAAAAGTGTATTCACACCAACAATATGTCAACTAGATTGTCTCCGAGAAATCGGCTCCGTTTTACTTGTACTTAACAGAGATTCCCATTTGCATGATAACAGCAAAAAACCCGCTGAGTAAAACAGCATCAACGTTAATTAGCTGCGATTCTTATCGTTGCGCATTTCTGTTTTCTTTTGGTTGTTAAAATTTTTACGTCGTCAACACCTTTTTTCAAAAGAGTTTCTCTTGTTGTTTGCATAGCAAGTTTTGGAGTGTTGTGATGTTCGCTTATATGGGCAAGAAACACATATTTTAAACTGTCTTTGTTTGAAGACAATCTTTTTATTTCACAAACAGCGCCAGCGGCATCCTCGTTTGACAGATGTCCCCAATCGCTTATTACCCATCGTTTATTATCATAAGGTCTAAAACTATCGTCTAACATCATTCTGTCGTAATTTGATTCTATTACCAGAATATCGCTGTCAACTAAATTTTTTATAATTTTATCGCAAATTTTTCCAGTGTCAGTTACATATCCTACTTTGTATTGTTTTGCATTAGTTACATACGAAAAACTAAACCCTATCGCGCGGGAAATATTTGTGTCTTTGTGATAGACATCAAAATATTTAACGTCAATATCTTTAATCCTAGAATTTTCATAAAAAGTTGCAGTAACGCATTCTTCAAGTTTCTTGCCGTATTTCCTGAAAATATCTCTAAAAATATCTTCGTGCAGATAGATAGGAATATTATTTTTACGCAACAGTCCCAAACCTGATGCGCTTATGTGATCCATGTGGGCATGCGTTATAACTACTGCTGTTAAACTTTGAAGGGCTATATCCAAACTGCCGAGATTTTCAACTATATATTTGGCGCTACATCCACAATCGATTAGAATCGCGGTTTTTTCAGTCCATATTACAGAACAATTTCCGCTCGATCCACTTGCAAGAATACAAAAATTTAAACTCAAAGTTCTTTTGCCGCCTTTTCTATTGTTTTAACTGCCAAATCTACTGCAGCATTTATATCTTTCATGTTAAAAACAGAAGTTGGAGCGTGAACATATCTTGTAGGAATGCTTAATATTCCCGTAAGGATTCCATTCCTATTTGTATATACTACAGCTCCATCAGTCATACCGCCGTCAATTATATCTATCTGATAAGGAATTTTATTTTTTTTCGCTGTGTCAACCATAAGTTTGCGCACTTTTTGAGATACTATGGTCCCTCTACCGGAAGCTTCTATCATTGTTATTGCAACTCCTCCTCCAAGCTTTAATGCAGAAACCTTTTCTTCAATTCCTGGCATATCTCCCGCTATATTAGTGTCTATTATGAGCGCAAAATCAGGATTGAGTTTAAATGAAGACGTTTTACCTCCCTTTAAACCGACTTCTTCTTGAGTAGTAGCGCATGCGTAAACCTCAGCATCTAAGTTTTTTAATTGAGAAAGAGTTACCATAATTTTTGTCATAGCATAGCAGCTTATTCTGTTATCTGCCGCTTTTCCGTAACAAAAATCGCCGTTCAATACGCCCGCGCTAGGTTCAAAAATTATCTGATCGCCGACGTCTAAAACTTTTAATACTTCTTCTTTTGAGGATCTTCCTATATCTATAAACATATTTGTATATTTTATTGGTTGCTTTGCTTCTTCTGCAGTCATCAAATGAGGCGGTTTTGCGCCTATGATTCCTGTTATGTGTTCCCCTTTTTTGTTAATAATTTCTACTATTTTCCCAGGAAGAATAGAATCGTTTATTCCGCCGACTTTAATGAAGTAAATGTATCCTGTTTCAGTGATATTTTTTACAACCATTCCTATTTCGTCCATATGGGCGGCGATCATTATTTTCTTTTTGCCTTTTCCCGTTCTGCCTATAACGTTTCCGAAGTTATCGGTTTCAACGTTGGCGCATACCCTGGAAAGAGCATTTGTCATAATATTTGCAACGTTTTCTTCATATCCGGAAATACCGTCTGACATTAACAAATCTTTTAGCAATTTTTCCATTTTCTCCTCCGCTATAATTTTTTAATCTGGACGAATGTATGAGTATTATACATTTTTTAAAATGGGAAATATCAATAGACCGCGTAAATACCACATCAGGCTTCAACTGCCATCCCTCGATTAAAACATTCGAGGGCAGGCTACTAAGGAAGAATGACTTATTTTTAAAAAAGGAAAGTAAAGACACGGCGGTAAATTCCTCTTTCACTGAAAGGGGTGGTAGCGAAGTTGCTGGGGTATGATGATTTGACAAAGGTATTAATAATTTTTGTATAATGCCGAAAATCTCATAAAAAAGAAAATTTAAAATGAAAAAAATAAATGTTATTGTATTGTTGTTTATCGGATTGTTATTTGGATATTCGTCTTTGTTTGCGCAGTCGGTCACTAAAAATCTTTTTAAAATTGAAAGAAATAAAAATGCAAATGTTGTTATGTATGACGTAGTATTAAGCAACGATGGTAGTATAGATAAAACTCATCCCATGGACGTATATTGGTTGATGAATGCGACTGATGGTCAGCGTGAAGAAATTTCTGCGTTTGAAAAAAAAGCCTATGGATATTCTATAACATATAATGATGGCGGATATTATGATTTAGTTTTGAAAGCGATTAAAGACAAACCTATAAAAGTTGTTACGATAGAAGGTGAAATTAAGCCTGAGATAAGAGTAAACGATAAAACGGCATATCTTTCCAAGGTATATGTTTTTGCTAATAATGATTTTATACCTAAAGTACAATATATTATTCTAACGGGAACGGACGTAGATACCGGTGATCAGGTCGCTGAAAAAATCAACAAAAATAAATAGTTTTTAAATGGGAGTAATAAATGTTGTATAACTTGGCGCAGGTGTTTTTCAAGGGAAGGTTTTAGCAAATGGCAAACTTGAAATCAGTATTTTATGCAAGCGTAAGACTAGCATTGATGGGCAAGGAAAAGGTCGAACAAGTTGCAAAGAAATTTGTAAAAGAAAATAAATTGAAAGCTATTGATGGAAAAAAGTTTATCGATGAAGCTGTAAAACACGCCGAAGCTACAAAAAACGAATTATTCAAGAAAATTAACGAAATGGTAAAAGCAACGGTTGACAAAATAGAGTTAATAACTCATATAAGAAATAACCAATCTAAAAAAATGCAAAAATCTGTGCAACGCTAAGAATGTTTATAAGGTTAAAAATGCAAAAAAGATTGCATCAAACAAAGTAAAAAAACAAAAATAAACAAACAGAAAAACCTTCAAAGCATGATGGCAATTTTTATTTGTGATTTTCGTTGAGAGGTTGAGTGGCAATTTCTGATGTTGTCGCAAGGAGCCTTTGTTGTTCTAGATCGTCAAGCAGTAAAGAAGTTAAAGCTTTTGCAACTTCTTCTTCTTCAAAAGCGATGCCTGATATGCCTATTTGTTTTAAGTTTTCTTTGTGGTCTAGAAAACGAGCTCTTACAAGTATGCGTGTTTTGGGATTTAATGCCGAAGCGATAGAAGCTGCTTCAAGCGTTAAGGGTAAAGAAGGTATTGTAATAATCAAATAGTTAGCGCTTTTTATGCCTGCCGCGAGTAAGATCTCTTTTTTCGATGCATTCCCGTAAATTACAGCTTGTCCCTGCGAACTCAAGCTATTCACCGTATCAATATTCGTTTCAACAATAATTGGATTTACGCTTTGCTCTATTAGCGCTTTCGTCACTGCTTTACCTGTGGGTCCATAACCTATGATCACAGCTGTTTTCTGTGTAAGATATTCTTCTGTTGGGAGTAAATTTTTTGCTATTTCTTTATTTTTGTTAAATTTTATTCCTTTTCTGTCAGCAAAAAAGTTTAATGTTTTCCATAATTTTGGCTTAGAACGCAGGATTTTTTCTGTTTTAGGCATAGCCTTAAATATCGTCGGATTTAAAGTTATTGATACAATTGCGCATACCACTATTGCATTGTAAACAACGTCATCCGCAAGATTTAAACGTTTTGCTTCCTGCGCCAATATAAAAGAGAATTCTCCAACTTGAGCAAGACCTGCGGCAACTGTCAGGGCTGTTCTTGTAGAATACCCCAACACAGAAACCACAAGTAACGCGGTTAAAGGCTTAATCAATAAAACAATAATGAGACATGTATATATAAGTAGTGGATGCTCCACTACAAATTTTAAATTAAGAAGCATGCCTACAGCGAGAAAAAATAAAACCGCAAAAGCGTCCCTTAAAGGTAGAATATCGGCGCCTGCTTGATGGCTTACCTTGCTCTTTCCGACAACCATACCGCCCAAAAATGCGCCTAAGGCAAATGATGTTTGAAATATAGTGGCGGCAATAATCGCAGTTGCAAAAGCCACAACTAAAACTGTAAGTGTAAAAAGTTCTTGAGAACGTGTTTTTACAATTTTTGACAAAAGCCATGGAACAAAAAGTCCACCGCCCTTTATCACCAAAATCCATAACACAACAATACGTACTAAAGCAATTCCTACGGCCTTAAGTATTTCTATACTTCCGGCTGCAGCGCTTGAATTGTACAATACCATTGAAATGCTCGGGAGGATAACAAGTATTAACACTGTTAAAATATCTTCTACAACAAGCCATCCTACTGCTACGTGTCCATGTACAGTATTCACTGTATCGTTATCTTCTAAAACCCTTAAAAGGACGACAGTGCTTGCTACAGCCAGTCCGAAACCCAATATTAGGGCTGATTTTAACTCTAGTCCTAGCGATGTGCCAAGCAGTACTCCAAAAATTGTTGCCACTGTACTTTGTACAATTGCACCGGGGATGGCAACACCTTTGACAGCTACAAGATCATCCATCTTAAAATGTAGTCCCACACCAAACATTAAGAGGATAACACCTGCTTCGGAAAGTTGAAATGCCAAACCGTAATCTGCTACAAATATAGGAGAAGCTGGACCTATTAAAAATCCTGCTAAAAGATATCCAACAATAGAAGAAAGTCCTAGCTTTTGCGTTATAAAGCCGAACGTAAGAGCGAGACCAAAACCTATCGCCATAATTTCAAGTAATTGGTAATCGTGCATTTAAAACCGCCTGAAAATCTACAACATTAAGTTAGTTGAATGTGTAACATTATAACATATAATTCGAATTATACGCACCTGTCAAATCATTAAAAAAAGACACATAAGAAGGAATAGAAGCCCTAAACGTAAAAGATAGATATGCGAAGAAGGGACAAAGAGATATTTCATAAATGTATATAGATGTAAAATCAAGAGTTGCATTTTCACAAGCGTGTACACAAGTGTATAAAAGTTAAGTAGCGCAAATGCAAAAGACTTTTTAGTAAAGATAAACCGAGTAAGTCCGTTTGAAATAAAACATATACAAAACAGATAATGTGTCAAAGTTTTACGGGTTGTTTGACGAAGAGTTGAAAGATAAAACAATCGCGCATTTTTGGAATTATCCAAAAAGTCCAAATAGAAATGCTTTTATACTTTCATATGCTAGAACAATTCTTAAACGAATATGACGACGATTTGAACGATAAATATAAATATAATCAACAATCATTTGATTGATTATTTACTTTAGTATAACATAAAAAGATCTCACAAAAATCTTGATTTTGTTTCGCCTTTAGATTTTGCTATAAGTTCTTTCAGCTTGCCTTTAGAAAAATCCATTGTGTTACGAGATACTACGGAGGTTTGACGAGATACTACGGAGGTTTGACAAGGGCGCTAATCTTTTTGTACGATAAGCAGGTCGCTTGTTCCGCGAGTTCTTTTTTCCTTTTGATTGTTACGAAAACCAACAGCATTAGATGTGATAGGGGGGGGGTGTGGCAGAGAGGTCTAATGCACCAGACTGTAAATCTGGCGGGCTTGCCCTTCGGTGGTTCAAATCCATCCGCCCCCATGCCAAATTATATGCGGGAGTAGCATAGTGGTAGTGCTCCAGCCTTCCAAGCTGGTCATGCGGGTTCGATTCCCGTCTCCCGCTTTGAGCTTTTGTATGACTTGTTTTCCGAGAAAGTGCCGAGGTGGCTCAGTGGTAGAGCACCTCCTTGGTAAGGAGGTGGTCGCGGGTTCAATTCCCGCTCTCGGCTATTCCTACACAAAACGAAGAATTCGTTTTGTGTAGGAAGACTTAAAAATTGTATGCTTGTAAGACGATAAACAGCTCAAATCTCAAACATTCTTGGAGTATCTAAAACGCTATATAAAAACATAACTCGTTAGCAAAATAATCGCAAATCATTTTAACGTATTTTCTATATCCTTGCCAAAAC
>JAIXMY010000082.1 GCA_020328045.1 Candidatus Endomicrobiellum pyrsonymphae
TACACTTGCTTATCTTGACATCTTCTATCTTGCCCGCTCCACCACCACTATTGCTGGCGCTGGTTCCCAACGTCGCTCCACCTCCACCACTCTTATCGGCGCTCTTTAACGGCTTTACTATCACTAAAACTTGCCTGATATATGCCGCGCTTACCAACGGTATTAATGTACTCGGGCTAACTGAAAATGTGTAATCTAAAAGTATGTCTGCCATTTTTATCTCCTCAAGATTTTATCTCATCGAGACTTTGTCTCAGGACTTAGTCCTCGAGACTTTATCTCCTCGAACCTTTGAGGGCTTTGCCCTCGAGACTTTGTCCTCGAACCTTCGTCTCATCGAACTTTTGTTTCCTAGAGATTTTATCTCATCGAACCTTTGAGGGCTTTGCCACCCGGGACTGTGTCCCACCGGGACTTTGCCCTACGGAGCTTAGCTCCCATTTTTTTTATCTGCTACCTTGACTCTTTGTCCAACCGAGACTTTGTCTCCTCGAGACTTTGAGGGCTTTGCCCTCAGGACTTAGTCCTCGAGACTTTGTCCTCTTGAGACTTTGAAGGCTTTGCCCTCAGGACTTTGCCCCACCGGAACTTTGTCCTACGGGCTTTGCCACTTGAGTCATTGACTCTTGAATCAATGATTCTTGGGTCAATGTCCCTTGGGACTTTGTCCCAAGGGACTGTGTCCCATTATTTTTTTTATAACATTTAACAAAAAATTGCCTGCGCTAATCTTGCCACTAGGCGTATTGTACTGCTCTTTGTAAAAGTACATAAAATCAATGCTATAGACGTTAAACTTATCTTCATATATCCACGCGCTAATCGGATTAACCGGACTTTCTTCCCTGCCGAAAACAAACTTCTGCGTCAAATCAACGTCGCCAAGCTGTATCTTCTTTGACAGAAACCCGCTCCTGTTCTTCTCGTACAAACCCATTATTGATATGTTCCCGTAAACCCGCGCTTTCGCTTTCCCGTCCCTTATTGTCGTTATTGCCTTTTCAATATCGCAAAATAGAACGTCCTGCTCCCGCCCTCGTCCCAGCGCCGCAAACAAAACTTTCGATACCCCAAATATCCGTTTAAGATCCTCCTCTATACTCCTATGCCACATTCGTTCCCTCTTAAATTTACTCAGGCACTATGTACCCTTTGGGACTTTGTCCCTCCGGGACTATGTATCATCAATACTATGTATCATCGATACTAAGCGCCACCGGGACTACGTATCATCGATACTAAGTATCATCGATACTACGTACCACGCCTACTGACAACCGCTTTTATCAACTTAAACAGTTGTCCTGTCATTATCATCGGCTTGTTAAACCCTTTCCTCTTTTGCACAGACACCGCATTATTCCCGTAATCGCCACGCAATATTGGATTTCTTACCACCGCTTGCAACGCATTCTTAAGCCTGTTCGTACTTTTATTTTTATCGGACAAAAACGTAAGATAGTCCTGCACTACTTTCAGCACGTCGTCATTCTTTTTATTTTTCCACGGCTTTACTAACCAATGATATTTGTCGTCCAAATATTTCCCTATCTCGCCTGTACTCTTTGCGTCGACTCTTGTACCTTGCTTTAACGTCTTAAATCCTTGCCCAGCAAACACATTGGCAGTCCGCGCAAAAGATGCTTTTTTGTGCGGTTTATCCTTAACTATTCCTACCTCAAATTTGTACCCTTCAATCTCTCGTTTAAGCTGTTTTGCCAACCCGTTTGCAACAACTTTAAATTTTACGTTCATATCACTCTAATACCTCGCCCACCATAATATTGCACAACCCATATTTCCCGTAGCCAGAATTGCCACCCGTCGCAATACTGTCGCTCGGGTCATTAACCCTTGGGTCATTGACCCTTGGGTCATAGTCCCTAGGGTCAAACACATTTATGTCTATAACCCTCGAATCTATGACCCCTTTTGCAACAAAATACCCGTTAAGCCGTTGCGCCGAACTCCCTTCCCCGCTACGCTCTTTAACACAACCGTAAAGAACCTGATACTTCTTTTTTAGCCCAACATTCTCGCCCAGCCCATCCACATCTTCGCTCGCTATCTTAGACTTAATATCATGCCACTCTCTGTCGCTCAACGTCGCCTCGTTTATAAATAGTAATATCCCGTTAAGCTCTTGCCTCAACATCATCATTGCCACCCCTATACTAATCCCGTAGTAGGCTGCTTTATTAACGCCCCGTACTGTTCAATGTCGACCATCGCTGACCCAAAATAAAAGTTGAACCAGCTCTCTTTGTTCCTAGGATCGTACCCCTGATCCTCAAGTTGCGGTAACGCTAAATAGTTTAACATCACACTGTTCATCGACACCACTAACGCTACATCGCCTACCCCGCTCAAATCGTTTAGGTTGGCTGGCAGTTCCACTATGTCCGTCTCCACAGGATATATGTCAGCTAACGCTTTCTTGTACGATATCCCTGTACCAGCTACAAAATTTTGCATCAAATCCCTTAACTTCCCGCCAAGCAATATCACCTTCCTGTCGTTGCCAGTCAGCGTCTCCGACTGGCAACGACAGGAAGGTGATATTGCTTGGCTGGCAGTTCCACTATGTCCGTCTCCACAGGATATATGTCAGCTAACGCTTTCTTGTACGATATCCCTGTACCAGCTACAAAATTTTGCATCAAATCCCTTAACTTCCCGCCAAGCAATATCACCTTCCTGTCGTTGCCAGTCAGCGTCTCCGACTGCTTTAACAACGTGTTGAAAAACTTAGATATCGTGTTTATACCAGTTTCACTAAATTTTACCGGGTCGTTCGTTACCGCATTGGCGTCCTTTGTGTTAATTATCCCGTTGTTCCTTATCTGCCCACTTGCACCAGGATCGCCAGTAAATATGTCACGATCCAACTGCTTATTGTGTTCCTCTATAACTTTTGACGCTATAGCGCTTATGTCTTCCGCTTGCTGATACCCAGACCGCACATAACTCACTCCTTTGAAATACTTGCTAAACACTTTTTGTCCGCTACCTACAGTTATATGCTTCCTTTCTGTGTTGTGCGCAGTCAAATCTTTCGCTAGCACGTCCCCAACTATATCGCCTCGCTTAAACGTCACTTGCCCTATCGTCTCGTTATACTTCGTCTTCCTCTCAAATAACGAATATAACGGCGAATATATCGGCTTTACTCCCCCGTTAACTTCTTCTACCGTCACTTCAAATGTTAATTTGTCTGTCGCCATTTCTTTTACCTCTCCTTTGGAAGCTAAGCTCGGAGCTTTGCTCGGAGCTTTGCTCCATTTTTTTTATCTGCTACTTTGTTCTATTTAAAACGTTGCCACACCGGGACCGTGTCCCACCGGGACTGTGAGGACTATGTCCCACCGGGACTGTGAGGACTTAGTCTCTCGGAACTTTGTTCCCGAGCTTTGCTCGGAGCTTTGCTCCCTTAAATTACCAACATGTCTATTCTTACTGCCCCGTCTTTAACTGTTGTCTTTTTAACAACATCGACTCCGTCACCTTTCTTGCTAACAAAAATCGCTCTTATCATCGTATTGCCATTACCTGTCCCTGCGTTGTCCTTACTTATCCCGGTAACTTTCCCTTCCTTCGTCACGTAAACTTGCCCTCCTACAACTATTTCTTCCAAAGGGTTTGCAAGCAACACTCCTATCCCAAGCCCAGCAATATTTACCGCTATCCGCCCTTGCCCTTCCACCTGCCTGTACCCAGCCACACCAATAGGCACGCCTGTCCCGTCAAACACCGCTACCGCATCTTCATCCGTCCTCTTTACAATTGTCCCAACCGCTATCGCTTTGTCGGCATCAAAATTGTCAACTACGTCGCTGTTACCTCTTGTGTTCGCTTTCCCTAAAATTATTTTCATTTTTATCTCCTTTGAGCCATTGGCTCTTGGGTCTGTACCCACCGGGGAACCTTGTCCCGAGGAACTGTGTCCCCCTTGCGAATCTTCGCTTGAATCTTTGCTTGAATCTTTGCTCGAGTCTTTGCTCGGATCTTTGCTCGGAGCTTTGCTCCCTTTCCTCTTTGCTACTAACTCATTTACCGCTTCGACCGGGTCTCTGCCTTCGAATACCGCTTTATCGTACTCTTTTTCTATCTCTTTATCGCCCAAATACTTGCTCAGACACACGGCTCTTTCTGCCTTTTTCCGCTCTTCTTCCTCCTTTTTATTTTCTTTTTCGTCGCTTTTCTTCTCTTCTTCGTCGTTTTTCACCGAATCGCTAGATATTTTTCCGTGAAACAACGGAATATTTTTACCTTTTATATCCGACACAACCGCCTCTTCATTGCCACCTTCCTCGGGGCTTAGACTCTCGGGACTTAGTCTCTCGGAACTTTGTTCCGAGCTTTGTTCCTTGTGGCTTTGCCCCTTGGAACTTTGTTCCAAGCTTTGCTCCGAGCTTTGCTCCTCGGGACTTGGTTTCTCGAGACTTGTATCATCGACACTCGACTCACCAACTCTCGTATCTTTGACACTTGTATCATCGACACTCGGAACTGTGTCACCTGGGTCATTGACCCAGCCATTCGCTATGAAACTTTGTTCAGAACTTAGTTCAGAACTTAGTTCTAGTGAACTGTGTTCCGAGCTTAGCTCGGAGCTTTGTTCCTCTTCTTTTTTCTCGTCATTTGCCGACATAGCGTTTCAAAGGGCGGCAAAAGACGAGTATTATATTTCATATTTTAATCGGAACATAATTTTGTTTAAAAGTAAATTGGGACACTTTTCAACTGAGGAGAGTACGTCCGACACAAGCGCCTCTTCATTGCCACCTTCCTCGGGGCTTAGACTCTCGGGACTTAGTCTCTCGGAACTTTGTTCCGAGCTTTGTTCCTTGTGGCTTTGCCCCTTGGAACTTTGTTCCAAGCTTTGCTCCGAGCTTTGCTCCTCGGGACTTGGTTTC
>JAIXMY010000120.1 GCA_020328045.1 Candidatus Endomicrobiellum pyrsonymphae
CCGGGACAAAACCCATTTCAAGAAGTCTGCGCCATAGCTTCTCATCGCAATATGCCACAACAAATCTATAGTTGCCAGGAACTGCGCTGCTTAATTTAGCCATACCATTATGTTGAAGACAGCGGTTAAAGGCTTTGAATTTTTGAAAATGCGCTTTTATCCAACGCTTACGCCAATAGTCATAAATACTTTTTGCAATTCTTTTTATAACTTCCATTTCATCCTCTGTTAGTCATATATAATTAAGTTAGTTTAAACTAACTTAATGCCGTAAAAACACACCCTCCCGCTTATCGCCATTCTACTCTTTCCATTTATTTAAGCATTCTTCTAAATTCACAATATCTTCGCTTTTTGTAAGGAAATATTTTTTTAGAAGAGTGTGCAATATTTCCAATTTATGAACGGTCTCAATGCCAACTAAATGTTCAATTTCGCAAGCCTCTTTATCAGCAACTACGTTGTCTATAAATAATAGATTATGCAAAAATTGATATAATATGTCATGCTTTCGCTGAACTTCCAAAGCTATCTTTTCGCCTTTATCGGTTAAATCAACATATCCATATTTTTCGTGTATTACAAGATTCTTTTCAGCTAAAAAATTAATTGCAACATTAACGCTTGAACTTTTAACATTCAAAGATTTAGCAATGTCGCCAATTCTTGCATAATGTTTTTTTCTTTTTAACATCGCAATAGTTTCAAGATAATTCTCAAGAGATGCGCTTAAATTATTTAGAGATTCTACTCTTCTAAGCTTTACCATCTACACTCCAAAATACACAAATGTTAGATTAATATAAAATTTTTTGATTGCATTGTCAAATCGCCGTACTTTTGTCAAACAACACAAAAATATCAAAAGCTCTTGCCACTAAGCGCATTTACATTATAATCGAGTACTCTAGGTTGGACAAATTTTTATTATTTTTTGGTGTTTTTTTAAGTGATTTGAAAAGATGAGCAAACAAACTTTTGAGCAAAACCATACAAAAATTTACCACCTAACGGAAACCCTCTCTTTTCAAAATCTCCAACACCACAAGGTAAAAGCCT
>JAIXMY010000121.1 GCA_020328045.1 Candidatus Endomicrobiellum pyrsonymphae
CATAGAAGCAGAAGCGTGTCAAGCAAATGCGGTTCGGCAGATTTGCTTGAAGCGCTTGGCGTTAACATTACGCTTTCTCCACAACAATGCGAGAAAGTTTTAGAGGAAGTGGGAATATGTTTTTTGATGGCAACGACTTTTCATCTGTCAATGAAATATGTTACAAAAGTTAGAAAGGAATTAGCAAATGCGGTTCGGCAGATTTGCTTGAAGCGCTTGGCGTTAACATTACGCTTTCTCCACAACAATGCGAGAAAGTTTTAGAGGAAGTGGGAATATGTTTTTTGATGGCAACGACTTTTCATCTGTCAATGAAATATGTTACAAAAGTTAGAAAGGAATTAGGCGTGCGGACTATATTTAACATTTTGGGACCGCTTGCAAACCCATCATGTTAAATATAGTCCGCACGCCTAATTCCTTTCTAACTTTTGTAACATATTTCATCTTTTATAATTTCTGCCGCAGGCGTTCCCGTTGCAAAACATGGAAGCAGAAGCGTGTCAAGCAAATGCGGTTCGGCAGATTTGCTTGAAGCGCTTGGCGTTAACATTACGCTTTCTCCACAACAATGCGAGAAAGTTTTAGAGGAAGTGGGAATATGTTTTTTGATGGCAACGACTTTTCATCTGTCAATGAAATATGTTACAAAAGTTAGAAAGGAATTAGGCGTGCGGACTATATYTAACAYTTTGGGACCGCTTGCAAACCCAGCAAAAGCAAACTATGAGCTTATTGGCGTTTATGACGAAAATCTTGTAGAACCATTGGCGAGAGTTCTTGCTAATCTTGGTTGCAAACGCGCAATGGTAGTTCACGGACATGATGGTTTAGATGAAGTGAGTTTGTCAGATTCTACTACGGTTTGCGAAGTGAACGACGGAAAATTATATAGTTTTTTTATCACGCCAGAACAATTTGGTTTTAAAAGGTGTAATTTAAAAGAACTTATAGGCGGAACGCCGCAAGAAAACAAACTAATTGCGCACGCCTAATTCCTTTCTAACTTTTGTAACATATTTCATCTGTCAATGAAATATGTTACAAAAGTTAGAAAG
>JAIXMY010000122.1 GCA_020328045.1 Candidatus Endomicrobiellum pyrsonymphae
ACTGAGTGAACGAAGCGACTGAAGCATCCAACAAGCGTGGATTCTTCACTCCGTTCAGAATGACAACAACATGACAACTTTGATACGACAGTCATGGCTGTCATACTGGGTGAGCGAAGCGACTGAAGCATCCAACAAGCGTGGATTCTTCACTCCGTTCAGAATGACAACAACATGACAACTTTGATACGACAGTCATGGCTGTCATGCTGGGTGAGCGAAGCGACTGAAGCATCCAACAAGCGTGGATTCTTCACTCCGTTCAGAATGACAACAACATGATAACAACGACATGTCTGTTGTAACTGCCTGCTTAACTATGAATGAGTATCCATATAAGTCTGTAAAATAAGCGACGCTGCTATTTTATCTTTAAGTCCTTTGCGTTTTTTTCTTGAAACATCGCCTTCGTTGATAAGCATTCTTTCCGCTTGAGCTGTAGTAAGTCTTTCGTCAATCATAGCTACTTCTACACTAGAAAGAGATTTTATTTCTTCAACAACTTTACGAACAATATATGCCATCTCGCCTTCCGTACCATTCATATTTATAGGCAATCCAAAAACAATTACAGAGACATCGTTGTTTTTGGCAATTTCTAAAAGTCTTAAAGCATTTTTTTTCAAAGAAACGCTTTCAATCGTTTCAAAAGGACTAGACGTAATTTGCAACATATCAGTCATTGCAATACCTATTCTTTTTAAACCATAATCTATGCCCATCAATCTAGCCATTATTTTCTCCACCGTAATAGTCAAATCGCTTTAAATTGCGCTAGCGGCGTCTCTTGCATAGAACCTCACGCATAGTTTTGCATGAAGTTCAAGAATTACGTTAAAAATCTTATATTTTATAGCTCAAACTCAACTTAGTTGTTAACCCTGAAAAATCAACTATTCTTTTCTGCCGTATCTTCTTACCTTCAATCTCTGTTTCGGGCGTAAATCTATATCCTAGGTCAAGTCCAAGTCCCAATCTCTTTGTAAGCCAATACTGCGCTCCTATCGATATATCTGCCACAAAACAACCACCATCCATATCGATAAAAGTCTT
>JAIXMY010000083.1 GCA_020328045.1 Candidatus Endomicrobiellum pyrsonymphae
GTTCAGAATGACAACAACGACGTGAATTCTTCAAGTCTTTGATGTTTTGAATTTAATACACGAATGGAAAGATAAGTATAAATAGCGCTTGTTTTACATGCTAATAATAAAAGACCTGTTTGTCATACTGAGAAAACAAAGTGACCGAAGTATCTAGAAGAATGGATTCTTCACTCCGTTCAGAATGACAACAACGACGTGAATTCTTCAAGTCTTTGATGCTTTGAATTTAATACACGAATGGAAAGATAGGTATAAATAGCGCTTGTTTTACATGCTAATAATAAAAGACCTGTTTGTCATACTGAGGAAACAAAGTGCCTATAAATATTTTATCGCAGGAAACAATCAATAAAATTGCAGCGGGTGAAGTTGTAGAGAGACCGTTAAACGTAGTCAAAGAACTTGTAGAAAATTCTTTAGATGCTTTTGCTTCTTCTATAATCGTTGAAATAGAAGAATCAGGAAAAAAACTTATAAGAATTTCCGATAACGGTTTTGGTATGGATAAAAAAGATTTGGAATTATCCATATTAAGGCATGCTACCAGTAAGATAGAAGATTTTAACGATTTATCGCATATTCATTCTTTAGGTTTTAGAGGAGAGGCTCTTGCTTCTATAGCGGCTGTTTCAAATTTTGAAATTAAGACAAGAAAAAAAGGTGAATCTTCAGGTTGGAAACTTTCAGCAGACGGCGGAAAAGATATTGTAATTATTCCATGGTCAGGAGCAGAAGGCACAATAACAGAAGTTAAAAATTTATTTTTCAATACGCCGGCGAGATATAAATTCTTAAAAAGCAATTCGACTGAGCGTTCGAGAATCATAAGTTCTCTTGAAGAAACTGCTTTAGCAAATAGCGACACATTTTTTAAAATGCTTTCTGAGAATAAAACTGTTTTTTCTACCTCTCAGACAGATAATACGATAGAAAGAATTTCTGATATTCTTAGCAAAGGTTTTGCAAAGACATTGAAAAATATACAGGTAGATCATCCTAAAGCTTCATTGAATATTTACTTTACAGGCAGAGACGATTCTTTACCTAATAGAAAATATCAATATTTTTTTGTAAACTCAAGATCTGTCAACTGTCCAAAATGGTTCATGCATTGCGTATCTCAGGTCTATAGAGAATCAATACCTCATGACAAATATCCAGGAATTCTGCTTTATATTACTATAGATCCTGCAGAGGTAGATGTAAATATACATCCAACAAAAAGAGAAGTAAAATTTGCAGACGAAAACAGCTTGTACGATATCATTTATAAGTCGTTAAAAAATGCCCTTACGTCACACGCTCATCCGGAAATTAGCGTGGCTAATACGCCTTTTTCGGGAGAGAGGCAAAAGCATAACTTATACGCAGACTTTACGACATCAAAATCGCGACAATCTACTGTCTATCTTAGAGAGTCTAAACCTAAGCAAAATTATGTTCCTTCGAAACAAGCTTATAATATAGATACGTACGCCAATGTTTTTGCAAAACAAGAAGAACTTGCATCGGAGAAATTTGATGATACTATTAAAATTATTGGACAGGTTTTCGGGACTTATATTATTGCAGAAAATAAAGGCGATTTATATATTTTTGATCAACATGCTGTTGCTGAAAGAGTTCGGTACGAGTTGTATCTTGAGCAGATGAAAAATCAGTCTATTAAATTGCAACAAATGCTTCTTCCTGAAAATTTTGATTTTGCTCCAAGTATTTCAGAAGTTCTTAAAACAAATATCAATCTTTTTAACGAACTTGGAATAGGCATTGAAGAATTTGGACAGAATTCTTTTAGAATTACAACGTATCCAGCATTGCTTGGAAATATATCGATGATTCCTATAGTTGAAACGATAGTAGCGGATATTGAAGACGATAAAAATGTGGAGATAGAACAGAAACGAGATAAAATTATTAAATCGGCTTGTCGCGCAAGTATAAAAGCAGGTGATAATGTTGCTTTTGTTGAGGCAAAGAAACTTATAAATGATATCTTTAAATGCGAACAACCTTTTACGTGTCCGCATGGCAGACCAACCGCGTATAAAATTTCTCAGAATGAATTGGAAAAGTTTTTTAAGCGAAAATAAATTTATTTTATTTTGTGTTGTTATGTTTTTAGTTTTTATAGTTGTCATGCTGAAAGAGCAAAGCGACTGAAGTATCCAAAAGCGTGGATTCTTCACTCCGTTCAGAATGACGAAATATGGTAAACATTTGAGGGGTATGATGGACAATAGAGAGAAAATGAATATAGTAATAATTTCAGGACCAACTGCAAGCGGAAAAACAAAAAAAGCTGTTGAATTTTGTAAAGCAAAAAATGGTGAAATAATTTCTTGCGATT
The DNA here is from genome assembly GCA_020328045.1 of Candidatus Endomicrobiellum pyrsonymphae. Classification (GTDB taxonomy): domain Bacteria; phylum Elusimicrobiota; class Endomicrobiia; order Endomicrobiales; family Endomicrobiaceae; genus Endomicrobiellum; species Endomicrobiellum pyrsonymphae. Next base: position 2,354 of record JAIXMY010000083.1, read on the forward strand.
CGAGACAAATATATAGATATTTAGATATTGGCACTAATAAAGAAGGTATTTTCATACAAGATGACATTCGTGAAATAGACGGAGTTTTGCAGCATTTAACTGATATTATTAATCCTGATCAAACTTATAGCGCTGCAGAATTTGCACGCAATGCTGATTTGAAAATTGCAAAAATTACAAACAAAGGCAAAATCCCTATTATAACTGGTGGCGCAGGTTTATACATTAAAGCTTTACTTTACGGGCTTGACGAAATGCCAAAAGCCGACGAATCTTTAAGAAAAGAACTAAGCGTTAAATCTCAGGAAGAACTTTATAACAAACTTTTAGGCTTAGATCCTGAGGCTGCCAAAAAAAATAAAAGAAATCCTCAGAGACTGCTTAGAGCGCTTGAAGTAAATATTATTTCAGGTAAAACTTTAAAAGAACATATCAAGCCTAAAAATTCTCGATATAATTTTAAACATTTCAGTATTTCTGTTGAGAATGAAGTTTTATATAGGAAAATTAATGAAAGATGTAAACAAATGATAGAAAACGGCATGATTGAAGAAACGCAAAAGGTTTTAGATATGGGGTTTGATAAAAAATGTCCAGCTTTGAGCAGTATAGGGCATAAACATATAGTACAATACCTAGACAAGCAGATTTCAAAAAGTGATGTGATTTTAGAATTTTCAAAAGATACAAGACATTATGCTAAACGCCAAAACACATGGTTTAGAGCTCAGCCAAATATTGAATTTATATAAAAGGAAAGATAATCATCAACTATATTATGGAAAATAAAACGTTAGCAAAACGCGCCGGTAAAACAGCTTTCGGGACTATTCTTTCAAGAATATTTGGGTATATTAGAGATATGCTTGTTGCTAATTTATTTGGTACAGGCATGTTTGCCGATGCTTTTTACGCAGCTTTCAGAATTCCCAATCTTTTCAGACGTATGTTTGGGGAAGGCTCATTTTCAACGGCATTTATACCTGTACTGAGCGAGTATTTGCATAAAAAAGAAAAATCGGAAGTACAAAATTTTTTAAGTATAACATTTACAATTCTTTTGTTAATATTGGTGGTAATATCTGTTTTAGGAATGTTTTTTTCACCAATTTTGGCAAAAATAGTAGCAGGCGGGTTCTCAAATGATCCTGAAAAAATGCAGCTTACAATAGAACTTGCAAGATTGATGTTTCCTTTTATTCTTTTTATGTGTCTTGCAGCTTTTTTGTTGGCAGTCTTAAACACTTTGCATTCATTTTTTCTTCCCGCGTTTGCGCCTTCATCATTAAGTTTTTCTGAAATTTTTTATATGCTTGCTATTGCGCCAGTAATTGTTCCAGGGAATCAAATTAAAGGACTTGCCGTAAGCGTTATTATTGGCGGCGCGTTTCATTTTTTTATACAGTACCCTAAACTTAAAAGTTTGGGATGGCATTTAAAATTTAAACTTGATTTAAAACATCCCGGGGTGAGGAAAATTTTTTTTCTTATGATACCGTCAATTATAGGTTTGTCTGTAGATCAGGTAAATGCCTTAGTTGACAGTCGATGCGCGTCGTCATTAGGACAAGGACCAGTATCGGCTCTTTATTATTCAAACAGACTTATGCAGATGCCTTTGGCAATTTTTGGACTTGCTCTTGTCAGCGTTTCACTTCCTGTAATGTCAAAAGCTTTTGCCCAAAAAGATATGACAACTCTAAAAAACTCTCTTAATTATTCTGTGCGTCTTACAGTTTTTACTCTTCTTCCAGCTGCGGGTGGACTTATGGTTATAGGACTTCCTATAGTAAAACTTTTATTTGAGCATGGTAAGTTTAGTTCTTCAGGATCAATTATGACAAACAATGCGTTGTTTTATTATTCTTTAGGTCTTCCAGCTTATGCTTTGTCAAAAATTTTTGCAAATGCGTTTTATTCATTTCAAGATACTAAAACTCCTGTAAGAGTGGCAATAGTGGCTATGATTTTGCATGCTATTTTGTGTATTGCGCTAATGTATCCAATGAGTGTCGGTGGACTTGCTCTCGCAACAGCGGTTTCATCTTATTTTAATTTTATATTACTTGCTGTTTATCTGAAAAAACGTATAGGTAAACTTGGTATTAAACAAATATTGTTTTCTTCACTAAAGTCCTTAATGGCGGCTGTTGTTACTGGTATTACTGCATGGAATGTATGTAAAATATCAGAAAATTTATTTGTTTCAGTTCCCACTGCAATAATTTTGGGATTAATAGCATTTGTTGCAGTTTCATATATTTTAAAATCAGAAGAATTAAAAACTTTTACGCATATTTTCTCAAGAGATGTAAAGTTAGGCGACTATAAATAAACGGCATAGATTTGTCATGGCAAATAATAAAAATCAAAGACTTGAGCAAATTCCAAAACTTCCCGGCGTTTATATAATGCGTGACGGGATTGGTAATATAATATACATAGGCAAGGCAAAAAGTCTCAAGAATAGACTTTCATCTTATTTTAACGCCGATATAAATTCGAAAGCTACAACTGTTATAACGGCAATGCGCAAGATTGAGTACATCTTGTGCGCGTCTGAAAGAGAAGCATTGCTTGTTGAAAGACAACTTATACATAAAATTAAACCATATTTTAATGCAATGTGGAAAGATGATAAATCTTATCCTTACATAAAATTTTCAATAAGTGAAGATTTTCCTCGTTTGACATTTACAAGAAAAAAACTTAAAGATGGCGGGCTATATTTTGGTCCCTATCCTCAAATTTTTTATATAAAGAAACTTGTTCGCTGGCTTGTTAAACTTTTTAAAATTCGTCCGTGTAAAATGGAACTTTCAAAAGATTTTTTGCCTGAAGAAAAAAAAGTTAAATCATGCCTTTACTGTCATACTGAAATGTGTTACGCTCCATGTCTTGGTAAAATTACATCAAAAGAATATAAAGAAAAAATTAAAGATGTTGAATTGTTTTTAAACGGTAAATTTAAAAAACTTGAAGATGAATGGAAAACTCAAATGTTTAATTTAAGCCAAAGTTTGAGTTATGAAGAGGCAAAAGAAATAAGAGACAGACTGTATGCGCTTCAAAGCATGTCCGAGAGAGTTATGATAAGCGAGATTACTCAGGACGAAATAAATCAATCTGTACAAAGAGCAGATAGCATAAATGAATTAAAAAATGTTTTAGGATTAAAGCGCCCGCCTGCTGTGATTGAGGGATTTGATAATTCAAATATACAAGGTACAAATGCCGTAGCATCTATGGTTAGGTTTCAAAACGGTATTGCC
>JAIXMY010000002.1 GCA_020328045.1 Candidatus Endomicrobiellum pyrsonymphae
TTCCATATCTTTTTTCTATATTCATCATCATAGTAAGAGGAATACCTCCACATTCCCACTGTTTCGGAGGTTTGACAAGATTTCTTACGTACGACATATATCCCGTAAAACCATTAAGAATAAGAATAGCCGCATTATAACCTAAAGCATAAGTATAATTTGCATCGAAATTCGACGGAATTCCACAACGTCCTTCATATCCAAAGAAGTGTGTAATAGTAGAAAACTTGCCTTTATACTTCTCTTCTTTTTTAAGCTCTGCAAGTCTCTTACGTATCATTTCAATTAAAAGTTCTTCTGTTTCAATCAACGATACTGCAACATTACCATGAGGATCTCTGTCTAATATAAGTTGTGAAGCAATTCCGGATGGTAAACCCGCCATTAAATCTGAAAGCTTTTTTGGGAGCTTTCCGCAAACAAAATCTCTTTTATCTTCCGTTGAAGACAGCTGTATAACAGTATCAGCATTTTCTGCCAAAACATCATTGATAGCTGAAATAAGTTCTTTCATTTCAGGTATAAATTCTATAACACCTTCAGGTATCAAAATAATACCGAAATTCTTGCCAACCTTAGAACGCTTTACTACAACCTCAACGATGCTTTCAACAACTTTTGTCAAAGTCATTTTTTTTGCTAAAATTTCCTCGCCAATTAAAACAATATTCGGCTGAGTTTTAAAGCCGACTTCTAATGCGATGTGAGAAGCGCTTCTACCCATAAGACGAACAAAATGCCAATATTTTCTCGACGAATTTGCGTCACTACAAATATTTCCTACAAGCTCAGAATAAATTTTTGTTGCCGTATCAAAACCGAATGAAATCTCCACGTATTGATTTTTCAAATCGCCGTCAATAGTTTTTGGAATACCGATAACACACTTGTCTATATTTTCTTGTTTTAAATATTCCGCTATCATTGCAGCATTCGTATTGGAATCATCACCACCTACAACCACCAAGGCATCCACATGACATATTGCAAGACTATCTTTTGTTGAACAAAACTGTTCATATGCTTCAATCTTTGTTCTGCCGGACTGTATATAGTCAAATCCTCCGGTATTTCTGTATTCATCAAGAACTTTTTCATTAATTTCTTTATACTTGTTTTCTAAAATTCCCAAAGGACCTCCAAGATATCCAATCAATGTGTTTTTCTTATTTGCTTTTTTTAATCCGTCAAAAAGCCCGGCAATAACATTATGACCTCCCGGTGCTTGACCACCAGAAAGAACAATTGCAACTTTTATAGGTTTCTTTTTCTTTACTGAAAGATTTGAGCCATTCTTAAACGTAACTATGGGCAGACCGTAAGTGTTTTTAAAAAACTTCTTTACGTTACTTTGATCTGCTACAGATTGAGTTGGTTTTCCTTTAACTGGACTGACACAAGCCACTCCGCCTTTTAATACTTCAGGTAGTATGGGTTTAAACTTTGTCCTCACAACTTGAACTTCTGAAATGTTAGATAATTTCTGACCCATGTTTTTATCCTTTGCTCATTTTTTGTATAACTCTTGCAACAATATCCTCAGGATAGACTCGCGAAATACTATCCTTCTTTATTATGACATGATTTTCCAAGGGCATAGGACCTACCTGACCTGGATCTGTATAACCAAACACAGCTATACATTTTGTTCCCAAAGCCGCGGCCAAATGCATAGCACCTGAATCTATCCCAATAAATAAATTAGATTTTTTCAAAAAAGCAGCGCTGTCTAAAATACCTTTTTCTGCTGTAAATAACGCAGGTTTTATTCTACATTTTTCGGCAATCTTACTCAAAGTTTCTTTTTCCCATTCTGCTCCTGAAAGAACACAATCAAATCCTTTTTCAAATAAAATATTTATTACTTCAATCCATTTACTTTCATCTAAACATTTATCACGTCTTTTTTTACTTGCCCCTACTGAAACTGCTATTGTTTTTGCTACATTAAGATGGTTACTCTCAAACCAGTTTTGGACATTGCTCAAATTTTCTTTCGGAATATTTAAAATATTTGCATAATCAGATTCTATCGTTTTAAGCCCCACTTTTAATCCAAGCGCTCTATTATTGGACAATGACGGTACACCCAATCTTTGCGCTTTTTCTGTGAGTAAAAAACTTAAAGATGCCGTATTAAAACCAATCCTTTCTTTAACGCCTGATAAAAAAGCCGTAATCAACGAATTTGGCGATTCTGAAAAAAGAACCGCTTTATCGAAATTTTCTTTTTTTATAATTTTTACTGATAAATCATTTTTAGGTACAATGCCATCAACAAGTCCTGCAGAGACTAAAAGAGGACTTAAATTGGAATTAACAACAGAATATATTTTAGAATTTAGTTCTTGTTTTGCAGCTTTAAGCACAGGGAGAGAAAACAGCAAATCTCCAAGCTGATTCATATGAAAAAAAACTATTTTATCCATTTCTGTATCTCTGCGAAAACGTTTTCAGATTTAATATTGTTTATCCTATCACGATTTTTTTCGTTCACAAAAAGCGAAAACCGACCTATATAAGGCGATGTTTCATTAATATCTGAAGCACCAAAAATAAAAATAGATGGTGTTTGTAAAATTGACGACAAGTGCATAGACCCAGTATCTGCACCTACGGCAACTTTACTCTTCAACAAAATTCCGGCAAGATCTTCTATATTTGTTTTACCGCACAAATCCACAATTCTATCAGAGCGTATTTTACCAAAATCGCTTTTTAACCCTAAAACAACAATTTGTATATTAATATATTTATTTTTTACTAAATCTATCAATTTACAATAATTATCAACGCCCCACTCTTTCCCATCGCCTCTAGCAAAAGGAAGAAGCGTAAGAAAATCTCCAAAAACTTTATTGTCTTTTAAAATACTTTCAGCATTTGACTCTATTTTTATATTTACTTCAGGATTAAACAACTGTCCCGTCAAAAAACGAACAGGTTCCAAATTACGAAGAGTAGCATTGATATTTGCTTTTTTAGGACATACTTCTTTAATCAGAAAACTACTAAACTCTTTCATTCCGGGAACACCAATTTTAGTTTTTGCGGTTGCAAATCTTGTAAGAGCAGCGCTTCGCAAAAGTCCCTGTAGATCTATGATTATATCATACTTTGTTTTTCTAACTTCTTTTAAAATTTCAAAAAAACCTTTTAAGCCTCTTTTTCTGTTCCAACTTATAATCTTGTCGACGTCAAGACAAATTTTGAGCAAAGATTCCCAACCATTAAAAACAACCCAGCTTATCTCGCATTTAGGGTACGCTTGTTTCAAAGCATTTGCGCATGGCAAAGCTTGAACAATATCGCCAAAAGAACTGGGTTTTATTATTAAAATTTTCATATTTATCTATATGTCGTTTGTCGTCATCGTGAGACGATGAATTCGTCGAAGCAATCCAGAATTTCTATAAAATATCCTCATATACTCTTTATAATGCTTGATGTAACACCGGTATATAATGTTTCGTCTCTTTTGTTGAGCTGGCTTGCTTCGTTCATTTCATTCCTTGATGGCGCAACTTAAAGCGATTTGACTATATACAGTTTTCTTTTGATTTCTGAAAACACTTCTGCAACCGTTATATTCTTCATACATATCACATCTTTACAATTTCTATTTCTGCACGGCTGACAATCTACTTGATGTTGTATAATTTTTGTACTGCCTCCATATGGTCCGGTACGTTTTGCATCTGTAGGTCCTAGAATCGCTACAGTCTGCGTATTTAGCGCCGTCGCGATATGCATAGGACCCGCTTCGTTGCCAACAAAAACTTTACACATTTTTAAAAATGCACATAATTCTTTTAAAGTAAATTTACCGGCCATGTCCACCATTTTGATACCTGCGTCCACTATTATTTCTTTGTTCAAATCTTTTTCACTCGTTCCACCTTCTTTCCCACCAACAAGCACAACGTCCGCACCCAATTCAGTTTTTAATTTACCAGCAAGTACGGCAAACTTATAACTATCCCATCTTCTTGAAATCCACCCACCACCGGGATGAATACCTATCACTTTATCTAAATTTATATTTTCCTTCAAAAGTTTTTCTCTAACGCTTTTAAAGCATTCTTCAGGAATTGATATCGAATAATTCACTTCATATGTACAGCCTAAATACTTTGCAACTTCAAAATGTCTTTCAACACAATGGCGCTTTTGAGAAGCTTTTATCTCTTTGGAAAATAACCAGGAGAATTCTCTCATACCATTTGTAGAAGATGACGCTAATTTAAATCTTGCGGCGGCAAGTTGAACAAGCATTGCCGATTTTGCAAGACCATGCAAGTCTATACTTAAATCAAATTTATCATTGCGAAGCTGTTTTTTTAAATTTCTATAATATTTTAAAGAAACCTGTTTTCTATCCCATATAAAAATATTCTCTAATAGAGGATTGTCTTCTAAAATTTCAGAACATCTTTCATCTACAATCCAACTAAGTTTTGCGTGGGGATATTTTTTCTTTATTGCCGAAAGGACAGGCAAAGCAAAAATAATATCGCCTATCCTGCTTGGTTGAACTATCAATATCTTTGGGGACGGATGATACTCTAAATATTTTAATATGTCTTTCCTCCAATAGTATTTATCTGTAAATTCAGATAACTTATTTAATCTTTCCTCTACGAGTGTCGTTTTTTCTTCTATATTATCACCATCATTCACGTAAATAGGCTCTCCATAAATCTGCACGGTTTTTGAAAATGGCAAAGGGATTATTGTTTTATCCCATGATTTGTTTAAAACAATTTTATTTTTTGGCGAACAATTTATTGGCAACAATGGCATTCCCGTTTTTTGAGCTGTATATACGACGCCTGATTTAAGCTTATGATAGGGACCTCTTGGTCCATCTGCGGCAAAAGCAAGCGTACGTCCTTGACGAGCATATCTTATAATTTTTATTAGAGCTCGCTCTCCACCTTTGCCTGAAGATCCTCTAACAGTTATATAGCCAAAGCTCTTCAGAATTTGAGACAACATCTCGCCGTCATCTGATAAACTAACCATAATAACTATATTGTTTTTTTGATTAGACATCAACATAGGGAACTCATTCCCATGCCAAAAAGAATAAATTGACGGCTTAGGATAATGCAAAGTTTCGTTTAACGATTTCTTTCTCAAAGTTTTATCTATAATATGGCATATGAATGTAACAATTTTTATAAAACTCTCTTTACGCATTTGTATTTCTCTTTTATTTCATATTGTTAACGAGGGATTATATCTCATCGTAAAATATTTCTCATGCGTTTTGTCTGTTTACAATAGTATCTTTAGCGTCAGGTAACATAGAAGGATAATCAGTGTTATAGTGTAGCCCTCTGCTTTCCTTTCTAAGCATTGCGGATCTTACAACAAGGTCGGCTATACACGCTATATTTCTTAATTCTATATTGTCAACAGTGATAGGCGTATTATTAAAATACTGATCTATCTCACTTTTTAAAATATCTATTCTTTTTTTCGCTTTTAATAATTTTCCGTCAGAACGAATAATCCCTAGATAATTCCATGTTATACGTCTTATCTCTTCCCACTCTTGCATATAAATGGAAAGACTCTTTCCAGAAAAATTATTATATTTACCAAAACTGCCTTGAATTTTGGGAAACTCTTTTTTTAAAAATTGTAACGAATCTTTATATACTCTATCTGCGTAAACAATACCTTCTAAAAGAGAATTTGAAGCAAGTCTGTTTGCTCCGTGTACTCCTGAACATGCTGTTTCTCCAACTGCATATAAATTATCAACGCCAGTTTTGCCGTTTTCGTCTATTGCAACACCACCGCAAAAGAAGTGAGCGGCAGGAACAACGGGAATCATGTCCTTTGCCATATCCATGCCGTACTCAAGACATTTTGCATAAATGTTTGGAAATCTTTTCATCAAAAAGCCTCTGCTTTTTGATGTAATATCCAAATAAACAAAATTTTCTCTTCTAGATTTTAATTCACTGTCTATCGCTCTTGCAACAATATCACGAGGAGCAAGCTCTTTTTGAGGGCTGTACTTGTCCATAAACGGTTCGCCGTTTTTAAGTCTTAAAACAGCGCCTTCTCCACGCACAGCCTCTGATATTAAAAATGATTTTGCTTCACTGTTATACAAACATGTAGGATGAAATTGCACAAACTCCATATTAGATATATCAGCTCCGGCTCTATAAGCCATTGCCACACCGTCGCCCGTAGCCACGTCGGGGTTTGAAGTATATAAATATGTTTTCCCGGACCCGCCCGTTGCTAAAACTATTATTTTAGCTTGAAAAATTTCGATTTTATTATTTTCATTATCAAAGACATAAGCGCCACGACAAACTTTGTTACCATCTAAGATTAAGTCTATCGCAGAACAATTTTCGTAAACAGTAACATTTTCATGTTTTGAAATATTGCTTATTAAAACTTGCTCTATTTCGTTTCCAGTAACATCGCCGGCATGTAAGATTCTTCTCTTACTATGCCCGCCTTCCATACCCAAATCAAACCTCGAATTAGAATCATCCCGTTTAGTAAACTTTACCCCAAACCACGTCAATTCTTTTATTCTTTCCGGCGCTTCGACAACCATCTTCTCAACCATTTTTTTATCGCAAAGCCCAGCTCCGGAAACGATAGTATCATGAATATGTTCTTCAAAAGAGTCAGATTTATCCATTACACATGCAACACCACCTTGAGCTCTACCCGTAGAAGAATCAAACATTTTTCTCTTCGTAACTAAAGAAATGCTACCACACTTTGACGCTTTTAAAGCCAAACTAAGACCAGCTATACCGCTACCTATAATTAGATAATCTGATTTTATCATTATCACTTACTCCGTTTAGTCATTATAACATTATCAATAAGTCGCGTTTTGCCTATCCACACAGCTACCGCAAAAACAACTCTTTTTGTGTTATTATCAGCAATGGATAAATTGCTAAAATTTACAATCTCTGCATAATCTATTCTACTGTTAGGAATTTTCCTTAATTTATTTAAAACATTTCTTTTAACGAAATTTAAATCTTTATTTCTAAATTCATGAACAGCTTCTTTTAATGTTTTAGAAATTTTCAAACTTATATTTTTTTCTTCCTCGCTTAAATAAGAATTTCTGCTTGAAAGCGCAAGACCACTTCTTTCTCTTACTGTAGGGCAAGGAATAATTTTAGTTCTAAAATTTAAATCTCTTGCCATTCTTTCTAAAATTTTGAGCTGTTGAAAATCTTTAATTCCAAAATATGCTCTATCCGGGTACGATATGTTAAACAATTTTGAAACTACAGTCGCAACACCTTCAAAATGCGCAGGTCTAAACAATCCGCATAAAATATCCTGCATCTTTTGAACTTCTACAAAAGTCCTATGCTCTTGTGAAAACATATCATCCACTGAGGGCATAAAAACATAATCAACATGATTTTTTCTGCAAATATCCAAGTCTTTTTTAATCGGACGTGGATATTTCAGGTAATCTTCGTTAACGCCAAACTGTATTGGATTTACAAAAATTGAAACTATGGTAATATCATCGTTTTTTTCTGATTTTGAAAGCAAAGAAATATGACCTTCGTGTAAAGCGCCCATTGTAGGGACAAGACCTATCTCATCGCCGTCTCTAAGATGTTTTAAAGCAATTTTTTGCATCTGCAACGCATTTTTTATAACTTTCATTTGTACGCGTTCTCTTCCATCGGAAATTTTCCCTCTTTTACTTCATCTATATAATTTTTTACGGCAGTTTTTACTGTTTCACCGATATTTGCATATTTTTTAACAAACTTCGGCGTAAAATCCGTAAACATTCCAAGCATATCGTCAACAACTAAAACCTGTCCATCACAATAACGTCCTGCGCCTATACCTATAGTTGGTATTTTTAAACGTCCCGTAATTTCTTTTGCAAGCTGCTCTGGTATCGCTTCCAACACAATTGCAAACGCGCCAGTTTTTTCTAAAGCGACTGCATCAGAAATAAGTTTATTGTGAGATTCCTGAGTTCTTCCCTGAACCTTAAAACCTCCGAACTTATTTATAGCCTGAGGCGTTAAACCTAAATGACCTACAACAGGAATTTTTGCATCAACAATTGCTTTAACCTGTTTTATAATTTCAATCCCGCCTTCAATTTTAACAGCTTCGGCTCCGCCATCTTTTACAATTCTTGCAGCATTTTTTACGGCATCTTCTACGCTTATTTCATAAGACATAAACGGCATATCCGTAACAAGCAACGCGCCATCATTTCCTCTTTTTACGGTTTTTGTATGATATATCATATCTTCCACTGTAACCGGAAGGGTATTTTCGTAGCCAAGTTTGACATTGCCTAGAGAATCTCCAACAAGTAACATATCAATGCCTTGCGAGGAAATAAGTTTTGACATAACATAATCATAGCAAGTGAGCATTGTTGTTTTTTCGTTTGCCTGTTTTTTATCTAAAATCGTCGTAACAGTTCTTTTATTCATTTTTATATTCCATAGTAAGCACATGAAAGATATATGCCAGTTGTCGTTGCAGTTGTTCTCTTGCCATTTTGCCTTTTTCTCACTTCCATTGCGAGATCGAATAAGAAGCGCAAGTCTTGCGACGCGCGCAAGACACGAGCGCGCCATGAAGCAGCGAAGATATAGACTTCAACTACTTGGGTAGGGCAAGAGGTCGGAAATAAAACCTATGAATGACAGCCATTTTTATAGCAGAAGAGTCATCTCTCATCGTAAAATACTTTTCATGCGTTTTGTTTTATATTCCGTTTGGTTACACTCACATGATTTTAACATTTTGATTTTTAAGTATCAATGATTTGCTATATAAAATATCTCTTATTTTACGTTTTAAACCGGGATGTATAAAATCGATGGCTATTTCGCTCAACGGCGCTAAAACAAAAAGTCTATTTTGTATTTCTTTATGCGGGATAATTAGATTAGAATTATTAATATTTTTTTTACCAAAAAACAGTATATCTATATCAATTACGCGAGGTCCCCATTTTACTGTCTTTACACGTCCTAAAATATGTTCCGACTGTTTTATTAATGAAAGCAAATCAATTGGACTCAAATCCGTTTGCGCTTTAATTACAATATTATAAAAACCTCTTTGTTTAGGACCTATTGGAGATGTTGCGTAAAAAGAGGATATTTTCTTAACGTTTACAAACAAGCTACTTTGCAAAAAAGATAAAGCGGAAATAATATTTTCCGCTCTGTCTCCAACATTTGATCCTAAACCCAAATATATTGTGTTTTTCATCATATGGAGCGCTCATCAATACAAATATTTTTGAAAAGATATAAAAGTTTCGATAATTATTTGCTCACTATTGCCTAATTCTCTGATACCGTCTTCAATAGTTTTATATTTCAGTTTTATAAGTTCGGGTAACTTTTCTTGATTTAATTCTTCAACGCCGATTTCTACGTATTTATCCAAAACAAAATCCAAGAAAACTTTTTGCTTATCTTCGAAGTCTTCGACTTTAGATATTTTTTCTTTTGCTCTTTCAGCCCGAACTACTCTTGTCAAAGGTCTAATGTTATATGCAAGATATTTTAAAGCGTCAAACAGATCACTATTTTGGGTGTCTGTAAGCTGTTGTAAAACTTCAAGATTTTTATGTCCGTATCCCGCTTGCTCAAGTTTCTCTAAAAGTTTTTTGCGAGTATCCGGTTTTAACCAAATATCTCTTAACTCTTGTTCGCTCGTAAAAAACTCGGGCAATTTACCGAACCATTTACGTAAAAATTGTTCGTGGGACATAAGAGTTCCGCTTGCCTCATCCCAAAACGACGTTTGCGCCATATACCGAATTTCTCTTTCCTTCCCTTCCGCTAATTTTATTATAACTTTCTGTTTTTCAGACTGTTCAAGTGGAGTCTCTTTTTCTACAATATCAGACTGTTTAACGCTTTTTATCTGTTTTTTAGGAGATTCTTCAATGTCTATAACGTCTATAGGTTCGCCGTCCCATTGAGGATCTAAAAAGTTTTTATAAGCGCCAACAAAATCGTATATTGTAAAATATTCTTTACCATCAAAGAGTCTTGTTCCTCTGCCAATTATTTGTTTAAATTCGATCATAGAGTTCACGGAGCGCAAAAGCGCAATAGTTCTAACATTTCTCGCATCGACTCCTGTAGAAAGTTTTTTAGAAGTCGTTAAAATAGTAGGGATTGTTTTATCGTTATCTTGAAAATCTCTTAAATGCTGATCACCTATTTCACCTTCGTTTGTAGTTACTCTTACGCAATAATCGGGATTTTTGCTAGTTTTAATTTGGTTTATTAAATCCCTAAGCAAAGCCGCATGCTCTTGATTTGCGCCAAAAACAAGCATTTTTTCTTTTTGATCTATTTCATTCATAAAAATTTCAACATACTTTTTTTCTCTCTCTTCAATTTCAATATCTCGATGGAATTCTTCTCTTACATACTCATGATTTTTTTTAACTTCTCCTTCAATAACATCGTCGTCATCAGCATAAATGTAGGAATCCAAAGTTGTTTGAACACGCCGAACTTTAAAAGGCGTTAAAAATCCGTCGTTTATACCCTCTTTGAGAGAATAAGTATATACGGGCTCGCCAAAATATTTATACGTATCCGCGTTTTTATCGCGTTTCGGCGTGGCCGTCATTCCAAGATGTGTTGCCGGTGAAAAATAATCTAAAATAGCGCGCCAGCGACTCTCATCATTCGCTCCGCCTCTGTGACATTCGTCAATTATAATAAAATCAAAATAATCTTTTGGATACTGACTAAAATAAGGGACATCTTCCGCGTCGGTCATAAAAGTTTGAAAAATTGTAAAAAAAATACTGCCGTCTGCGATGACTTTGCCTGTCTTTTTTATTTCTCTAGACTTAATGCGTTTTAAAGCATCTTCATGAAAATCCGAAAAAGTATTAAAAGTATTAAACGCTTGATCCGCCAAAAAATTTCTATCTGTTAAAAACAATATTCGCGGCGACCTTACGCCGTCTTTATTTATATTCCAACACGTTTCAAAAAGTTTCCACGCAATTTGAAACGCTATATAAGTCTTACCTGTTCCTGTGGCTAAAGTTAATAAAATGCGTTTCTTATTTTCAGCAACGGCCTGCATAACTTTATTTACGGCTATTTCTTGATAATAACGTATAATAAATCTTGAACCGCCTTTGTTTTCAAAAGGAACAGAATTAAATTTATCGCGCCATTCATTTCGCTCAGCAAAAATATTATTATAAAACTCATCGGGAGAAGGAAATTTGTCTATTTTTTTCTCTTCACCAGTTTCCGTATCAATAAAATAAATTTCCCTGCCGTTACTTGCCAAAGCGTAACGAATATTTAATTTTTTAGCATACAGCTTAGATTGAGCAACGCCTTCTCCCACAGACAAAGACAACTTCTTGGCTTCAATAACGGCAAGCTTCACGTTTTTATAAGAAAGCACATAATCTGCTTTAAGCCCTTGAGAAGAACGTATGCCGACTTTAGCTTCAGTTATGGGAAACTCGCGAAAGATTTTACAATTATTTTCCGCGGTCCAGCCACTGTCCTTCAATTTAGGCTCTATAAGTTCAGCCTTAGTTTCTGCTTCGTTCATGGTTCTCCTCTAGAAGAATTTGTCCTTTGCTCTCACCGTTACATTTTCTCCTTTCACCCTTGTCTTTGTTTTTTTTCCTCTCCACTTGAGGGAGAGTGGTTGAGGATAAAGGGAACTAACAGCAAAATGTGCGTTTAAGCATGGATTTTTTTAGTTCCAACAAATCATCTATTTTCTTTTGATAAATTACCTCTAATTCTTTTGTTCTTAATGATAATTCATCGAGTTTTGAAACTATTTTTTGCTGCTCTAAAATATCACTAGGATAAGATATGGTAGTTTCTTTTAATTCTCTGTAATGTCTAGCATATCCTAAAGATTTTATGGGATTACTTAACATGCAATAATACAAAATTTTTGGGTTTAATCCTTTTTTTGGCTTAATAATTTTTACGCCATCCGCTCCCAATATAAAATCAAAATCAACATATTTTAAAGTCCGCGTGTGATCTCCAAAAATTATAATAGGTTCTGCAACTTTAAATAATTTCCCTTTATCACAGGAATATCCATTTATAAATTCATTTTCTTGTGAAATAATTGGAAACTGACCTTTAGATAAGAAATCTTTTTTCTTTAATTTTGCGGAATATGTAACTTTATCAATACAATCATCAAATCTTCTTACTTCCCAACGCGTTTTTAATATTAGAGTTTTTCTGTCTAGTCTGTCTGTCTGTCTGTCTGTGTCAGCTTTATTATTTCTAAACGTTTCCTTCAAAACGCTATTGAATATATTCTTTGCGTTCTGAAGATTCCTTCTTGCTATGTCTTCAAGTTTCTTTGTATTTTCAAACAATTTATCAAGTTTTGAAACTATTCTCTTTTGCTCATCTCTCGGTGGTACTAGAACCAAAATATCTTCTATTTGTTTTTTATTTATAGAAGCAAATACAGCTCCAGCAGAGCCTTTTATTTTATCTTGAATACTTATTAAAAATAAAAACAAATAATCATTAGAAAACTCTTTTTCATTTATTGATCGTATCGCAGCCAATCCTCTGCCAATACATATTTTTTCCGTCGCAAAATTTATTGGTCCCACAGGAGCGCGTACAGACATGAGAATATCGCCTTTTTGGGCTTCTTTTGTAATTTCAGTCGTCCAAACTGCCGGACATCCTACATATTTATCTGTAAATTCTTTTTTTCCTTGATAAAATGGCACCCCCTTGCCATTGTTATTGTAATATTTACCATCCGGAGACTGTCCTGCTATTACATCGCAAACATCTCCAAGTTTTTTCATTTCCCACTTACTATTAGTTTTCATTGCTAAACCTTTTGAATTATTACTTTAATATTTTTTCAATTTCAGAAATTATTTTTACAGACTCTTTATTTAATTCTAATATCTCTTTCAATATATCTTTTGGATTTCTTATTATCGTTTCGTTTTTTTTGTTTGGATTTTTTACAGATAAATCGTAAGTTTCTTTATTTACATCTTCAATTTTTACAGTCCAAGAATTGTCCGAATTAGTTTTTGTTTTTTGAAGTTTAACAAATTCTTCTAAATCCTTTTCATTTAAAGGGTTGGTTTTGCCAAGATTTCTATTTAATTTTAATTGATAGTACCAAACTTTTTTCGTAGGAACGCCTTTCTCAAAAAATAAAACTACAGTTTTTACGCCCGCCCCAGTAAACACTCCGCCTGGCAAATCCAATAACGTATGCAAATTACAACTCTGAATTAACTCTTTACGAAGCGATATAGAAGCGTTGTCAGTATTAGATAAAAATGTATTTTTAATAACAATGCCGGCTTTACCGCCTGCTTTTAGTATTTTCATAAAATGCTGTAAAAACAGAAAAGCTGTTTCTCCAGTTCTAATATCAAAATTTTGCTGTACTTCGGGACGCTCTTTCCCTCCGAACGGTGGATTAGCAAGAACTACATCAAATTTATCTTTTTCTTGTATGTCTTTAATATTTTTTGAAAGCGTGTTTGTATGCAAAATATTTGGCACTTCTATACCATGCAAAATCATATTCATAATGCCTATAATATATGCGAGCGCTTTTTTTTCTTGGCCGGAAAAAGTATTATGTTGCAATACCAACTGTTCTTTTGTTGTTTTGACTCTCTCATGCAGATAGTTAAACGCTTCTATCAAGAAGCCTGCCGACCCTACGGCACCATCATAAATTTTATCCCCTATCTTAGGAGCCACAACTTTTACTATAGTCCTGATAAGCGGACGCGGAGTATAATATTCTCCACCATTGCGTCCGGCATTGCCCATATTCTTAATTTTTGATTCATAAAGATGAGACATCTCATGTTTTTGAGCATGAGTAGAGAATTTGAGTTCGTCAACAATATTTAATACTTCTCTTAAATTGTATCCACTCTGAATTTTGTTTTTAAGCTCGCTGAAAATCTCGCCGATTTTATATTCTATTGTATTATAGTTTGCTGCATTAATTTTAAATTTTTTAAGGTACGGAAAGAGTTTTTGATTTACAAAATTGACAAGATCATCGCCGGTTAAAGCTTTATTGTAATCTAATTTACCATCTTTTTTAGGACATGCCCAAACGCCCCACTGAAATTCTTTTGAAATTATATTTGTATATTTCTTGATTGCAAGCGCATCTTCTTTAGTTTTTGTACGCTCTAAATCGTCTAAATATCTCAAAAACAAAATCCAAGAAGTTTGTTCAATATAATCTAATTCGCTACTATTGCCCGCGTCTTTATGCAGAATGTCATCTACGTTTTTAAACGCTTGTTCAAACATCATTTTCTCCTTTTGAAAATTAATGGAGATGTTAGTCGATTTATATACCAAATACAAACCCCTAACTCTCTTTTCAATATAGGAGTTTAACCTCGAATGTCTTATCGGGGTCTTTCAAAGCCACTTCCCTCAAGGAAGAGAGATAACATCAACTTGAAAATTACTACTTTTCCTCATTCGTCGCGCTACGACCCCTCAAAGGAGAAAGGAACTAACGTTTTTCTTATTTTTTCTACAGTAAAAAATACCGCGCCTTTTTGAGCCCTAACCGTTTTTAAAGCTCTTTGTCCGGTATCTTCGAGCAATCGTCTATTTAAAATAAATTCTTTAATCTTAGCGACTAAATCATTTGAATCTTCAACGAAAAACGCTCCGCCTCCTCTTATAAGACTTTCAGCTTCTGTTATGAAATTATTCATATTTTTGCCAAATAAAACGGACTTGCCGTATGCCGCAGGTTCTATAGGATTTTGACCGCCCTTGTTTACAAGCGAACCACCCACATAACATACATCTGAAACGGAGTATATATTCTGTAGTTTTCCAAAAACATCGATCAAAATAAAATTAGCGCTGAAATCGCCGCTAGAAAACAATGAATACTTAATACCTTTATTTTTAAGAATATTAACTACTTCTTCTATCCTTGAAAAATGTCTGGGAGCGAGAAAAAATCTAATATTTTTAAAATCTGAACTTATTTTATTATACGCTTCTGCTATAAATTCTTCCTCGCCTTCTCTTGTACTACCGGCCGTAAAAACAAAATCTTCTTTTTTCAACATAAAATCTTCACGCTTTGAGTCCAATGTAAAATCCCTGTCGTACTTAATATTACTAGAAACAACAATATCACTTTTACCATCAGTTAAAAATTCAAATCTATCGGCATCATCTTTACTTTTGGCAATAACGGTACTAATAAGACTTACAAAACTTCTCCAAAAAAATTTCACTTTTTTGTATGCCTTAAATGACTTGGCAGACATTCTTCCGTTAATCGTAATAATTTTTACATTTTTACTTGCCGCAGAGTATAGCATAGTTACCCAAAGTTCAGTCTCAACAAGCACAAGCATACTCGGATTAATAATACTAAACGCTTTATTCATGATGGGATAAATATCCAATGGAAGTAAAGCAACAAAATCCGCTTTTTGCAATTTTTGCGCATGCTCTCTACCGCTTTTTGTAATTGTTGTCAAAACAATATAATATTTCTCTTGAAGCGCATCCAAAATAGGCTCAACAGCGCGCACTTCGCCAAGCGACGCACAATGCATCCAAATAGTAGTTTTTTTTGATTTTTTACTTACAGGTTTATAACAAGCGAAACGTTCAGGTAGTTTATAAAAAAATTCTTTTCTATATTTACTGCTAAAAAGAAAAACAAGTATAACCAAAGGCATGCCCGCAACAAACAAAGCGTTATATATGATTAAATATATTCTTAACATTTTATTACCAATCATTTACACAGATCGAAAAACCATGGTCGTATGATCAACTAACTTTATCACCCTCTATTATCTTTTTGCTTTTTTCTTAGATGGTATCCAGTAGAATAATCCACAAGTTGAATACTTAGGACTGACATCTTCAGATTCTATACTTATGCCTATTTTGTCTATAGGGATAACTTTTGCAACTTCCCTGTATAAATCCCTCGGAACATCTACAATTCTTGATATTTCACAATTTTCATCTCGCGCTTCATTTGAAATAAGTCTTTGCACAAAAAATTTTGATTGTTCTAAAGCATCAACGGCTATTGCAGAAACAATTTTACCTGTATGTTCTCCAAAAGTCCCTTCATTTTTTTTATATTCTTCATAAAGACCATTGCCTATAGTAACAAAAAAAACGCTTTCAGCAATCCATTTCGAAGGAGCATCTTGTTCGTAAATAAATGGCAAAGCATCTTTTGAAAAAACATCGTAAACAACAGACGGTGACAAAAACTTAAAATACAAACGACAGTGCCGCTGAATAGTTTCCTCAAGTTCAACCGATAAATCAGCAACATTTCTAAGTTTCTTCACAACACGTAAAATTTCTTTAACTCGTAAATTTATCTTAAAATTCTTTATCTTTCTCATTATCTTTTTGAACGAACTACGCCTTGTTTAATCGCAATTTTTAAACGATTAGCTCTTCTTATTTCCCACTCATAAACAAGCGGCGTACAAATAAATATTGTAGAAAACACTCCAAGCGCCGTGCCTATAATCATAATGTAGGCAAAAGTATGTATAACTTCGCCTCCAAAGAAAAACAACGAGCTTGCAACAACAAACACAGTTAAAGAAGTAACAATTGTTCTACCAAGAACCTCGTTAATACTTTTATTGATAATAGTTGCAAAATCTTCCTTTGCGCGAAATCTTAAATTCTCTTTCATTCTATCAAACAGAACAATAGTATCGTTAATTGAATAACCGGCAACCGTCAGAAGAGCCGCTATCACTGTTATATTGACTTCTTTGTTTACGAGAGCCACAAAACCAAAAGAAACAATAACATCATGCACAATACCAAGAACAGCGGCAACTCCCCACAAACTGGATTTAAATCTAAAAGCGACATATACAATCATGCCCAAGAAAGCAAAGAAAAACGCATACAATGCCTGTTTTGAAAGATACTCTCCCACGCTTGGACCAACATATTCTATTTTTTCAATTTTCATAGGATTATCGGGCAATTTTGCTCGTATAGAATCTCGTATTGTCCTTTCAAATTCTTCTTGCGATTCAAGATTTTTCTTCGCTCTTATCATAATCATATTTTCAGAACTCTGCAACTCAAAAGAAGTTATTCCTGCACACTCTATAGCGCCACGAACATCTTGCAACTCAACATTATTACGCTGGAAAGAAATCTGCATAAGAACACCGCCGGTAAAATCAATGCCGTAATTCGGTCCGCCTCTATAAATGAACGCAATCACAGTCATTAACAACAATGTTCCAGCTATTACAAAGAATTTACGACGATTACCGATGAAATCTATATGTATGGATTTAAAGAATTGCACTTTGACCTCCGACTATATTTTTATTCTCAATAAAAGATTTTCTTTAAACAAAAATTCATATATAAGTTTAGTAACAGTTATAGCAGTAAACATGCTTATAATAAGACCTATTGAAAGAGTAACAGCAAAACCTTTTATTGGACCTGTTCCAAACTGGAACAGGAAAACAGCGGCTATAAGAGTTGTAAGATTTGCATCAAAAATAGTCCAAAAAACTTTCTGATAACCTGCATCTACGGCAACTCTCGCAGTTTTGCCACTGGCAAGTTCTTCTCTTATTCTCTCTAATATAAGAACATTCGCATCAACCGCCATCGCAAGAGTGAGAGCTATACCCGCCACACCTGGAAGCGTAAGGGTAAACTGGAAATATGCCATAGTCGCCATAAGCATTATTAAGTTTAAAGCAAGAGCTATATCTGCAATAACGCCTGAAAAACGATAATAACCAATCATAAAAACAAAAACTACTACTACGCCGATAATGGCTGACATAAAACCGCTCTTTATTGAATCATCTCCCAGCGACGGCCCCACAGTCCTTTCTTCTATAACCTTTACAGGAGCTGGAAGCGCACCAGCTCTTAAGACTGTCGCAAGAAGCCTTGCATCCTCAGCTGAAAATCCTCCTTCTATAACAGCCTTTCCGTCCGGGATTCTGGCGCGAATTACAGGAGCAGACTGCACAATTCCATCAAGCACTATAGCCAAACCTTTCTCTCTATTTCTCTCTGTAATATCTGCAAATATTCTCCCACCATCTTTGTTAAACTCAAGCGAAACTATAGGCTGACCGAATTGCCCGCCAAATTCAACTTTTGCATTCGTAAGAGCAGCTCCGGTTAGAAGAGCTTTATCTAGTACATAATACGAACCGTCCCCCTTACTTTCAAAAACCGATGCGCCTTCAGGCATAGCAGCCGTTATGTCAGGATACGTCGAAGGATCTTCTCTGTATTGAGTTGGGGTAATTTTCTTATCTGAAAGCAAATCAAGCACTTTGCCGGCTTGCTCGTTTTTATCTACTATTCTGAACTCAAGTAAGGCTGTTTTACCTATTAAAGCCTTCGCCGCCTGAGGATCTTTGATTCCGGGAAGCTGTATCACTATCCACTTATCTCCCTGTTTTGCAATCATAGGTTCAGCTACGCCGAACTGATCGATTCTGTTTCTGATAATCTCCGTGGCTCTATCAACAGCATCTTTAATCTTTATGTTACCATCTAGCTGAGATGAATCAATTTCCAAAAGAAGATGAGTTCCCCCTTTTAAATCCAATCCTAATTTTAAAACTTTACCTAAAATAGGACTCCTCTCTTTTTCTGCTTGTTCTTTTTGATCGTTAGACATCATTATCCAATTTATCGACGGCCACAATATCCACACAGAAAAAGCCAATAACGCTATAGTGGTCCATAACTTCCAATTAATCTTACTCATCAGAGCAATTGCCTCTCATTTATTATTAACTCAAATGCACAATCGAAAAAATCTTCTGCAGCTCTTTTGCATATATGCATTCTATCCATAAAAATTTCAAAGTATTCCATAACCGAAAATTTTTGAATATTAATGACTAGATAAAGTGATATAATTTTTTTATCTTTGTTAACTTCTAAAGAAGATTTTTTCACGGCATAATTTACTCGCTCGTGTATGTTGTGATCTAAAGCATTACGACGAAGACTTCGCACTCTTGTCTTATGCACGTCAGATTTATCAGCCAAAACGAGCGCCGCCGCTATAGGATTCATCGGATCGCCTGTTTGTTCATGATTGCCTATGGCCGAAATTATTAGCGCTATCTCTTCAGGATCCATCATCAAATCTTTCAACAATCGCATAGCTATAAGCGCTGAAGATTGTCCATGATCATGTCTATTTACAATATTTCCTATATCATGCATATAACCCGCGATTTCGGCAAGCTCTTGATATCTTTTCGAATAACCAAGGCGCAACAAAACGGTTTTCGCTATAGACGCAACCAAACTTACGTGTCTTTTTCCATGTTCAGTATAGCCTATCTCCCCTAAATAATTATCAGCTGACTTAATAAACATCTTAACAATCGGACTCTTTTTCACATTTGCAAGAGTTATTTTTGAGTATTTATTTTTAGTATTCATTGCTCATCCATAATCATGTATTTTGTCAGTTGTCGTTGCAACCGCTTTCATGCCACACTCGCCGTTATTTGTCATACTCCGACGACTTCACTGCCACCCTCATATGTCCCATCAAGCTACGCTCGCCATCTCTTCTCGTAAAAAAGGGAATAAAGACATCGTAGTAAATTCCCTTTTTTACGAGAAGAGATGGCGGAACAGCCCGATGAGAGTATTTATACTTATTTTTTAAGGGATAATACTGAGCACAGCGAAGTATCCACTGCCAAATATTTACTATTACCTTCTAACAATTTCAGGAATTTTAACAGTAGCTTCTTCAGCTTCTTTCTCTT
This sequence comes from Candidatus Endomicrobiellum pyrsonymphae, assembly GCA_020328045.1. GTDB lineage: Bacteria > Elusimicrobiota > Endomicrobiia > Endomicrobiales > Endomicrobiaceae > Endomicrobiellum > Endomicrobiellum pyrsonymphae. The sequence continues at coordinate 19,853 of JAIXMY010000002.1, forward strand.
TGGTTATCACAGAAGCGACTGACTGTCTTGCGACCTGAATACAAACTCCGTCTGAAATCTTAACTTCAATAATATTTCCTTTTACAGAACTTACAGTGGCATATATACCGCCAACCGTAATGACTCTGTCATCTTTTTTTAAAGAGTTTAACAATTTTTGATGATCTTTAGCTTTTTTCTGCTGAGGTCTTAACATAAACAAATAGAAAAAGACAAAAATAAGAAGAAGCGGCACTAATCCGAATCCACCAAAAGACATCCCTCCACTGCCCGATTGTGCAAATGCAAAAGAAGGCGTTAACAAAACTGCCACCAAAAATACCAACAAATCAACTGATTTTCTCATTTTTCCCCTCGTCATCAATTTTTTGAATAATATTTTTCAAAAAATTCTTTTTTTGATCTAAGAAATATGTCATTCTCCAATGACTTTCTTATTTTCGACATCAAGTTTACCATAAAATGGATATTATGTAAAGATAAAAGGCTTAAATACAACGTCTCCTGCGCTCTGACTAGATGATTCAAATATGCTTTAGAATAGCCGACACAGACGGGGCAATTACACTCCGGATCCAAAGCGCTAAAATCTTCTCTATATTCCGCATTTCTTATGTTAATTTTTCCAAGGCTTGTAAAAACCTGTCCGTTCCTGCCATTTCTAGTAGGTATAACACAGTTAATCCCTGTATAATACCAAACAAAGCTTGTGTTTCATAAGAATTATCTTTATAAAATTCTTCCTTACATCTCTTAGCCCATCTGAGACTTAATTCCATAGATTTTTTTGCGCATTCGTAACCTGCGGGATATGGCGTACATTCGTCAAAGCACATTATGACATCCGCGCCAATATCTTTCTGAATCTGCATGGATTTTTCAGGCGAAAAGAAATGCTTAGATCCGTCTATGTGCGACCTAAATTCAGTGCCTTCCTCGCTAATTTTTCTAATATCATTTAAACTAAAAAGTTGAAATCCGCCGGAATCCGTAAGCATAGGCTTATTCCAAGAATTAAACTTTTGTATTCCACCGGCTTTTTTTATTATATTGATTCCAGGACGAAGATATAAATGGTATGAATTTGCCAATATTATTTGAGCGCCGGTCCCACACAAAAACTCAATAGCAATGCCTTTAACCGTCCCTTGCGTTCCCACTGGCATAAATATCGGAGTTTCAACAATACCTCTTGTAGTATAAACTTCCCCTAACCTTGCTTTGCATTCAGACGATTTTTTGATTAATCGGTAAGAACCACATTCCATTATGAACATCTATCTCCATTGATATATAGTTCGAATTTACATCTTAAAACCTCGCTTGCTTTTCTACAATGGTTCATTCTTGCCATAAATATTTCAAAGTAATCCATAACTGAAGACATGCTAGTATCAATTTCCAAACGCAACTCAATAGTCATTATTTCTTTTCTTACAACAACACTAACTTTTCTACAAGCATCAAGTATCCTCTCATGTTTATTAATATAACGCGAATATTTGGTTCGTATTTTTTCATGACGTACATCGGCTTTATTGATGAGCGCATCTTTGACTTGTGTTCTTTCATGATGTACATCAGATTTATCGCCAAGCACAAGCGCTGCTGCAATAGGAGACGCAGGCTTCGTAGTTTTATCTTCATGACACCCTATGGCGACTGCTACAGTAAGAACATCTACATTATATCTATCCTTGCCAAGAACATTCAAAAACATTACTGCGCTGCTTTGATCGTGATATTCTTCTCCAACCACATTCCCTATGTCATGAATATACGCGGCAATCTTAGCAAGTTCTTGCTCTTTCTCGTTATAACCTAAATCTTTTAAAATTTGACCTGTAACTTCTGCAGAACGCGAGGCATGTCTTACACCATGTTCTTTATATTCCCCCATGGTAGAAGCTTTATCCGTAAACTCAAGATATGTTTGTATTTCAGAATTATTTTTTATTTCATCAAAAGTTAGCATTTTATTCATAAGAGTATTTATACCGTTAGCGTCAAAGACATTAAAGTTAAAATAAATTCATAGCCTGTTGAAAATTAGTTACTTTTACATCATCTTCAGTGGCATTCAATAAAGATTTCTCGCCTTTATTATGTTTGTCTATTCTTTGTTCTATCATTTGGCAATAATCGGGGTTTAATTCAAATCCTATATAATATCTTTTATTTTTTATACTTGATATAGCAGTTGTTCCGCTACCCATAAAAGGATCAAATACTATTCCATTTTTGGGAGAACTTGCTAAAACCATTCTGTCTATTAGCTCTAATGGTTTTTGCGTAGGATGGTTTTGCCTTTCTGGATCTTGTTTATGAAGACGAGTAATTGACCATAAATCCTTAAGATTATATCCTACTTCTAACCATTTTTTACCGACAAATATAGAGCGAGTTCTTGCTTTCTTTGTTTCTTCATCGTATGGAATGCGTATTGAATCTAAATCAAAATAATATTGTTTTGTTTTTGCAAAAAAACCTATTGTGTCGTGAACCGAGGTAAATGACCTTGTGCCTCCCCCCATACTCGGAACTCTTCTATCCCATATAATTTCATTGAGCATTATCAATTTTTTCTTCATGTAAGAAAAAATCTCAGGGCTATAACGCCAAGTTAAAAATATATAAAAACTGCCTGTATCTTTTAATTTTGGAATTACGGTATCTATCCACTTATAAGACCATTCTAAATAATCTCTCGGGTTCATTTTATCTGAATCATTACCATAATCTTTGCCAAGACAATACGGTGGATCGGATATTATCAAATCTATTGAATTATCTTCAATGTATGACAGCCCCAATAATACATCTTGATTAAAAATTTTATTTAGACATTCTCTTTTCATATTATTTACCCTTTAACACAATGCTATGAGATTGTTCTTGTAATAATTTTAAAAAATCTTGACGACTTCTAATTTGCGGAACATGATGATAACGAGCTTGGATTTTATCATTTCTTGGATTCACATAGATGGGCAAAAATTGTGCGCAAAAAACTGCCACATAATCTTTATCAAAAGAAATATTTACCCCATTGAAATGAATACCCAAACAGACATACATCACATCGTACAATGGATTTGAACTATATTGCATATATAGTTTTTCAACAGCCACTATATCGTTTTTGTTTTCCTTGCCATCAACATTGTGCGTTTTTATATTAACATAATATGTTTTTTCTTTGACTTTAATAGCGCAATCATGCAAACAAACAAGTGTCAGGCATATCAAAATCAACTTCTGATAAACCCAAAGCGACTTCATTATACTTTGTCTGTTGCGTTATAACTTGTTCTACAAGCCAACTAATAGAACGAGTATGCGGTTTTAGTCCGTACGGTAAAACTTTAGAATCAGTTATATTAAAAGACGGCAGAATTTTTATAAGTCTTGAATATAAATCTTTCAAGCAAGCAATATCTTTTTCTATATCAGCAATTTTCATAACATATCCTCTTTTACTTCGTAGCTGAATATGTTATCAGACATGGGACGCTTTAACAACATCTACAAGTCACTACGATATAATTTCGAAAATTAATTTACAGTTGATTATAGCCCCGGGATTTTCATTCCACCGGTTAATTTTTTAGCTTCTTCAGTCATAATGTTTTGAGCTTTTTTTCCAGCTACTTCAAAAGCAGATAATATATTTTCTTCTATTTTCTCCTTTTTTTCTTTGAGCAAATCCTCAGGGATATTCAAACTTAAAAATTCATTTCTAGCATTTACTTGAATTTTAATGCCTTTATATTCAACATCAATAACCCGAGCTTTTAACTTTTTATCCATTTCGTTCCACTTGCTTCTCATTGCCATTGCTTCTTTCGCCGCCTTAAACAATTCCATTTTACATTTCCTCTCTGCTTTTTACTTTGATTAATTTTTTGTCTCTCATTATCAGAATTCTTACAAGTACAGCAAAAACGGCCCATATACATACCAACACCCATCCTAAAACGATTAACTGTTTATGCAGAAAATATACACCTACCGCGCCAGAAACAGTAGAAACCAAAAACATATATTTATACACAATTGCTTTTTTACTTTGTTCCATTTTTGCCGACCTTGTCAGCCTTCAGAATTATAGCATAAACTGATATGTTTAATGTAAGCAAAACAAACGCCGTCGCAATTCCTGCAAGCAACGTAACAAGCGCTGCAACAACACAACTTGCCAAAACATCTAAAGCAAAAAGTACATAAAAAAAAGTTTTCATTTTTTTCATTTAATTCACTACACTCACTAAAGTTATTCTCTCAAGGAGAAAGGAGAGCTGTACATTTTAATCGCATTCCTTGCTTCTTCTTAAAGTTCCGGATATTATTTTTTCAAAACTATTTAGGGTTTTGATTATAAGCATGCCTCCTTCGTCTATTCCTAAGTTTATGCCTGTCGTTACAGCGTGCCCTGTATCAATGCTAACAGATTTATTCTTATACGCAAGATTGTCGTTGTATTCTTCTGAAAACTGATTAAATCCATCTTTTTGAAAATCAAGATATAACTTTTCAAAGTCTATCAAAAATTCAGTCATAAACTCCGCTCTATCTGCTTCATTTTTTAAAATATCTTTTAAAGAAACAGAAATATTTTCTAAATTTTTAGGAATATCGTTATTGATATTTATCCCTATGCCCGCAACGACCCAATTTATTCTATCCTGCTCGGCAAACATTTCCACTATTATTCCTGCAATCTTTTTATCGCAAACAAGAACATCATTAGGCCATTTTATTTTAGAACTAATTTGATACTTTCTTTTAAGAGTTCTCTTCAAGGCAATACTTAGTAATAACGTGAGTTTAGAGACCTCGTCTGGACGAATAATCGGTTTTAGAAGTATAGAAAACCACAAACCTCCAACATTAGAACTCCACACCTTCTTAGAACGCCCATACCCGCTCGTCTGTTTTTCAGCAACAACAATAAAGCCTTCTTCAAAACCTTTTTCCGCTAACTTCTTAACCGCTAACTGAGTTGATGGGAGCTTTTTATAGTATTTTATTTTTTTACACACACTAAGCTGCTTTTTCAACAAAGAAAGAATCTCAATAACATTCATCTTATTTTATTGTCACTTCAAGAGTAATATCTAATGCCTGAGAAGAATGTGTAATCATACCTACAGAAATTCTATCAACATCCAATTTTGAAAATTCTTTTGCGGTTTTTGGTGTTATGCCTCCTGAAATTTCTATTTCAGGTTTATATTGTTTCGTAGAGCTTTTCCTTATAATATCTATCATTTGTTTTGTATTTTTAAGAGAAGTGTTATCCAGCATTATAATATCGGCTTTTGCAGCTAAAGCCCAATTTACTTCCTTTGTGTTTTCACATTCAACTTCAACTGGAGTATCTTTATATCTTTTTCTAAATTCTGCTATTTTAGCAATTATATCTTTTGTAAGCTTTAAATGATTGTCTTTAATAAGAACCATATCGTAAAGTCCCATCCTGTGGTTGGTTCCTCCCCCGCAATTTACCGCATATTTTGCAAGCCTTCTATATCCAGGAATAGTTTTTCTTGTATCGTATATTTTCGTTTTACCATTACTGACAGACTGAACAAATTGATTTGTTATAGTAGCTATTCCGGACATATGTTGTAAAAAATTAAGAGCCGTCCTTTCCCCTGATAGAATCGCCCGCGCTGGACCAGTAATCTCTAATATTTTGTCGCCTCGCTTAAGTTTTGAACAATCTTTCATTTTCAAAGACACTTTGCATCTTTTATCTATAGCTTTAAACACTTTTACAAATAGATCCGTACCACAAAGAATCCCGGAGTTGTTTGCAATTAGCGTAGCCCTAGCATATTTGCATTTTGGGACAAATTCTTTGGTTGTAATATCGCTAAAAACACCATCTTCTTCTAAAGCAAGGTTAATGAGGGTTTCTGTTATACCATTAATTATTTTCATAGTTTGTGATTGTATCAAATTATATTTAGATTTCCTGTAAAATCACAAGCTCCTGCAACTTCAACTACAAATACCACTGCGACTTCGCCACCACCACTTTTATAAAAATAGGAATAAAGACACGACATCAAGTTCCCCTTTTTTAAAAGGAGCGACGAGCGTAGCGTGACGAGGTATTTATACAGGAAATCTATTGCATCAATAATAAAGTTAACTAACCACGAACTATTCTATAAATTTTTGAGCAGCTCGTCAATGTAAAATCCGGCCAAATCAAAAGTACAGAAAAATTTTGACAATTTTTTAATAATTTGTTTACAATGACATCATAATGAATAAAGACAATTTGCGTTTATTCGGACTTCTCCTCTCTGCAGATATAGGAGCCATAAGATTTTTTAGACTGCTAGAAAAATTTGGCAATACGGAATCAATTCTTAAAGCTGATAAAAAAGATCTTATGTCCGTTGAAGATATTGGTCCCACCGTCGCAAAGGCAATTCTCGACTCTTCAAAATCGGACAAAGCCGAAAAAGAACTTGAGCTTGCAGCAAAAAATAATGTCAAAATAGTTCTTTACAACGATGATATGTATCCAAAATCATTAATGTATTTTCCTGACAAACCTCTAATTCTTTATATTAAAGGCGATATCTTAGAGAAAGATTTTAATTCTATATCAATAGTCGGGTCAAGAAAAATAAGTAATTACGGAAAAACCGTTACAGCCGATTTTGCATCGTATTTCGCGAAAAGAAATATAACCATTGTTTCAGGCTTGGCAAGAGGCGTTGACACATTAGCGCATGTTACAGCTTTAGAAAATAAATCCCGAACTGTAGCAATATTAGGCAATGGTCTTCTTGTCAATTATCCGCCTGAAAATGCAAAACTGCAAGAAATAATAGCTCAAAATGGAGCTGTTATAAGCGAGTTTCCTCTTAAACAAAAACCGAATAGAGGAACCTTCCCAAGAAGAAACAGAATAATCGCAAGCTTTTCTAAAACCACATTGCTTACAGAAGCGGCAATGGGCAGTGGCGCAGTTATAACAGCAAAATATTGCGCTGATTACGGCAAAGATGTTTTTGTAGTGCCGGGCAACATATATTCAAATATGTCAAAAGGCGCAAACAATCTTATACAAAACGGCGCTTTTATTGCACTATCCCCACAGAACATGGCAGAGCATCTTGATTGGCTGCCTAAAGATAAAATTGCAATGACGAATACACTTCCAAAACTTGACAAACTTGAACTTGAGGTACTTAATTTGATAGAAAGTGACAGCGCTGGGCTTCCACCGGACATAATCGCGCAAAAATTAAATATGGATATTTCAGAAATATCGATCGTGATTTTTAACCTTGAAATAAGTGGACTTATAAAAACGACTCCCGGTCAAATTTATATAAGAAAACATTAACAGAGCGCTTGCAGTTTAATCGTGAAGGAGTAGTCAATGCCAAAATATTTAGTAATAGTGGAGTCGCCGGCAAAAGAAAAAACAATATCAAAAATCTTGGGCAAGGATTTTATCATAAAAAGTTCTTACGGGCACATAAGAGATCTCCCCAAAAGTAAACTTGGAATTGATATTGAAAATAATTTTGAGCCTACATACATAAATGTGCCAAAGGCTGAAAAACTTATATCTGATTTAAAAAAAGCGTCCGGTGATGCGGATAAAGTTTATCTTGCAACCGATTTCGATCGCGAAGGCGAAGCCATTGCTTGGCATCTAAAAGAAGCGCTAAACCTTTCTGATTCTGAAATTTCTAGGATAACATTTCACGAAATTACGCCTGAAGCAATTCTTGACTCGGTAAAACGCCCTAGGGAATTGGATATGCGTCTTGTAAACAGCCAGCAGGCTCGCAGACTTTTAGACAGACTTGTGGGCTATAAACTTTCTCCTCTTTTGTGGAAAAAGGTGAAAATTGGACTCTCCGCGGGCAGAGTGCAGTCTGTGGCAGTAATGATTATTTGTATCAGAGAAGAAGAAATTAAAAGTTTTTCACCTGTAGAATATTGGAGTATCGAAGCCGAATTATCAAAACTTGATAAAAATACGCTTCCTTTTAAAGCGCAACTTTTTTCAAAAAATGACATTAAGTTTGATAAATTTTCCATGAAGACTAAAGAACAGTCCGATGAAATACTAAAAGAGCTTGAAGGTGCAAAATATATTGTTAAATCTGTTGGATCCAAACAGCGCAAACGCTCTCCTTACCCGCCATACACAACGTCAACGATGCAACAAGATGTTTCAAGACGACTTGGATTTTCAGCTTCTAAGACAATGTCTATCGCCCAAAAACTTTACGAAGGAATACACACGAGAGGAAGTGCAGGCGTAGGTCTTATAACCTACATGAGAACAGACTCTTTAAACATTGCAAAAAGCGCTCAGAACGAAACGCTAAAGTTTATTGAATCTTCCTATGGCAAAGATTTTCTTCCAAAAGCTCCAAGATTTTATAAAACAAAAGCTAAAGGCGCGCAAGAAGCGCACGAAGCAATAAGACCAACTTCTCCAAATAGAATCCCTTCCAAGATAAAGCACTCTTTGTCTCCTGACGAATTTAAGCTTTATGACTTAATATGGAAAAGATTTTTAGCAAGTCAAATGGCAGACGCAAATTACAACACTGTAACTGCTGAAATTTCTGCAAAAGATTATTTATTCAAAGCTTCGGGCAGTACGTTGCTTTTTGATGGATTTTTAAAAGTTTATAACATAGACGACGATGAAAAAGAAGCAAAACTTCCCCCATTAAAAAATGACGAGCTTTTAAATCTGTTGCAGATAATACCGCAGCAACATTTTACAGAACCGCCGCCGCGATATAACGATGCAAGTTTAATTAAAGCGCTTGAAGAACACGGCATAGGAAGACCGTCGACGTATGCGCCTACAATCAAAACTATTTTAGACAGATTGTACGTAAGGCTCGACGGAAAAAAATTTGTACCTACAAATCTCGGTATGGTTGTAAATGATGTCTTAAAAAATCATTTTGGTAACATAATCAACGTCGAATTTACTGCAGGCGTTGAAGAAAAACTAGATAAAATCGCAGAAGATAAAGCAGTTTGGCAAAATGTTTTAAAAGATTTTTATACGCCTCTTGAAAAAGATTTAGCCGAAGCTGAACAGAACCTGCAAAGACAAAAAATTCAGGCTCAGGAATCTTCGAAAATATGCCCCAATTGTGGAAAACACATGGTTGTAAGAGATTCTAGAAGAGGACAGTTTTTAGGATGTTCGGGATATCCTGAATGTAAAACAACAATGGCTTTAGATAAAGACGGGAATGTGGCTGCGGATCCACAAGAAACAGATATGAAATGCGATAAATGCGAAAACGTTCTTCTTAAAAAAATTGGGTTTAACGGAAAGACGTATCTTGTATGTAAAAATCTTAACTGTAAAACAACGTATAATATTGATAAATACGGGAACAAAGTTATCAAGCCTGAACCACAACATACAGATATAAAATGTAAAAAATGTGGAGCTGAAATGCTTAAAAGAATAGCGAAAAGGGGATCGTTTCTCACGTGTTCAGCTTTCCCCAAATGTAGGAACTTACAATGGATAAAAATACCAAAGGAAACAACGAAAGCGAAGAAGATTCCAAAAACGCAGACTGCAAAAGCTCAATCAAAGAAACCATCGAAGAAGAAAGCAAAATCCAGTTAGATTTTTTTGCAAAATATCTTAAAGCTGAGAGAAATTTTTCTCCGCACACTTTAAGAGCGTATTTAAGAGATATATCTGATCTTGTTCTGTTCCTGCAAAAGAAGAAACTAAAGTTCTGCGATGTTGGCAAATACGACATAAGAGAATTTCTTGAAGAATTAAATAAAAAACGTTTAAGCAAAGCGACTCTCGCAAGAAAATTTGCCACTCTTCGAACTTTCTATAAATTTTTAATAATTAATAATATTATTAAAAAAAATCCTATAGAAAACATGTCGGGACCTAAAAAAGACAGAAAAGTTCCATCGTTTCTAACTGAAAATGAGATGCAGAAGCTGTTTAATTTATCAGATATAAAACTAAGAGATAGAGCAATGATTGAACTTCTTTATTCATGCGGTTTAAGAATTGAAGAGCTGATGAGTTTAGATTTAAAGAATATAGATTTTATATCAAATATCGTTACAGTAACAGGTAAGGGAAATAAAGAAAGAATTGTGCCCGTAGGAAATCAAGCTTTGAACGTTATAAGAGAATATATTAATGAACGTCGTGCGCAAAATCTTCCTTATGATATAAAATCGCCTGTATTTTTAAACGAACATCTAAAAAGACTAGACCAAAGAACAGCTCGAAGAATTTTACATAGATGGTTTGTTAAGGCAGGTCTTGCAAAAAAAGTGAGTCCGCACACTTTAAGACATACATTTGCAACTCACATTCTTGACAGGGGATGCGATTTAAGAAGCGTACAGGAAATGCTCGGGCATAAAAACCTTTCTACAACACAGATTTATACTCATGTTACAATAGAAAGTCTAAAAAAGATTTATCAAAAAGCACACCCGAGAGATATAGTCGGCTATAAATAACAATCTCAAACACGTTAAACACAGAAAGAAGCGATCCCGCGTGATATTTAAAGCGATATTGTTTTCGTTGTTTGTAACAAGAATACATTTGCGATTTCCGTGTTATATGACAGGTCTATATAAATTACATCTATCAAACCATTGCCGTTTTTATTTATGTAGGTTGCGCATAAGTTTTTTAGAGGAAACAATTCATCTGTTCCCATCTACTTTATTTCCCAAACAGCTTGCCAACGCCTAAACGCAAAATATCGCTGTACGTTGCAAAAAGAAAAATACCTAGTATAAAAACTAAACCTATCGTATTGTAAATTTGAACGATTTTTGCGCTTATCTGTTTTTTTATTATTCCTTCGACAAAAAATAAAACTATCATGCCGCCATCAACCATAGGAATAGGAAATAAGTTAAATAATCCCAAGGTAACCGACATAATTGCAAGAAAACTTAAATAATTCTGCATTCCAGACTTTGTAGCGTTTGCCATAGTCCGCATAATGCCAATAGGACCTGAAATTTCAGGAGTTTCAAACGAAATAACTTTGTCTATAAGATATGCGACAGTCGAAACAGTTTGCATTATTGAAGCTTCTACTCCAAGACAAATAGATTTAAAAAATCCGATTTCTATATTCGTTTTTAAAGGCGCTATACCTATTGAATCTTCCCTCGTCACGGGATTTTTTGTAACAATCATACTTAAATCAAAGGAATAAGTTCCTCTTTCTATTACAAAAGTTGTTTGCTTTTCGGCTTTATTTTTTAAATTGCTTAACAATTCCTCCCATGTATCTATTTCTACGCCATCTATTGATTTTATTTTATCTCCGGGAACAAGACCTGCCTGCGCTGCGGGATAATTTTCTATAACAGCGCCTATAGAAGAACTTGTAGAAATTTTCGTTACCCCCCATATATTAAAAACGAAAACAAAAAGAAAAACGGCTAGAATATAATTTAAAAAAGGACCCGCAAAAGATATCCATACTTTTTTATACCACTTAAGCGATAAATATTCGCCCTCTCCACCCGTAGCTCCAGTGGGATTGTCGCCCGCCATAGAAACAAACCCGCCGAAAGGAACAGCTTTGATACAATATTTTGTGCCCTTGTAAGTATGTTTTATTAAATCGGGACCAAAACCCAAAGCAAATGTTAATATTCTAATTTTACACATTTTTGCAGCAAAAAAATGTCCCAACTCGTGTATAAAAACCAAAAAACCAAATCCAGCCGCAACACCAAGTATCTGAAGAACGATAGTCATTTGTTATACTCTCCTTTATAAAATTTTAAACTTAATACTGCAATTACAATGCCCAAATTGAGTCGCCTCTGGGGACAACTAAACTGATTTTATTTACTAATTTTTTTGCATACTGTCGCGCCCAAGAATCCGCAGCAAAAAAAGTATTTAACAACATATCTTTTGAAATCTTATGAGCATAAACTGTTTTCCCAACAATTTTTGCAATATCTGTAAACTTTACCTCTTTGTTTAAAAATGCCGCAACAGCCGTCTCATTTGCCGCACTCATTACCGCAGGCAAAGTATGCCCTTTTTTTGCGGCATAATATGCAAGTTTTAAACACGGGAATTTATTGAAATCAGGTTTATAAAATTCCAATTTGCCTATTTCTGCGAAATCTAAAGATTTAACACTAGACGATACTCTTTCAGGATAAGTTAACGCGTACTGTATCGGAAGACGCATATCTGGGTTTGAAAGTTGCGCTACCACAGAACCGTCGACATACTCCACCATTGAATGCACTATAGACTGAGGATGTATAACAATTTCAATTTTATCTATGGGTACGCCAAAAAGAATAGATGCCTCAATAGCTTCGAGACCTTTGTTCATAAGAGTAGCGCTATCTATTGTTATCTTTTTACCCATCTTCCAAGTGGGATGATCTAAAGCCTGTTCAACCGTTATTTTAGAAAAATCTTTGTTATATTTGTAAAATGGTCCGCCTGAAGCGGTAAGCAATATTCTTTTAATCTGCGATTTTTTCTCTCCGCCACAACACTGAAATATCGCCGAATGTTCGCTATCAACAGGCAATACGGAGATACCGTTTTCCTCAGCAAGATTCATTATAAAGCTCCCTGCCATAACAAGCGATTCTTTATTTGCAATCGCTTGTTATGGCACGTCTTTTTTTGCTTTTATTGCCGCAATTACCGACCTCAAACCAACAGAACCTACAACTGAAGCAAAAACCATACTAACATCAGGTAGCGTCGCAAGTTTCTCCAATCCTTCTTCACCACTATAAATATTTGTTTTTACATCGTTTGATTTACACCATTGCTTTAAGATTTGAGCATCCGATTGATTGCCGACTGACACTGCGAGAGGTCTAAATTTTTTGATTTGAGATTTTAGAAGTTTTATATTTGAACCAACAGCAAGACCTTCAACGCGAACATAATTTTTCATCTTAGAAACTATATCAAGAATTTGCGCTCCTATCGAGCCTGACGAACCTAAAATAGTTATTTTTTTCATTATTTTATTTCGATTGTAAATAAATCAAAACCCTCTGACTTGTTTATCGTAGAATTTGCAGAACGTAATATACAGCCGGCGCTGCAAATATATAAGAATCAAATCTGTCAAAAACACCGCCATGACCCGGTATTATTTTACCAGAATCTTTAATATTCCCGTCCCTTTTAATAAGCGATTCTGCGAGATCCGAAAATTGTCCCGTAAAACCCAAACAACTATGAAAATGAAAAATATTAATTTCATACCGTCGTATAAATTACGTATATAAACCATATACATTAAAGAAAGCGGAATAAAAAAAGAGCCGAAAAAAGACACACTAATTCTTCCGACGCTTAAGCTTGGATTTTCGCCAAAAACTTCTATAAAAAAGAAAACAAACATCATTATTATTGCCGAAACCGCAACTTTGTCATACGGAAATATATCAAAGAAATATAAAAACAAAAAAAACACGACGGCCATTGCAAGCGACGTTGCGCTATGAGGATTATATCTTTTTGAAATGGCAAGATATTCTTTAACACAAAAAAATGACACTGTAAACATGAGTAAGTAAAATGGGATATTGCCAAAATATATACATACAAAAACAAGAGGTATTCCGACAAGAGCCGTCAAAATTCTAGTTGATAACATTATCTAGTTCTCCAAATAATTTGACAGACATCAAATTCCACCAAAGCGTCTTTCTCTTTTTTGAAACTCGGCTATTGCATTTTCTAAATCATGCCGCGCAAAATCCGGCCAAAGTTTATCCGTTATATAAATTTCAGAATACGCTATTTGCCATAAAAGGAAATTTGATATTCTAAGTTCTCCGGAAGTACGAATAAGCAGATCTGGATCAGGCTGTCCCGCAGTATATAAAAAAGATGACACTATCTCTTCTGTGGGCTTTTTTATATCTTGCCTTAACATTTCTTCAAAAACATGCAAAAGTTCTTGTCTTGCGCCATAATTTAAAGCTATATTCAACTCAAGACCTGTATTTTTAGAAGTAATTTTACAAGCGCTTTCAATTTCAGTTTTTAGATTTTCAGGGAATTTTGACAAATCGCCCAAAATCCTTAATTTAACGCTGGAATTATTTAATTCTTCCAATTCTTTTTTAATAAACTGTTTCAACAAAGAGAATAGCGTTTTTATTTCCGTACGAGGTCTTTTCCAATTTTCAGCAGAAAAAGCATATAGGGTCAAAACCTTGATGCCAAGACTATCTGCCGCCTTAACAATCTTTTTTACGGTTTTGACCCCTTGCTTATGACCAAAGGCTCTAGGCAAAGATCTTCTCTTAGCCCATCTGCCACTCCCATCCATTATAATAGCTACGTGTACGGGTATCAAAAATCTACCTTATTTCTGCGAAATTGCGCTTACAGGACAAGTCGATTCACATGCTCCGCAACTTACGCATACGTCAGGTTTAATTACGTAGTGTTTGTCATCTTTCGATTCAATAGCTGAAACAGGGCAGTTGCCTGAACACGCTCCGCACCCAACACATACTGTCGCATCAATTTGATAAGTCATTTTAATCCTCCTCTTTTTATTTGACCATAAAATCTTACATCTGCATAACTTCTTTTTCTTTAGCAACTACAATTTCGTCTATTGTCTTTATATAACCGTCCGTAATTTTTTGAGCAACTGCTTCAAATTTCTTTTTATCATCTTCAGTTATAACTTTATCTTTTTCAAGTTTTTTTATATTCTCAACCAAAACCCTTCTTTCATTCCTTACAGCAACTCTAAAATCTTCAGCCATTCTGCCTATAGATTTTGCTATTTCTTTTCTTCTCTCTTCAGTAGGATGAGGAATTACAATACGTATGAGCTTTCCATCGTTTACAGGGTTCATACCGATATCTGCTTTCTGAATCGCCTTTTCTATAGCGCCTAGCTGAGAAACGTCCCAAGGTCTTATTTCTATTGTCCTTGCGTCCGGAACGCTAATGCTTGCAATTTGATTTATAGGCGCAAGAGATCCATAACTTTCAACCTTAATTCCTTCCACTACAGCGCCACTTACTTTACCGGTCCTTATAGAAGTCAATTCAGATTTCAACCTATCTATAGTTTTTTTCATGGATTCTTCAGACGCCGAAAAAAAACTTTGAGCTTGCATTGCTAAGCCTCCACAGTTGTACCTATTTTGTCATCGTTTAAAACTTTCTTCAAATTACCGTCCTTATAAAAATCAAACACTTTAATTATCACATTAGTCCGCATACACAACGAGAAAGCCTCATAATCCATTATCTTCAAATGTTTATCCAAAGCTTCTTGAAAAGTTAAAGAATCATATTTTATGGCATCTTTATACTTTTTTGGATCTGCGCTATACACACCATCAACTTGCGTGGCTTTAAGTAAAATATTAGCTTTTATTTCAGCCGCTCTCAAAGCAGCGGTAGTATCAGTTGTAAAAAAAGGATTGCCCGTACCGCCTGCAAAAACAATAACTTTTCCTTGTTCCATAGACCCTATAACTTTTTCTCTGTTAAAATTTTCAGCAAAACCACTTACGCCTCTTGCCGAAAACACTATCGATTTTATTCCCGCTTTCAATAAAGAATCATTTAAGGCAAAAGCATTCATAACTGTCGCAAGCATGCCCATTTTATCCGCAGTAACTCTTTCTATAAACTTGCCCGCGCCTCTCCAAATATTGCCTGCGCCTACGACAATTGCAAGCTGTATTTCACTGTCTAAGACAGCAAAACTGATTTCTTTGACCGTTCTCGAAAGACTTGACTCACTTATCAACGATGAATCGCTAGAAAAAGCTTCGCCGGAAAGTTTTAAAAGCGCTCTCTTTACGGGCATTATTATTCTCCGAGTTTAAATCTTGCAAATCTTTTTATTACTATATTCTCACCGATTTTTGCAATGACGTTTGTTACTAAATCTTTTATTGTTTCTTTGCCCGAAGTGTCTCTCATATAAATCTGATCGTACAAACATATCTGGCTATAAAACTTTTCAATCTTGCCCTCGATGATTTTGTCCCAGACTTTCTCAGGTTTTCCTAATTCCTTAAGCTGAGCTTTATAAATCTCTCGCTCTGCTTCAAGAATACTTGAAGGAACTTGCTCGCGTGAGACATAAGTAGGAGAAACTGCTACAATCTGCATAGCGATTTCTTTGACTAAAGATTGAAAATCTTCTGTTTTTGCCACAAAGTCTGTTTCACAATTTACTTCAACCAAAGCGCCAAGTGTTCCATTGCCATGTATGTACGAATAAACAAGACCTTGCTTTGCAGCCCTTCCTGCTTTTTTGACAGCAGATGCCATGCCTTTCTCTCTAAGCCATCGGCAAGCTTTATCTATATCATCATTTGATTCTTTTAACGCATTCCTGCAATCCATTACACCCGCGCCTGTCATTTCTCTTAACTTCGTTATAAGCTCCGTTGACATTATTCCACTCCTCTTTCCTGAGAGTCTTTCTCTTCTTTCACAGTTTCTTCTTTAACAGATTCCCGCGCTACCTCAGCTTCTTCACCATCTTTCTTTTCAATAACACCTTTGCCTTCCAAAACAGCATCTGCAACAATAGAGCAGAAGAGCTTTACAGCTCTGATAGCGTCATCATTTCCAGGGATAGGATAATCGACTAAATCCGGATCGCAGTTTGTATCGCAAACTGCAACAACAGGAATATTAAGTTTCCTTGCTTCTGAAACTGCTGTCGCCTCTTCATGAGGATCTACGACAAACATAAGTCCAGGAAGCCTCGTCATATTTTTAAGACCTTCTAAAGACTTCTCAAGTTTAATTCTCTCTTTTTCAATCTGAGACTGTTCTTTCTTTGAAAGAACCCTAAGAACACCGTCTTCTTTCATTTTCTCTATTTCTTTATATCTTGCAATTGATTTTTTCAATGTTTCAAAGTTTGTAAGCGTTCCACCTAACCATCTCTCAATAACGAAAAACGCTCCACAACGTAATGCTTCGTCTTTCACTGGAAGCTGAGCCTGTTTCTTTGTACCTACAAATATAATTTCTCTTCCTTCTGCGACAAGATCTCTTACAACTTTGTAGTTTTCCTTCAACTCTTTGAGCGTTTTCTGAAGATCGATAATGTGTATCTTATTTCTCTTTCCAAAAATAAATTTTGCCATCTTTGGATTCCATCTTCTGGTTTGGTGTCCAAAATGAACACCGGCCTCCAGCAAAGCCTTCATACTAATGTTTGCCATAACTTCCCCTTTGGTTTTTTGCTGCGTTTAACGCAGACCCGTTTCAGACGAACAATTTTCGTCTTACGGCTTCCACAATTTTCAATCTCCAAAATCCACAAATCTAAATTTGGGAACCTTTGGCAAATCCAACTGTGTGCTTATTACCCCTTCATTCTATCAAAATAAAGACTTGCTTTCAAGCAACTGTATTGGTTTTTTGGGTTATTGTCAACGCAAAATCAAAAAAATACTAAAAAAGAAAGCGACAAAATCAAAACAACACTGTTTATATCTAAATCTAACAATGTGGGAGGCAGGTATGAAACAGTTAAGAATTTGTTAAAACAATATCGCCAAAACGAATTAAGTTTATCCTACAATCGGACAAGCATCAATCAAAGTTTTGAAAAAGAACACAATAGTTTAATTCTTTATGAATTAAAAGAGCGGTTCAAATTCCTCTTTTGTTTCTATCTATCAGTTTTGATAAATTCAGAGATTAGGGGAATGTGGAGTATGTATCGCTTCACGTGAAAATTCCCTCTTTTATTTTATTGCCACTTTTTTTGTTTTGTGTTTACAAGAAAATCAACTATACCAAATCAAATGTGATTGTATCATCTCACCAAATACAACTATTGTGATTATATCAAATCAAATCTTTTAACAAATCAAGCTACAACTGTTGTAATTATATCAAAACTTTTAACAAATCAGCTACAACTATCGTCATTATATCAAATCTTTTAACAATTTAACATAAAAATCAGGCAAAGATTATGGGCAAAAGTCAGGCAAAAAACGAGTACTTTCCACGTCTGAAAGTCAGGCAAAACACCCCCAAAAAACGGCTAAAGGGACTCTATAATAAAGGGGACAATTTTTTAAAGGAACACTATTTTAAAAAGAACTAAGTCCCCAAGTCAGCTCACAGGGAGAAGCATATGAGTAGCATTCATACAGAGAAACGCAAGTGTAACGACATAGAACTTAGTTCCATGAAGCCGTGCAGTTATAACCCTCGCAAAATGAACGATAAGTGAATGGGACATTAATATTTTAGGAAAGATGTTTAATTTTGATTTTTTAAAAGAAGTAGGATTCAACGATTTTGAGCTTGATAAAATTTTTACTTGGGGCAAAATAACAGGAAATTTAAACCTGCGATTTTAGATGAAAATTTAGATGAAAATTTAGCAATAAATTTACTGGAGATTTTTAGTGTTTATAAGAAACCAAATTTGCAAAGGGAAAAGGGACATTTTTAGAACAATTTCACAGCGAAGAAGTTTTAACGAATGGAACGACTTTAAAGCTATAGAGTTTCAAAGGTACAACGAAACAGAACGGTTGATTTTGTATTTTAGGTTACATTTGGGGATATTAAACAGAAAAGAAATATCAATGAGAACAGGCATACCTAAGTATCAAATAGAGAGATTTGTAAAAGCGATTAGGACTTATGGATATGAAGAGCTATCCTAAAACAGACAGTCATTATAGGGTCGGCGCTATAGATTAGAGATTTATAAAAGCTATTAGGACTTATGGATATGAAGAGCTATCCTAAACAGACAGTCATTACAGGGTTGGTAGGACGGATTAAAGAAACTTGCGGAACACAAAATTATTCAGAATTATGCCGAAGCATACAGAAGTCAAATAATGCGCTATTTTATTGCAATAGGCAATGAAAGCCAAATAGATATTGTGGGATTAGAAAGAAACCTCAACCTCGCTCTTGATTGGATTCAGATTATGCCTAATGTTTTCATAGTTAAAAGCAATAAGACAAAGGAATTGTGGCATGCGCGTATAAAATCAGTAACAAACAATAACTTGTTTTTCATAACTGAAATTTCTCTGAACAATAATTTCAATGGTTGGTTATATCCCAAAACGTGGGAATGGATAAACAAAAACAAACCTTAAGCAAAAACGCATCCTGCGACACATTTCTCGTTTCCAAATCTCCACCATCATTCCTTCCTCAGCATTCTGCCATTTTGACACAAGCTTTATATATTCATTTCTGTGCTGTCGCTTAGTTGGAACATTGTTAGGATTTTTACCTTATAATTTTCCAAAATCAAAAAAATATTTATGGATGATACAGGAAGTTTATTTGTAAGATTTATTATGGCAAGCGTTGCTATGGAGACACACAGTATTCTGCTGTAAACCCGATAGGCTTGCTTGCGCCGTTGTTTATACTTGCCCACCACCCTTTACGAAACATTTTTGGCAGGCATCTGCAGAATAAAAAAAGGCAAGCTACCATTTGTAGGTAGCAGATATCATTATGCTTTACGTTTTGAAAAGCTGTTCATATTATGAAAATGAATTTACATTATCCTTTTCAAGCAAATCTTTTTTATCTTGACGAGAAAGTAAAAAAAGAATGTGTTGAGGTATCATCAAAAGAAAAAATGTTGAAGTTTCTACATCAATATCTTTTTGAACCAAAATGCAATTTATTCAATAGATAGATACGAAAAATGGGAATACTCTTTTATATCCACTTCCACTCTTTCAGCACCCTCTGAGCTTTAACGTGTCCTTTTTTCGCTGCTTTTTGAAACCAATTTAATGCTTCAGTATAATTTGGTTGATCTCCTACTAATCCTTTATAATACATCGCTCCTAGATTATACTGAGCCACTACACTTCCGTTAGCCGCTGCTTTTTGAAACCAATTTAATGCTTCAATATAATTTTGTTTAACTACTTCGCCTGCTCCTTTAAAATACATCGATCCTATATTACACTGAGCGGCAGCATTTTCTTGTTTCGCTGCTTCCAGATACCAATTTAATGCTTCAGTATAATTTGGTTGATCTCCTACTAATCCTTTATAATACATCACTCCTAGATTATACTGAGCCACTACACTTCCGTTAGCCGCTGCTTTTTGAAACCAATTTAATGCTTCAGTATAATTTTGTTTAACTTCGCCTGGTCCTTTATGATGCATCTCTCCTAGCTTATACTGAGCGCTAGCATTTCCTTGTTTCGCTGCTTCTCGATACCACTTTAACGCTTCAGCATAATTTTGTTTAACTCCTCCTAATCCTTTCTCATACATCAGTCCCAGATTATACTGAGCCCTTGCATCTTTTTGGTCCGCTGCTTTTTGAAACCAGTTAAACGCCTTATTATAATTTGGTTGATCTCCTACTAATCCTTCACGATACATCGTTCCTATATTAAACTGAGCCATTGCATGTTCTTGGGCCGCTGCTTTTTTAAACCAGTTAAACGCCTCATTATAATTTGGTTGACCTCCTACTAATCCTTTATAATACATCAGTCCTATATTAAACTGAGCCCTTGCATCTTTTTGGTCCGCTGCTTTTTCAAACCACTTTAATGCTTCAGTATAATTTGGTTGATCTCCTACTAATCCTTTATAATACATCACTCCTATATTAAACTGAGCCATTGCATCTTTTTGGTCCGCTGCTTTTTCAAACCAATTTAATGCTTCAATATAATTTTGTTTAACTACTTTGCCTGCTCCTTTATAATACATCATTCCCAGATTAAGCTGAGCCGTTGCATCTCCTTGTTCCGCTACTCTCATCACTTCTTCCACCCTTCGCCGCTCTGCCTCGCTTCCTTTACTTTCGCTTTCAGCGGATTCGAGGGTTTTACTATCGTTCATCGCAGATTCGCTGGGATCATCTTTAGACTTGCTGGGTTCATCTTTTTTCTTCTCTCCATCCCCCTCTTTCCCTTCTTCTTTCCCTTCCTTGTTCGCGTCCGCATCTTCCTTCCCTTCTTTCGCCTTCGGCTTCTTCCCTTCTAATGATGAGCTGGACTTTACTCCTTTCTTCAACCCTTTCTCGCCTTCGCCGTCACCCTCGCCCTCGCCATCTTCCTCGTCACTTTTATCCTTGTCGTCGTCAGTTCCGCTTTCGTCGCCTTCGTCGCCTCCGAGGTCACCCTCTTTCTTCTCTTTATCTTTAAGTGATGATGGATCTGGTTCTGGTGGTGGTGCTTTCCCTTTATCAGTTGGTGCTGGTTTTGGTGATGTTATATCTTCCTCTTTCCCGTCATCGCCAAGCTCTTTCTTCTCTTTCTTTTTCTCGCCGCCTCCACCCTTGCCGTCGTCAGTTTCGCTTTCGTCGCCTTCGTCGCCTCCGAGGTCACCCTCTTCCCTCTCTTTATCTTTAAGTGATGATGGATCTGGTTCTAGTTTTGGTGATTTTATCTCTTCCTCTGGTGG
>JAIXMY010000084.1 GCA_020328045.1 Candidatus Endomicrobiellum pyrsonymphae
TCTTACAGCCTGTAACACAAATACCAAATAGAACTAAAACCAAAAACGTTGAGACTATACATTTTCTCAACGTTTTTGGTTTTAGTTCTATTTGGTATTTGTGTTACAGGCTGTAAGACCTATGGTCCGCCGCTTTTTCAAACCAGTTAAATGCCTCAGTATAATTTTGTTGAACTCCGTCTCCATTTGCATACATCACTCCCAGATTATACTGAGGCGTTTAACTGGCTTAAAAAAGCGGCGGACCAAGAACTTGCACTGGCTCAGTGTGGGCTTGGAGGGATATATTATAGTGGAGAAGGAGTTCAACAAAATTATAACGAAGCAGTAAAGTGGTATCAAAAAGCAGCGGACCAAGGAGATGCAACGGCTCAGTATAATCTGGGTCGAATGTATAACTTAGGTCTCGGAGTCGCGCAGGATTATAAGGAAGCATTGAAATGGTTTCAAAAATCAGCGGACCAAGGACATGCAGGGGCCCAGTATGGGCTTGGAGTGATGTATCACTTAGGTCTCGGAGTCGCGCAGGATTATAAGGAAGCGATTAAATGGTATCTAAAATCAGCGGCACAGGGAAATGCTAAAGCTGAGTATAACTTAGAATGGATGAGTGAACATACAAAGTATCGGGAGCAATTTTTTGAGGAAATGCTAAAGCTAAGTATAACTTAGAATGGATGTATCGCAACGAAGCATTAAAATTGATATATCACAATAACGAAGCAGTTAAAAAAGATGCGAGTGACATTAACGTTAAAATTAAATAGACAAATGGCGACTCAAAGTAGAGAATAACCGCACAAATGGTATGATCTTCGTCTATCAGACATGGTTTGTTTTTATTGCGTGAAAAGGTTGCGACTTTGAGCAAAACATATCTATCAGGAATTGGCGGTAGCGGTAAAGCCCATTATTTGTTTGAGCGTATGTCTGAAATACAAGAGATTAGCTCCGATAAAAATTTGGGTTTGCGGGTCTTTGCTTTTGTCAAAGACGACGAGCTTAGTTCGTTTTGCGATGATTTACATTCTTTTTGTTCTGATTCGCAACAACATCCAAAAACTTCTTCTGCAACTAAATCAACTCCCAACATATTTACGCTACCTTCCGATGATGCGCAACAAAGGGCTTTTACGATAGATAAAATAAAAAATTTAAAAAATTTTATTATCTGCGCAACTGACATTTCAATTAATTCTCAGGTTTCAAATCCAAAAACAAACATTGGTATTACTGTAGTTAAAAATCAAAAATGTGATTTTAATAATTTAATTCTATCATTCTATTCTTTTG
The DNA here is from genome assembly GCA_020328045.1 of Candidatus Endomicrobiellum pyrsonymphae. GTDB lineage: Bacteria > Elusimicrobiota > Endomicrobiia > Endomicrobiales > Endomicrobiaceae > Endomicrobiellum > Endomicrobiellum pyrsonymphae. The sequence continues at coordinate 1,294 of JAIXMY010000084.1, forward strand.
GTTATACGAGGACAAGTTTTGTTGAAGATAAAATGCAATTTGCCGTAAGAGGCGACATTATAGATGTTTGGCCTGCGGCAAGCGAAGCTCCTGTTAGAATTCTTTTTGAGTATGATTCAATTGGCGCAATAAGAGTCTTTAATCAAGAGAGCCAGCTTTCGAACGCTTTTATTGATGATATTAAAATATTGCCTGTTAGTCTTTCGGAGCGCAACTTCACAATTAAAGATTATTTTGAAAGCTCTTCAGATGTAACCCTTAAGAGTTTTTCTCAAGAGTCTAATACAATTTTGTATTTTGATTATCCCATCGACAAAGAGATGGAGAAGTCTTTCGAGCGATACAATCTTTTTATTAACGATACATTAAATGAAAGATCCCAATATCAAGAGTATAAAAGTTTTGCAGGTTTTCAAGGCGACATTAACTTTTTTATAAAGTCGCTTAAAAGCTTTGCTGAAAACGGAGTTACAATAAAAATTTATTGCGCAAATGAGGGCGAGCGCGAACGTGTTATAGACATTTTTTACGAAAATCGTTGGAATTATAAAGAACCTGAATTTTTATATGGAAATTTGTCGCAAGGATTTTGGTTAGAAAGTAAAAAAATTGCATGTATTTCAAGTCGTGAAATGCTCTATAAGAAAAAGCCTGTCAGTTTTCCAAAAATAAAAGGAGGGAAGCGTTTAGAGGGAGTTTGGGAAATATCCGCAGGTGATTATGTAGTCCATGAAAAATATGGAATAGGACGCTATATAGGATTGAAAACAATTTCGCGAGAGGGTAACACTTCAGAGTATTTGTGCGTAGAATACAAAAATGCAGACAAGTTATACGTTCCGCTCGAAGAAATAAAAACAGTAACAAAATATGTTGGCGTTGAGGGTGTTAAACCCAAATTGTATTCTATGGATACCTTAGCTTGGGAAAGAGTAAAATCAAGAGCGCGTGAAGCAGTCGCTGCATTTGCGAAGGAACTTCTAAAACTTTACACGCAAAGAAGTTTAGTTAGAAGAAATCCTTTTGGACAAGAAACTCCTTGGGAAAAAGAGCTTGCAGATGCATTCCCTTACGATGAAACTTTGGATCAACTTAAAGCAATAGAAGATATAAGGAGTGATTTTTATAAACCTTATCCTATGGAAAGACTTATCTGTGGCGACGTAGGTTACGGTAAAACTGAGGTTGCAATACGGGCTGCGTTTAAAGTAGCGCAAGAAGGAATGCAGGTTGCAGTGTTGGTACCCACTACAGTTTTAGCTCAACAGCATTACAACACTTTTTACAACAGACTTTCTATTTTTCCAACAAAAGTTGCCATACTTAGTAGATTTCAAACTAAAGCAAAACAAAAAGAAATAACGCACGATTTAGAAAAAGGTAATATCAATATTATTGTAGCCACTCACAGGCTTTTGCAGAAAGACGTGCAGTTTAAAAATTTAGGACTATTGATCATCGATGAGGAGCATAAGTTTGGCGTAAAGCAGAAAGAGAAAATTAAATCTATGAAGAAAAATATAGATATTTTGATGCTTTCGGCAACGCCAATCCCGAGAACGTTGTCATCGGCATTGGCAGGATTTAGAGATTTGTCGTTAATAGAAACGCCCCCTTTTGGAAAACTGCCGATAGAAACAAATCTTGCATTGTATAGCGATAAGCTAGTTAAAGATATTATTGAAGCTGAAGTGTCTAGAAATGGGCAAGTTTTTTATGTTTATAACAAAGTTGAAACAATTTTGACAAAAGCAAAAGAAATTAAAAAACTTGCGCCTAATATCAAACTTGGCGTTATACACGGACAGATGAAAGCGAAAGACATTGAAAATATTATGTGGAAATTTATAAATTTGGAATTAGATGTTTTATTTGCCACTACAATAATTGAATCCGGATTGGATATTCCGTCAGTCAATACGATGATAATTGAAGAAGCGGAAAATTTTGGGTTGTCGCAGCTTTATCAATTAAGAGGAAGAATAGGGAGAGACAGAAAAAAAGCATATTGTTATTTATTCTATAAAAACAACGCTTTAAGCGACGAAGCTGCTAAAAGACTTGAAGCAATGAGAGAGTTTAGCGAATTGGGTTCAGGTTTTAAACTTGCTCTTAAAGATTTGGAGATAAGAGGAGCCGGAGGCATACTTTCTTCAAGTCAGCATGGTTTTGTAAAAGATATGGGTTATGATATGTTTGCCAAACTCCTTGAAGAAGAAGGCAAAAAGATTAAAGGTGATAAATTCGTACAGGAACAAAATGATACAACAATATGTTTGCAAAATAATGCTTTAATCCCAAACACATATATTGAAGATGAAAATATAAGAATTTTGTTTTACAGGAAGCTTTCTAATGCCAATGATATACAATCTATAGAAAATATAAAAAATGAATTGCTAGATCGTTTCGGAAAAATTCCTAACGAAACTCATACGTTGTTTGAAATAACAAAATTGAGATTGGAAGGCAAAAAGCTTAATATTGAAAGAATATCTGAAGATAACAACTACATATATTTATATTTCTCTAAGAATGCAGATTTTTCACAATCTAATATTGTAAAACTTGTAGCTGACTATTCTCAAATAATAGAGTTTATAGCTGGCAAATATTGCGCCTTTAAATTGAAAAAAGTTGTGATTAACAAAGATACTATTTCGTATTTACAGCAATTTTTGTCGCGATTAGGATTTTATATGTTTAAATAGCAGTATTTTTTAGTATAATCGCCTCTAGAAGAAAAAATTAGCGCCTTGAGTTGTAATCCATAATATTGAGAATCATAAAATTATATATTTGCAGGAGAATACAACATGAACCTTACAACCAAATCGCAAGAGGTTTTAGCTAGCGCGCAAAATATAGCGTTAGAATATGGCAACCAAGAAATTACTCCTGAGCATCTTTTATGCGCTTTAGTTAAACAGCAAGATGGTACAGTTGGCGCGATAATAAAAAAATTTGCGGCAACAGATCAAGAAGATATGTTATTTGCAAATATATCAAAGGACTTGCTTTCAGATATTGAAAAGAAAACAAAAGTAATAGGCGGCAATTTATTTCTGTCGCAAGTTTCAACAAAGATTTTAAATAATGCAGAAAAAAATGCTAAAAATTTAAAGGACGAATTTGTTTCAACGGAGCATATTCTCATCGCCATAGCTGAAGAGAGTTCTGAAAATGCTGCGAAAATATTAAAGAAATATGGACTTACGAGAGATGTTATTTTAAAAATGCTCGTCAATATAAGAGGCGAACAAAGAGTTACAGATCAAAATCCAGAGGATAAGTATCAGGCCTTGGAAAAGTATGGAAGAAATTTAACTGATTTGGCAAAGCGTGGAAAACTTGAACACATCTGCGTATTTCTTCGTCTCTTCCTATAACGGGATCAAGTTTTCCACGCTTTGCCAAATCAGTTAAATTTCTTCCATACTTTTCCAAGGCCTGATACTTATCCTCTGGATTTTGATCTGTAACTCTTTGTTCGCCTCTTATATTGACGAGCATTTTTAAAATAACATCT
>JAIXMY010000085.1 GCA_020328045.1 Candidatus Endomicrobiellum pyrsonymphae
AAGATTTTTTTGGGGAGTTTTTTAAGACTAGCTCTCAAGATTAAACATCTTTAGTGGACAGACTGAGATTTCGTTTGATGGATGGAGTACATAATTTTGAACTGTGAATTTGGAAAAATGTCCATTGTACTGATTGTTTTGGATAGCGTTGGCATCGGTGAACTTCCGGATGCCAGCATGTACAATGACAAAGGCGCAAACACAATAGGGCACGTTTTTGATTTGATGGGAGAGTCTTATCTTCTGCCTAATATGGCAAAACTCGGGTTGTATAAAATTTTAAATACGAAAAATAATTTGCCTGATACGAACGTTGTAGGTTGTTATGGCAAAATGATGACAAAGTCGCCTGCAAAAGACACTACAGCAGGGCATTGGGAAATGGCGGGGATAATTTTAAAGAAGCCTTTTCCGGTATATCCTGATGGTTTTCCTAGAGAAATAATCGAACAATTTGAGGGACAAATAGGGGTAAAAGTAATTGGTAACTGCATTGCTTCCGGAACTGAGATAATAAAACAACTTGGCGCGGAACATCAAAAGACAGGATGTCCTATCGTTTATACATCGGCTGATTCTGTGTTTCAGATAGCGGCTCATGAGGAAACGTTTGGCTTAAACATGTTATACAAAACATGTATAACTGCAAGAAATATTTTACAAGGCAATAATGCCGTAGGCAGAGTTATTGCAAGACCTTTCATAGGAGTGGAAGGCAATTACACGAGAACCACAAACAGAAGAGACTATTCTTTAACTCCTTTTGAAACAACAATTTTAGACGAGGTAAAAAGCGCCGGAGGCGAGGTTGTCGCTATTGGCAAGATAGAAGATATTTTTAATGCTAAAGGTATAACCAAAGCAATTCATACCGAAGGAAATTTAAACGGTATGGATGTAACTCTAAGTGAAATTCAACGACATTGCGATAAGCAAACGTTAATTTTTACAAATCTTGTTGATTTTGACATGTTTTGGGGACACAGACGTGATGTTAAGGCATATGCTAAAGGTCTTAAAGATTTTGATAATTTTTTACCGAGTTTAGTAGAGAATTTAAACGATAACGATATTCTTATTATAACAGCAGATCATGGTTGCGATCCTACGTATATGCTTCACACAGATCATACTAGAGAATATACGCCTCTTTTAATATATGGTAAAAAGTTAAAGAAAAATATTAATCTGGGAATAAGAGATACGATGTCAGATATTGCTAGAACATTTGCCGATATTTTGGATCTTCCTGCAATGAAAAACGGGAGAAGTTTTAAAGACTTAATTTTATAGTCAACTAAGATGGCAGTGTGAAATCCAGTATTCTCTCAAAAACTCAAAACACCAAGAAAACTCTGCTTTCTCTGCGTGGCTTTGATATTACGTTGGCAATCGTTAGCAAAATAATCACAAATCATTTTAGCGTATGATGATAATGGTGTTACCATCAAAAGTCACGTCGCTAGTTGTAAACAGTAATGCCATCGTGTCTATCGACTTTGACATCATTTTCCGAGACTTTGGCTTAATATCTCTATCAGTTCATTCACCACATCATTCAGGTTCACATTTTTTCCATACTTTTTTCGAGCGTCTCTCTAAATATCTTGAGCTGTTGTTTCAATCATCGAATTTCTTTCTTTTTCTTTTTTTGCTGCCTCTTCTCTTCTGCCTCTCGCCCTTGCCTTTCTTGCTCGGGTTCGGGATAATAGGAAACAGTCATTCTAGGTGGTATAATATCCCATTCTTCATAATTCCCATATAACGGTAGGTACGTGTGGAGACTGACTTTGGTTTTGTAAAGCCGCCGAGTTCATCTTTATATTCCTTTTGCGAGTTATTTTCTCCTGCGGTTGTGGAAGGAGTTATTACAGCAGCGGCAATTAAATTTCCTCGCTCTAAATTTGCATTTTTCCCACATGCGCTAAATACAAAACTAAATAAAACAACTACGCTTATTGCCTTTTTAAAATCCTTCATTCCGTTCCCTTTGGAGTTTTGCTCCATTTTTTATTTTACCTGCTTTGCGCTATCAAAATTTCCGTTCTCTTTTCACACCTCTTTCTCTTTCTTTTTCTTTACGGTCTTTATCATTAACTTTACGAATCTTTGTTATTCTAGCATTCCTTTCCACTACAACTTTTAATGCGTTTTTACCTTTTCCTACTATCATGTCTGTTTCCAATTGCCCTATTGTCTTGTGGCTGTTAATTTCATCGTGATCTATCCTATTAGGTATTTTCATCCTGCTTTGCTTCCTGGTATGTCCTTGTTTGTAATACTTGCATCCTTTTGGACTTCTAGTTTTTTGGTGAACACACTCACATAATTTCTACGCAATTTTAACATACTTATCAAAAAAACGATGCCCGGGAATTCTTTTTTGGAAATAAACCAACAAAAAAATCTACCAAGCCACTTTGGTAAAACTTTAAACACATTTTCACACTGCTTTTGCATAGCATTTTTCAAAAATGCAGAGTGAAACGGAGTTTGACCGGCATAATATCACCAAAGTTCACTGTATTTCAATATTCCATTATATTCATTCCAAGGTTTATTATGTCCTACTCCTTTAGTCTTTAGCGACATTGTTGTTGTATTTAATTAGAAATTGTAACAAACCATGGTGTAAAACTTTTGTGAAATCATTTTGTATTTTTTTAAGAAATGTTACATGTGGCTTGTTAAATCTTGTGTTGATGTGAATTCAATAGTTATCAAAACTATTGGTGAGAAAAGAATATACAACTTTTTCTGTTTGACTGCTACTTGCAAAAGAATGTTACATTTTTCCTATGGTTGTCAAATTTAAGATATAAAATATTTACGGAATTTTTATGACTCTTAACTTTTTCCTTGCGGACATGTATTATTTATCAAATCAAATTCCGGCTTAGCTTCAGCTTTGGGGTTATCTTTTGTTGTTGCGTTGTTGGTTGTTTCGTTAGCGTTTTGTTTCTGATTATCGAGTTTTTTGGGGCGCTTAGTAAAAAATCCAGTTTCTATTCCTGTTGCTAGCTCTGCTATCCCTCCTATAACTGCTCCTGCTATTGCTCCAGATCTTGTATTATCTGATAGATAATCAAGATTTCCATTCACTATTCTTGAGAGTGTAGCGAGTATTGTTGCTCCTGTCAATCCTCCTGTCACTGCTCCTGTCAGTACTCCTGCTCCTGCTACTGGTCCCAGTTCGAATCTTGTCGTCACTGCTCTTGCTGCTTCTCCTCCTGCTAGTGCAGTTACTACTGCTGTCCCGTAGTGTACTAATAATGTTTCTTTTGTATCTAGTGGATCTTGCTTGTTCTCACTTATTTTCAGTATGAAATGACGAAGCAATCCAGCATCGTTGTTGTCTAGATTGTCACAACTTCCTCTTTTGTTTTTATCTATCGCTTTTGATAAATTTAGATTTAGATATTATAGATTTCAAACAAAAACGTCGTACCAACTAATTAAAGCTAATACAGCGTCTAGTTGGTTTGTCACCTTCACTGCATGTGTAACTGCAACTGTGTCCGTGTATTACTCCACCACAGTCAATGCTTCCCTAGTGGCGCTACTACTCTTCTTCTGACACGACACCATATCAAATCAAATTTTGGCTCAGCTTTGGGGTTATCTTTTGTTATGGCGGTGTTGTTGCAAAGTCAAAAAATTAAAAGTAGTTAAAGTAGTTCGTCATATTTTAACAGCTGGTTTAGCTGGTTTATGCTTTTGCTTCTCCTGTTTCTGCTTTGGGGTTATCTTTTGTTGTTGCGTTGTTGGTTGTTTCGTTAGCGCTTTGTTTCTGATTATCGAGTTTTTTGGGGCGCTTAGCAAATAATCCAGTTTCTATTCCTGTTAATAGCCCTGCTATTATCCCTGTAAATGCTCCTATTCCTGCTCCTGTTACTCCTCCAAATAGCAGCGTTGGCATTAATTTATCCTTAAAACTTTCACCTATTATTCCTAATGCTCCGCCTGCTGTTGCTCCTATCATTGTTCCTACTCCTAGTCCTGCTCCTATTCCTGCTACTGCTCCTGCTACTGGTCCCATGCCAAATCTTGTCGTCATTGCTCTTGCTGCTTCTCCTCCTGCTAGTGCAGTTGGTATTGTTAGTCCGTAGAATATTGCTAATCCAGCTCTTCTCGTTATTTCTCCCACTCCTACTCCAACTCCTAGTTCTGTTGCTATAGTATATCATCTTGGTATGTTGTTGCCAGCGCTCGTGTCGGTTTTTGCGGGTTGCGAGACGAGCTCTTGGATGTTAGACTGATTTCTTGCCATGTCGTTAACTGTGCTACCAGTTTTGTTGCTACTAGCTTTGCTGGATTTATCGGGCGAGCATGCCGAAAGGAGTAGAGAAAGGCAAACAAATAAGCTTACACATCTTTTCAATTGTAATGTTGTCATATTATGTCTTCCTTTTAAGAGTAATGTCATCATATTGTCGGCGTCCTTGCGAGAAATTGTTCCTTAAAAAACAAGTATAATAAAGTGTATAAGGGTGTTGGAAGATCGAGCGAGAAAGGGGCAAAGAGCCCGTTTTCATCAGGATCTCCAACACCACAAGGGTAAAAGCTTGATGAGGTTGCTGATGCGCAAACTTTAGTTT
>JAIXMY010000086.1:0-5068 GCA_020328045.1 Candidatus Endomicrobiellum pyrsonymphae
AATGTGGCTGGTTTTACAGGCGTGCGTATCCATAGGGGAAATATCTCAAAAGATACACAAGGTTGCATACTTCCCGGAAAGAATGATAAAATTGGTTGGGTCAGTTATTCTACGCAGTACGAACAAAAGATTATAGATTTGATTAGGTTGTATCAAAAATGTTGGATAACAATTTTGTAAACAACGAACTAAATAATATTGTTGGTTTATACAGCTTTTTGCAACGGGTTATTTTCTATGGATTCAAAATTCAACCCTTTAAACCATGATAATTCCGACAAATTGTATCCTAGTCTTACATATTCTTGAATAGCTTCCATAAAAGCTTTAGAAATAGGACAATCCTGCACTTCCTGCTTTGCAAGAATGCTTGAAATAGCATTGTTTATTATGTCGCTTTTCATATTGTTCCCTCATTTACTTTTAATAATCTCTATCCACTGCACTATCGTGTTTATTATACACAATTTTACTGCACAATCAAACTAAAAAAATGTTATTTAAACTCTAAAAGTAAAACTTATGGGGTGTTTACCTAAAGGCGCTAATTTTGATAATATAGATGCAAGAGATATGTCGCAACTTGAACTTAGGATATTCTGCAAGCTATGTAAAATCTCAAAAACACATATTGCACATTTTTTCCGTTTAGAACTTAAGCCTATAGTAAAGATATGGTAAAACCGCAAAAAGATGATTTTGTATATAGAAATGCTCCATTTTATTAAAAGCTTGTCGTTGTTTTAATCCATTTGTCTTTATTTTTGGAATTCCTAAAATGCGCAATATGTTGTGATATTTTACAAAGGCTTGCCAAAAGTGTATAAAATTTTATACACTTTTACTATAATAGAGACTAAAGAGATTCTATGGAAATAATACAAACTGAAATTTTTAGCAGATGGTATAATGGACTTAAGGACATCGTTGTGATCGCTGCGATAAGAAAAAGGATTGATAGAATAGAGAAGGTAAATAATTTCGAGGATTATTCAAAAATTAGCGGAGAAAAAGGATTATTTGAATTTAGAATACATATTGGGAAAGGATATAGGGTATATTATATTATTGAAAAAAATACTGTAGTTTTGCTTCTGTGCGGAGGAATTAAAGATGAACAACGTAAAGATATTTTGAAAGCAATAGAAATAATTAAAAATTTACAGAGGGGACACCAATAATGAAAGAACAAATAAAAACGATGCCTTTTAACGATAGTCTTTTAATTGAGAGATTGAGAAAAAATCCAAAAGAATTACAAAAATTTAAAGATTATTTAATAATGGAGTATCATAAAGATAACGATTTAGAAAATCTTTTATCCTGCTTAAAGATAGTTGTAATGTCTGAAAGAGGAGCTGCTACAAATATAGCTAAGAAAAATAAAATGCAAAGAGCAGGGGTATATAAAGCGCTTAATAAAGATGTAAGACCAAGAATAGATACGTTTAGAAATATATTAAATGGAATAGGATACGATTTAAATATTGTGAGACTCCATGATAGAGACAATATAGATAAATCGATTAAAAGCAGAAGCCAAGAACAAAGATATGAGTAAATGAGGTAGCAAACCAGCTGCTTGAACATTATGTAAGCAGGTAAAAACGGGCTGGGTAAAAATATACGCAAATACTCCATTGGAATTCTCGGTTTTTTCACTAATGGCGCAAAAAATGCAAAAACAAGACGAAGACAAGTATACTATAAAATTATACAAACAGTGGATAGAGATTATTGAAATGTAAAGAGGAGGGAGCAATATGAAAAGCGACATAATAAACAATGCCATTTCAAGCATTCTTGCAAAGCAGGAAGTGCAGGATTGTCCTATTTCTAAAGCTTTTATGGAAGCTATTCAAGAATATGTAAGACTAGGATACAATTTGTCGGAATTATCATGGTTTAAAGGGTTGAACTTTGAATCCATAGAGAATAGTCCATTGCAAAAAGCCGTATAAAATGCCATTCCTTGATTAGATAGCAAAATTGTGTATGGCTGAAATCGGATTTTAAGTGCGTAGTTTGCGTTTTAATCACAAAATACAAAAATATCAACGAGGTTAAGACCAGATTATGGAGTGTATTGTGTCGTCTGACAGGTTGGTGAATATAAAATTAAAGAAGCAAGATATAACTGGAATAAATGTTATAGAAAAAAGTGCAATGAAAGACAGGCATATGCTAATAACAAAGGTGTATTTGACGGAGATGAAGGATTTTAAAGAAAAGAGAGAATATCTAAAAACGTTTCATAAAATGTGTCTAAATGGTATTAATGTAGAGTTAGTTGATTATAATTAATTATTGGAAAAAAAATGATAACAAAAGATTTGATTTTAAGAATTTTCTCAGCTGCAAATATTTTAAGATGGAACGATCATATTCGTCCTTTTGATTTTTTTGAACTCGATAAACAAGCGCATAAAATGATAATTGCTTATATCGTCGCGAAGTTTGAGGAAGAAGATGGTAAATCTGTTGATTGGATAAAACTTATTGAAGGCGGTATTTTTGAGTTTTTTCAGAGAATAATGCTTACGGACCTAAAGCCTGAAGTTTTTCACGAGATAATGTCAAAAAAAGAGCAAGAATTAAACAGATGGATAATAGAAAATTTAAATGACGATTTGTTCGCTTTAAACGGCGGTTTTGGAGAAAGATATTCAAAATATTTTTTGGATTATAGTTATGCTAAACAAGAAAGAAGAATTTTAAGCGCGGCTCATTGTCTTTCGACAAAATGGGAGTTTGGTATAATATATCCATGGAATTCAATGATTTACGACATAGAGAAAACAAAGCAAAAAGTGGACGACGGTCTTGCTAGTTTTGACGATTTATCAGGCATAAGAGAATTGGTGTTTAATAGAAAATATTATGGTTTTTTAGACTTATGTGGACAACTTAGATTTCAACAAAGATGGGCGCAGGCTTTTAGGATACCAAAAACATCTGTGCTTGGACATATGCTTACGGTAGCAATTTTTTCATATCTGTTATCGATGGAAATGAATGCTTTAGAGAAAAGAAGGTATAATAATTTTTATTCTGCTTTATTTCATGATATTCCTGAGATTCTTACAAAAGATATAGTGTCGCCTGTAAAATCTTCAATATCCGGTCTTGAAGATATAATAAAACAATACGAAAGGAAACAGGTTGACGAAAAAATATTGCCGTTAATACCTCCAAGCTGGCATACAGAAATGAAATACTTTATAGAAGATGAGTTTTCAGATAAAATTATTGAAAACAATAATGTAAAGAAAGTTGATAGTGCAACAAAGTTTGCCGACAATAAATATAACGCTGTTGATGGAAGTTTGATTGAAATGTGCGATAAATTATGCGCATACATTGAAGCCTCAATGGCATTGGAATATGGCATTAAATCTTCAACTCTAATTAAATCAAAACAAAAACTTTACGACAAGTACGCCAAAATCAAAAAAAATAATTTAGACTTTAAACAACTATTCGACTATTTTTGCTAGTGATGCAACCTATCTTGAGAATCAATAGACTTCCTGCATAAAATATTTTGAACTCTCCATCCTCATACTCCGGCAATGCCTTTGGCGTTGCCGCCTCTTTCAGTGAAAGAGTAATTTATTGTTGCCATGTATATATAAACTCTATCTCCTTCGCTACCATCATTCTTTCCTCAAGCATTCTGCCATTTTCGCCATATTGCCACATCAATCAAAAATCAAACGGGTCCCGGAGTTGCCGAAGGAGACGGCGTTGTCATTCGCCGGCATTGTTGTCCGTGTCCGTCGCCGATGTTGTTGTTGTCGATGTTGCTTTTAACGCCTTCTCCGTCTCCGCCTTCTTCCTCATAGCCACAAGCGCCACATCCGCCAGCCTCGTTGTCGTATTCCCCACCTCCAATATCTTCGCCCTCGCCAGTGCCTCCCCCTTCCTATTTACCGTCATTTCCACCAGCTTTATCTGCACCAGCTCTGACCTCTTATCCGCTTTCGAATAAGAGGTCAGAGCTGGTGCAGATAAAGCTGGTGGAAATGACGGTAAATAGGAAGGGGGAGGCACTGGCGAGGGCGAAGATATTGGAGGTGGGGAATACGACAACGAGGCTGGCGGATGTGGCGCTTGTGGCTATGAGGAAGAAGGCGGAGACGGAGAAGGCGTTAAAAGCAACATCGACAACAACAACATCGGCGACGGACACGGACAACAATGCCGGCGAATGACAACGCCGTCTCCTTCGGCAACTCCGGGACCCGTTTGATTTTTGATTGATGTGGCAATATGGCGAAAATGGCAGAATGCTTGAGGAAAGAATGATGGTAGCGAAGGAGATAGAGTTTATATATACATGGCAACAATAAATTACTCTTTCACTGAAAGAGGCGGCAACGCCAAAGGCATTGCCGGAGTATGAGGATGGAGAGTTCAAAATATTTTATGCAGGAAGTCTATTGATTCTCAAGATAGGTTGCATCACTAGCAAAAATAGTCGAATAGTTGTTTAAAGTCTAAATTATTTTTTTTGATTTTGGCGTACTTGTCGTAAAGTTTTTGTTTTGATTTAATTAGAGTTGAAGATTTAATGCCATATTCCAATGCCATTGAGGCTTCAATGTATGCGCATAATTTATCGCACATTTCAATCAAACTTCCATCAACAGCGTTATATTTATTGTCGGCAAACTTTGTTGCACTATCAACTTTCTTTACATTATTGTTTTCAATAATTTTATCTGAAAACTCATCTTCTATAAAGTATTTCATTTCTGTATGCCAGCTTGGAGGTATTAACGGCAATATTTTTTCGTCAACCTGTTTCCTTTCGTATTGTTTTATTATATCTTCAAGACCGGATATTGAAGATTTTACAGGCGACACTATATCTTTTGTAAGAATCTCAGGAATATCATGAAATAAAGCAGAATAAAAATTATTATACCTTCTTTTCTCTAAAGCATTCATTTCCATCGATAACAGATATGAAAAAATTGCTACCGTAAGCATATGTCCAAGCACAGATGTTTTTGGTATCCTAAAAGCCTGCGCCCATCTTTGTTGAAATCTAAGTTGTCCACAT
>JAIXMY010000086.1:5078-6767 GCA_020328045.1 Candidatus Endomicrobiellum pyrsonymphae
ATGTGGACAACTTAGATTTCAACAAAGATGGGCGCAGGCTTTTAGGATACCAAAAACATCTGTGCTTGGACATATGCTTACGGTAGCAATTTTTTCATATCTGTTATCGATGGAAATGAATGCTTTAGAGAAAAGAAGGTATAATAATTTTTATTCTGCTTTATTTCATGATATTCCTGAGATTCTTACAAAAGATATAGTGTCGCCTGTAAAATCTTCAATATCCGGTCTTGAAGATATAATAAAACAATACGAAAGGAAACAGGTTGACGAAAAAATATTGCCGTTAATACCTCCAAGCTGGCATACAGAAATGAAATACTTTATAGAAGATGAGTTTTCAGATAAAATTATTGAAAACAATAATGTAAAGAAAGTTGATAGTGCAACAAAGTTTGCCGACAATAAATATAACGCTGTTGATGGAAGTTTGATTGAAATGTGCGATAAATTATGCGCATACATTGAAGCCTCAATGGCATTGGAATATGGCATTAAATCTTCAACTCTAATTAAATCAAAACAAAAACTTTACGACAAGTACGCCAAAATCAAAAAAAATAATTTAGACTTTAAACAACTATTCGACTATTTTTGCTAGTGATGCAACCTATCTTGAGAATCAATAGACTTCCTGCATAAAATATTTTGAACTCTCCATCCTCATACTCCGGCAATGCCTTTGGCGTTGCCGCCTCTTTCAGTGAAAGAGTAATTTATTGTTGCCATGTATATATAAACTCTATCTCCTTCGCTACCATCATTCTTTCCTCAAGCATTCTGCCATTTTCGCCATATTGCCACATCAATCAAAAATCAAACGGGTCCCGGAGTTGCCGAAGGAGACGGCGTTGTCATTCGCCGGCATTGTTGTCCGTGTCCGTCGCCGATGTTGTTGTTGTCGATGTTGCTTTTAACGCCTTCTCCGTCTCCGCCTTCTTCCTCATAGCCACAAGCGCCACATCCGCCAGCCTCGTTGTCGTATTCCCCACCTCCAATATCTTCGCCCTCGCCAGTGCCTCCCCCTTCCTATTTACCGTCATTTCCACCAGCTTTATCTGCACCAGCTCTGACCTCTTATCCGCTTTCGAATAATCCTTAAAAATAAAAACATGCTCATTCTTCTTATTCTGCCAATCCTCTTCCAGTAGCGACTCCATCGCACTTTCTTTCACCAGCTCCTTTATCCAATCTACCGTATTATCCACTCTCGTCCACGCTTCCCAAAAATCAAGCTTAGTCTTTGCTTCCTGCGGTGGCGTTACCACCTCCTCCCTCTCCACCTCTCTCATCACAGCATCATGGTAATAAATATAATTCTCACTACTACGCTCCAGTATACTCTTCTCCCACTTCGCCACCTTATTCAACACCATATTTTTTAACATCGCCTTCTCATTCATCAGCTCCTCTATCAACACCTTCTTCTCTCCCGTTATCTCACCCTTCAACGTTTCCTTCGCCGCCTTCACCTCCGCCTCCAGCTTCTTCTTCTCTTCATTACTAGCCAAATCCTCATTCTCATTCTTCTCTTCCCACCTCCGCGCCTCCGCCTCTTGTAGCGCCAACCTCTCCACAGCCTGCATTATCTCACTTACCTTCTCCGTCGTGGTACTGACGGAGAAGGTAAGTGAGATAATGCAGGCTGTGGAGAGGTTGGCGCTACAAGAGGCGGAGGCGCGGAGGTGG
>JAIXMY010000019.1:0-5749 GCA_020328045.1 Candidatus Endomicrobiellum pyrsonymphae
CTATAAGTTCTGTGAAATCAGTAGGCGAAAAAACTACCATGACCCTGTTAGCCGTTATGCCTGAATTGGGCAAAGCTAACCGCAGAGAAATTGCTGCTTTAGCTGGTCTTGCTCCTTATGCCAATGATAGCGGTAAGACTAGCAAAAGGCACAGAACTTCTGCTACTCGCCCTCTTGCTTGTTAAACGCATGCTCTTTATGTGCGCTATGGGCGCTGTCAGAAACAATAAAAACCTAAAAGCCTTCTATGAAAAACTGACAAACAACGGCAAACTTAAAATGGTTGCTATTGTCGCTGTTATGCGTAAGCTACTAGTCATTATTAACAATTGTTGTAAACAGTATTACCTTGATAAAGCTTATATGCTCACTTAATTATACCTTTTTTTAAGGATTTCTTATACCACTTTTTTCAGTGGGTTGATGATAATATAGTAACGTTTTTTAATGAAATTGTCAAACTTAATTGATTTAAGGAGTAAAGAGGAATTTATGAAACAAGACTTAGAGTTATTTTTAAAGAGAGTTGCCTTTAAGGACAACTGTACTATCGGCAGACTCAAGTTTAACGGGTATGACGACAAGCATAACAATATTGTTGAAGACAATAAATCGCTGTGCGATACGTTAGAGCCGAGTAAAATATCACGAATGCTTATACCAACGGGAAAATATAAAGTAATAGTGAACCACAGCAACAGGTTTAACAGAGATTTGCCATTGCTTCTAAATGTGGCTGGTTTTACAGGCGTGCGTATCCACAGAGGAAATACCGCAAAAGATACACAAGGTTGCGTACTTCCAGGAAAGAATGATAAAATTGCTTGGGTCAGTTATTCTACGCAATACGAACAAAAGATTATAGACTTAATTCAGAGCTATCAAAAGTGTTGGATAACAATCTTATAAACAACGAACTAAATAATACTGTTGGTTTATACAGCTTTTTGCAATGGGTTATTCTCTATGGATTCAAAGTTCAATCCTTTAAACCATGATAATTCCGACAAATTGTATCCTAATCTTACGTATTCTTGAATGGCTTTCATAAAAGCTTTAGAAATAGGACAATCTTGTACTTCTTGCTTTGCAAGAACGCTTGAAATAGCATTGTTTATTATGTTGTTTTTCATATTGCTCCCTCCCCTTTACCTTTCAATAATCTCTATCCACCGTTTGTATAATTTTATATCATGCTTGTCTTCGTCTTTTTTTTGCATTTCTTGTGCCATTAGCGAAAAAACCATGAATTCCAACTGAGTATTTGCGTATATTTTTACCCTGCCCGTTTCTATTGTTTTTGTTTTTAAATAACTAAAAATATTTACCAAAACAGACATTACTAACTCTACATTGTCTTCAATTTCCCGTTCAGTAGTATTCTTATCTTTAGTCGGCACAGCCAAAGATTTTGAGTAATAGATACGCATCTGTTTCACGCAATCGACACTGTCTCTCAAATCAAAAATGGCAAAAGTATTATTCTCAACGCCATCAGACACAGATGAATAAGTCAATTTTTCAGATGCGTCTATTTCATTTAACGATATAAAATCTCCGCTTTCTTTTAATTTTAATATTTCCGTATTAGTTAATTCTTTTATTTTCATTTTCGTTCCCATTTACTGTCTCTTTTCAATCTTTAGCCTGTCTGTTTTTAGCGAACCCTATCCATTCGCTTATTTGCGACAATGATCATTGTCGCAAATAAATATTTACTTGTCAAGCCCTTACTTCTCCGACGGAGATTAATAGACTTAATTTGTTGCGATGTAATGATTTTATTAAATAATAAAACATTTGTCAAGGTGGTAAAATGTGTGCGCGTTAAAAAGCGATTTTAGACAGATTTTACACCACAGAAAATGTAAGAGGAATGTGCCAATTTTGGAGCTGTTAAGTATGTAAAAATTTTTGGAGCCCGCGACGGTCTGTTCTTTGACAAAATGGGAAGTATGTACAATAAATGTAACAGTTCTGTTGTTGATTTGCAATGAGAGTTTACAAATTGCTTTCAAAGACGGCATTTTCTATGCTTTATTATTGAGCGTAAATAACGTAATTAAACTATTTACTTTGCTTCTATGAGCTTTGAGTTATGTTCCTTCGATGTCAGGATTAGCAATATTATTTTCAGTTATGCCAAGTAGTGTTTCCAAAGTATATCCTTATACCCGTTGCTCCATTTCTCTTAGAATGTCAGGATTAGCAATATTATTTTCAGTTATGCCAAGTAGTGTTTCCAAAGTATATCCTATACCCGTTGCTCCATTCCTCTTAGTAAGTATAAATCACATTTTTTTAATTTGTTTGAATTTTACTACAAATTCTTTAATAGTCATATTTTAAATTTTCCTTTAAATGAGAATCTATTTCACAAAGACGTACGCATTTCCGTCTATAATAAAAAATTTCTTCATATATTGTTATACTTCTTAAAATAATTATCAATCTCATCTCTTAATTCAATACCAACTCGTTCAAAGCAATCTAATAAATCTTTATATGCATCTTTCCCACTTAAAAAATCCCAAAATTCATCAGCTACTTTTAATTCATTTGGCAAGTCTAACATACCTGCCATTGTCCAACGATCATAAGGCTTTGAGTTGTACGGATTGTATGGAATTGCAATTAATGTAATGTATTTACTTTTGCTTGCGGATTTTCTGCAAAGATTGTTGCTACCCATTCTAACAATGTTCTCTTAAATTCTTTAAATCCGCCTTTGTTTGGTTTTGCTGTTTTAATATCAAATAAGAATTTTTCACCATTTGATTTCTCAAGAAAAACATCTATTTTTGTGAGTTTTACTTTGTGCATCTTACCTTTCTGGCTTACTTTTCTTATTCTTTCCATTTCTTCAATTTTATTTGGCTTAATATTTGCAGCAGATATATTATCAAGTATATTTTGAATTTCTCTTTGCGCGCCATCGCTTATCCGTGTTCCAGCATCTGCCTGTTTAGAAGTTATTTCAAAATTAGATTTTGCTAACTCAAGAGCAACAGGTTCAAATATAGTCGTTCCAAAATTAGTATTTAATGAATGTATAAAAGAAAAAAGCGCCATTCTATCTTTACCAAGCAATCTTGTATGAAACGGCATCGAGGCGGGCTCGGGTTTGTAGTTCCCAAATTTAGTCCGGAGACTTTCTTTTAAAATTTCTTCAATTCTGGACTTCTGCATCTGATTTAAAGACATCTGTTTTCCTTTAAATGAAATATTATTTCGGAATACGTTCCTTTGTCTTTTTCTGTGCGATTTAATACCGGACGTTTAAAAGTATTTGTTATTTTCATTCCTGCTTTGTTGGCTATTTCAGAGTACAAATTATACTTATCATTAGCTACCAAAAAAACGTTATAGTCCCTTTTTAAGTATCTTTTACAATTATTCAAAACGGCTGAAATTCCTTCAACATAGTTTTTTTGCGCTTCCTTCGTATGTCCTTTAAATAATGGACCTATCTCAAGTTTGTCTTTTCTATCAAAACCAAATAAATTGTAGGCATAGGCGTGTTGTTCGTGATAGTCTATAAGTCCTACGTAAGGCGGACTAGAAAATATGCCTGATATTTTTTGTCTGTTTAATATATCTGCAAAAGATTTTTTCTTTTTGGAAAGCGCTGTAAAAATGTCAATTGTTCTGGCATCTCCTGATAGACAATATTGATGTGTTTCTGTTTTTAGCTTTTCAAATTCTTTTATTCTTTTAACTGTGTCTTTTGAATATGTTTTCCACCACTTTATAATTGAAAATATGGGTTTGCAGATTTTACCGTGTTTAGAACAATAATAAGTTGTTGATACAGGTTCTACAAGCGTTGCTAAATCTGAATGCGTAGTTGCCCTACACGAACGCATTGCGCGACTTAGAATTAAAGCTAAAATATTTTTATTATTAACGTCTTTGATGTTTTTTATTTCTTCAAAAACAAAATTTATTTCATCTATAATGTTTTTGAAATACCATTTCTCGATAAAAGTTTTTGGATTTTGTTTGAGGAACTCTATTTTATATTTTTTGACGAAATTTTTATAAACATGGAGAAATTCCACATCTTTTTCTTGACCGTATTTATCTTCATCTATGAGTTTTCTTTCGAGGTAAATGCGTTTCCATGTTCTCGTTTAACTCCGGATTTTGAAACAGCCATGACCATGGCCATGACAATGGTCAGTACACTCTATCATCAACATAACACCACGCTCTTACACACTCCCGCGAGTACTCGTCCACTGCATGAGGATTCTCTAGTTCACATTCTGACTCCGTATAATAACGTTTAGTAACATTAATATCTTCTTTACCATTTGAGAGTATATACACCATACCTTTATTTTTCTCCTTCTCCGCTACCACCGCTTCGCCTGCCGCTACGCATGCCTTATTACTCGTTCCTCCTGAACCCTTCACTTTATCGTACGCTKCTKCCGCTACTTTTTTAAAWTCATCCTCAAACTCTTCATCCTCAAACTCTCCTTCTCCTACACATTCTTYCCTCTCTYTCTCYGCTATCYTCTTCTYTTCCGCTACTACTGCYTCTTTTACCGCTTTATCTATTTCCAGTTCCTTTTTGCCTTCGCCTACGGCTTTATCGTACGCTTCTGCCGCTACTTTATATTTCGTCGGATACTTATCGTTCTTATACTGTTCTAAATATTCTTCCCTCKCTATTCTCTTCTYTTCCGCTACTACTGCTTCTTTTACCGCTTTATTTATTTCCAGTTCCTTTTTGCCTTCGCCTACGGCTTTATCGTACGCTGCTGCCGCTACCTCATTACCTTTATAATTTTTATCTAGAATTTTTTTCTTATTCTCTGCTTCTTTCATCTTCTTTTTATATTCCTTGGATGTTTTCCAATCCAAAATCGCGGACTTTTGAGTCAAAAAGTTTCTATATTTTCCCCTTGTCTCTTTAGACAATATTATAACAGAACAATTTTCTTCATCCCCGGGACATACAACAGGCGTTTTGTCAAATGTGAACTCCGAACACTTTTCTATTGACCCATCATGAAGATGTCCTTCATATCTAGGAGAACCGGTCAGCTTACACTGCTCAAATCCTTTAAATTCACGCTCAATTCCTTTTTCACTATTTTTACATATAGTTTCACCGGATTGACGCGTACTACATTCCATCGAAGGAAGCGCGCTCTTGATAGAAATTACATTTCCTTCCTTTACTTCAACTGGTACAGGAGCGCAGTCATCACCAGCAGAAAGATCATATTTCACTTTTATTACTCTTTCTGATGACGGGGTCGAAATATTAGGTCGTCGTACATGGTCCGAATTTCCACATGAGTTGAACGAACTAATATTTCGACCCCGTCATCAGAAAGAGTAATAAAAGTGAAATATGATCTTTCTGCTGGTGATGACTGCGCTCTTGATAGAAATTACATTTCCTTCCTTTACTTCAACTTCCTTCCTGTAAAGGAAGGAAATGTAATTTCTATCAAGAGCGCGCTTCCTTCGATGGAATGTAGTACGCGTCAATCCGGTGAAACTATATGTAAAAATAGTGAAAAAGGAATTGAGCGTGAATTTAAAGGATTTGAGCAGTGTAAGCTGACCGGTTCTCCTAGATATGAAGGACATCTTCATGATGGGTCAATAGAAAAGTGTTCGGAGTTCACATTTGACAAAACGCCTGTTGTATGTCCCGGGGATGAAGAAAATTGTTCTGTTATAATATTGTCTAAAGAGACAAGGGGAAAATATAGAAACTTTTTGACTC
>JAIXMY010000019.1:5759-18936 GCA_020328045.1 Candidatus Endomicrobiellum pyrsonymphae
AAAGAGTAAAAAACCTTATTGCGTATCTGTCAAATTCGCTTCCGTTATCTGTTTTTATCCGCTTTATCTTAATGTCTCTAAAAAATCTTTGGCGTTTTCACTGTTTAATCTGTTGTATTCTTTGCTAAATGCTAGTCTGCTTTTTACATTAACGGCGTTGATTAAATATCGTTTCTTCCAGTTTATTTTTAAATGCGCGTTGTCTGCTTGCAATAAATTGACTGGTTTATCAGGCTTATATTTGCCTATACCGAAAAATCTCAAACGCATATTGTACGGCAAAACCGCAAAAAGATGATTTTATATATAGAATTGCGCTGTTTTACTAAAAGCTTGTTATTGTTTCAATCCGTTTGTCTTTATTTTTGAAATTCCTAAAATGCGCAATATGTTGCGATATTACTCTACACAGTATCAATAATTCTTCTTTTGCTATATTGAACCCCTCTTATTTTATATCATCTTTGGTAAGATGTAAGAACTTTTTATTTAGTCCAAAAACAGCCACAAACCAGAGTAGAAGTATTACAACGAATATAACCGCTATGACGGGAACCAATTGCACTAGCGAAGATCCAATAAAAATGACGTTAAGTAACATATACTGGATAAACGAGCCTCCGCCTTTTCCGACACGTGCGCCGACAATATCAACAGCAGCCCTACCCTTTGATTTCAATTCATCATCTAGCGGAATATAGCACATTTCCTTAGTGGGATCAAAAAATGAATATTTTACTCCTTTTGACAGAAAATTCTGAATAAATCCAAAAGATATCACAATCCCTAGAACTGTGAGTCCAAGCGGTGTGACAACCGACGTAAGTTGTTCTTTGAATATGATAAATGCAAAGAAAACAAGACCTGTTATAAAAAACGTAATAGGCGTTATTATTGCCCCTACAAACCATGAACATCTGCGCAATATATTTGTGCCAATCAACGTGCATATTATGGTGAAAACTCCTGTGTATAGATTGAGATGTCCCATAAATGAGCTATACCCAGCTTTTGTAGGATATAACAAACACACCTGTTCTTTCCACACGACCTCTATGAGATTTATACTTATTCCATAGCATATCAACAGAAGCGCTATATACCCGAGATATTTGGATTTGAAAATGTATTTTAAATTTTCCAACATAGATAACTTTGCTTTTTCTTTTGGTTTCTTGATTTCGTCAGGATTATAGTAGCGCGAATCTTTCAATATGTCATTGTTTAGCCAGTAATACAAACCGATTATAACAAGACATGATATCACAACTATCAGAATGAAGTAGGGTAATGCGCTCCATTCGTTTGCGTCCAATCGTTCATCGTTTAATACCTTCACGAAAAGACATGTAATCACAAGACCAAAGTTGGCTATACATAAAAACATCGCATAAAAACGCTTTGACTCCTTGATAGAAGTAACATCGTTAGCAAAACGCCAAAACATCAGACCTATCATGGAACTTCCCCAAAGCTCCGCCATCACATAAAACGAAGAAAATACCCAGTGACCTATCGGCTTCAATAATCCTAATCCAAACAGTAATCCTGAAGAAACATCTGAAAAATCAGCATGCAAATATTGATGGTATGGATATAATATAGTCGCAAACAATATAAAATATCCCATGAAAAATGTTACCATTATGTAAAAGACAGAATCTTTCGAAAAAATATTGACTAGTTTCGAATAAATTATCACTAACAATATCGTTGACGGTATCACAAACCATAACTTAATTGTGGGTACTACGCTTGCGCCCATTGTCGTTACCACTAACGAGTCCTTCATTATTCTTAACAAGCTGTAATTGAGTAATATGCAAAACATAATAAAGGCCATAGGAAGAAACTTTTTTAACTCAAATTTATGTATTGGCCAAAGGACGGATTTTAAACCTGTAAATTCTGCCATAAGCTCACACCTCCTCTTTCTTTTTTGCTCTTTGACTACTTAATGCTTGCCTACTAGTTAGTATATTATATATTATTCTGTTTTTGTAATCTAACGGTCTCGATTGTATGTATGAGCAGAGCAAGCAGTATCAGCGGCATACTTTCTTTACAGCTCCACCTAATTTGTAGCAAAAATAAATTCAAATAAATACAAAGCTTGCAAAATATCTATGAACTATTAAAAGAGAGGAAGTTACAGGAATAAAGGAATGAATGTGAGATTATTTACTCACTTTTAAAGCTGCGACTAGAAACCCTCTAAAAATGGGATGCGCTTTCATGGGTCTTGAAGCAAATTCAGGATGAAACTGTACTCCTAGAAAAAATGGATGATCTTTTATTTCTACAATTTCGGGAAGCACGCCTTTGTGATATGCAGTTACAGAAAGACCCGCCTTTTCCAATATGTCTATAAATTCTGGATTCATTTCGTATCTGTGTCTGTGCCTTTCTTCAACTGCTACAGACTTATATAAATTATGAGCTAGAGTGTCTTTCTTTATTTCAGCCTTGTAGTTACCAAGTCTCATTGTTCCGCCTCTATAACTAACATTTTTCTGTTCCTCAATAATCTTTATTACAGGATATTTTGTTGTCTCGTCAAATTCTGTTGAATTCGCATTTTTAAGTTTTGCTAAATTCCTTGACGCTTCTATAACGCTGCACTGCATGCCCAAACATATTCCAAGAAACGGAATCTTATTCTTTCTAGCATAAGTTATTGCTTTTATTTTCCCCTCTACACCTCTATTGCCAAATCCGCCTGGAACTAAAATAGCATCAAAGTCTTTTAGCTTTCTTACTAAATCTTTATCTTCTGCTCCAAGATAATGTGTTTCTGCCTTCGCTTTTAGCTCTGTTGCGGCAATATTCAAAGACTCGTCAATAGATTTATATGCATCTTTCAAATCTGCATATTTGCCTACAACTGCAACCTTAACAGTTTTATTAAATTCGCCAAGCGATTTTATTTTTGTAAACCATGTTTTATCAAATTTCTTTTTAGATTTCATGTTAAGTTTTTCGATTATTAAAGAATCAACTTTTTGATCATAAAGAGCCTCGGGAATAAAATAAATTGAAGGGGCATCCATTACTTCTATTACACATTCTTCCTTGACATTACAAAACAGAGAAATTTTTCTTTTTAAAGATTCGTCAAGATGATATTCTGTTCTGCATATTATCATATCGGGAGAAATTCCTATTTCTCTTAGTTTATTAACCGAATGCTGAGTAGGTTTTGTTTTCAACTCATGCGCGCCTGCAATATAGGGTACAAGAGTAACATGTATGCTAAAAATATCTTCTTTTTTATTTTCAAGCTGGAACTGTCTTGCGGCTTCCATAAACGGAAGACCTTCAATATCTCCAACTGTTCCGCCAATTTCAATTATAGAAATATCGCATTTGTTTTTTAACGCAACAAACCGTTTCTTTATTTCATCCGTAATATGAGGAATAACCTGCACTGTCGCGCCATCATAATCTCCCCTTCTTTCTCTATTGATTACAGTTTTATAAATATCACCTGCCGTATTTGTGTTAGCTTTGCTTGTATAAACGTCTAAAAATCTCTCGTAAGTGCCTAAATCCAAATCTGATTCTGCTCCATCTGCAGTAACAAAAACTTCACCATGCTGATAAGGATTCATTGTTCCCGGGTCTATGTTTATATAAGGGTCGAATTTTATCATGTTCACTTTAAAGCCACGAAGTTGGAGAAGCTTACCTATGCTTGCTCCGGAAATACCTTTACCTAATGAACTTACAACTCCACCGGTAATAAAAATATACTTTGACATTTTAACAGTCTTCCTTATATGTGTTTCTTGAAATTACTGTAGGATATTTTCCCGTAAAACACGACGTACAGAAAACTTTTTCTTTTTTATTACCGCAAGAACAAGCTTTAACAAGATTTTCTAAACTTAAAAATGTCAAGCTATCCGTGCCTAAATACTTTCTCATTTCTTCTATTGAATTATTTGCCGCTATCAAGTGGTCTTTACTTGGCGTGTCAATTCCATAATAGCATGATCCTATTATCGGAGGACAAGATAACGCAAAATGTATTTTCTTTGCTCCAGCTTCTCTCAAGATATTAACAAGTCTCTTTGATGTCGTTCCTCGTACTATTGAATCGTCAACAAGGATTATTTCTTTTCCCTTAACGACTTCACGTATTGGTCGAAGTTTAAGTCTTGCGGTTAAATCTCTTAAGTTTTGCGATGGTTTTATGAACGATCTTCCAACATAATGATTTCTTACAAAACCATTCTCAAAAAGAATATTTGAAGTTCTCGAAAAACCGAGAGCTGCAAAATAACCTGTATCCGGCACAGGCATAACAATATCAGCCTTTACATTTTTCATCTGGTTAGCAAGATATTCGCCCATTTTTACCCTAGCTTCTTTCACTGTTTTCCCAAACATTATACTGTCCGGTCTTGAAAAATAAACCTGTTCAAAAATGCAAGTATTTTGTTTCTTAGTTTTTTTATACAAAAAAGATTTTTTGATTTGTCCGTTTTCTATAACAATAATTTCACCGGAGTTTATATCCCTTATGTATGTCCCGCCAATAACTTCTATTGCGGCGCTTTCTGAAGATATTATGTATGAGTTGCCAATTTTTCCCAAAACTAACGGTCTAAAACCATGTTCGTCTCTCGCGCCTATAAGAGTCTTATCTTTAAGAATTACAAGAGAAAATGCGCCTTCGAGCTTACGTAGAGAACTTGCGACTATATTTGCTAGATTCCCTTTAGCCATAGCAATAAGATGAAGTAGTATTTCTGTATCGGAAGTATGATTAAAAATTGCGCCTTTCCTTAGAAGCATCTGTTTTATTTTAAGAAAATTTGTAATATTACCGTTATGCGCTACCGCAATATTTCCATGGATACAATTTATCTGAAAAGGCTGAGCATTCGTTAAAGAACTTTTTGCCGAAGTCGTATAACGAACATGCCCTACAGCTACGGTTCCCGGAAGTTTATTAAGAAGAATTTCTTCATTAAAAATTCTTGAAACAAGCCCCATAGCCTTAAAAGTTTTCATTTTTTCTTTACCGCTGATTGTAATGCCCGCCGACTCTTCGCCTCTGTGCTGCAGAGTGAGCAGTCCCGCCGAGGCTAAAACCGCAGCATTGTCATTATTTTCAACTCCAATTATTCCACACATTTTTTCCTCTTTTGCAAAACATTTAGAACAAAAAAAACCGCCAAACACGCATAATCAATCTCGTGTTAACTTTGCATCGCGCTTCATTTCAGCTACAAAAAATTAAAGATAGCACCCTCGCGCTACATTTAAAACAAAATTAATTCAAGACAAAAAATTATAGCCAACTAACTTTACATTGCAATGTAGCAATATAAAGTCAGTCAGCTATAAACTGATACAATTCTCAACATTTTGCAATTCTGAGTAAGAGTCATAGGCTCTTAAATAAGCTATGACTTTTTCAAGATTAGTTAATATTGAACAACCGCACTTAACGGCGGTCTTCCTTATCTCTGAATTATTGCTAAGCTCGTCAACACTTAAATTTTTATTTATATTTATAACAAAATCCACTTTGCCATCAATTATTATATCTACGGCTCTAGGATTGCGATTCCAATGAACAACATTAACTTTATAATAGCCTCTTTCTTCAAGATATTTTGCCGTACCTTTTGTCGCATATAGCGGAACATCTAATTTATAGAGATTGTCTATCACTTCCATGAATTTAACTTTATCTCTTTCTCTGCCCGTGCTTAAAAGAACTCCTTTTTTAGGTTTTTTTATCTGAGTTGCTTCCATTGAAAGAAGCATAGCGTGATTAAATTTTTCGCCTAAGCAACCGACTTCGCCCGTAGATGCCATTTCTACGCCAACAACTGGGTCCGCGCCGTCTAGCCGCTGGAAACTAAACATTGAAGCTTTAACGCCAACATATGGTATTTCGCTTTCGTCAATTAATATCTTTTTTACTTTTTCATTGTTCATTACTTTGCATGAGAGCTCTGCAAGATTTACTCCTGAAACTTTTGAAATGAACGGAAACGACCTTGATGCTCTTGCATTACATTCAATAACTTTAACGTCGTTATCTTTAGCTATAAACTGTACGTTGAAAGGACCGTTTAAATTGAGACCTTTCACTATTTTTCTTACTATATCTTTTATAACATTTACTGTGTGAGAGTATATTTTTTGCGGAGGAAAGACCATTGTGGCATCGCCGCTATGAACACCGGCATTTTCAACATGTTCCGTAACGAGAGAAAGTATAACTTCGCCGTATTTTGCAACACCATCACATTCAATCTCTTTTGCATCAAGAATAAATTTTGAAATAACAACAGGAAAATCAGCGGAAATATCTTTTGTAAGAGACAAGTAATAATCCAAACTCTGTTTATCGTTTGCAACATTCATAAGAGTTCCAGAGAGAACAAAACTCGGACGAATCAAAACAGGAAATCCTACTTTTTCTATAAATTTTTCTATTTCTGAAATAGAAACGGCTGAAGTCCACTCAGGCTGATCTATATCAAGTTTATCGAGCATCGCTGAGAACTTTTCCCTGTCTTCGGCGGCATCAACGCTCTTTTGGCTATGCCCTAAAATATTTACTTTTGCTTCGCTTAAAGACTGAATCAAATTATTGGGATTTTGTCCGCCCATACAGGCGATTACGCCTTTAGGATTTTCAATATCTATAATGTCCAACACTCTTTCTGACGACAATTCTTCAAAATATAATCTGTCTGAAGCGCTATAGTCAGTTGATACAGTTTCGGGATTACAGTTAATAATAACACTGTCATTTTTTTTATTTTTAAAATAACCGCTTGTCATAACGGAACACCAATCAAACTCCAAACTACTCCCTATGCGATAACTACCGCTTCCTAAAGTAATTATGCTCTTTGCATTTTTCTTGGCAGAAACATCGCTGTGCATTCCATCATAAGTAAGATACAAATAGTTAGATCTTGTAGGATATTCTGAAGATGTGGTATCAATTTGTTTTACAACAGGCAAAACACCAAGTTTTTTTCTTAATTTTCTTATACCCAAAGATAAAGCTCTTATTTGCTTTATACTGAGTTTAACTTTGCTACTCAAGCGCGCGGAGAGAAATATTTTTGTAAGCTGAAAATCTGAAAAACCTCTTGATTTTAAACGTTGTAAATGCTCTTTTGAAATCCGCTTAAAGGCATTATATAAATCTTGGGATGTAAAACTGTCTTGTTTTTCTTTTTGCTTAAAAAAGTTAAATAATTCAGTTGCAACTTGCGCTAAGTACAAAATATGCGACAAAAACCAATAATCTATTTTTGTTTTTTCATATACATACTCAAGGGATTTCCCTCTCTTAAACGTTTCATAAACTGCAAAAACTCTCAAACTTGTGGGCGATAAAAGCTCTTTTTCAATATCTTCGTCAGAAGCATTATTGAAAACATTTGTAGTTATTCCCTCTTCATTTTCATTTACCATTCTTATAGCTTTCTGAACAACCTCGCAGAAATTTCTTCCAATAGCCATAACTTCACCTACAGATTTCATTTGTGTGCCAAGATTTTTTGAAACTCCGCTAAACTTACTTAAATCCCAACGGGGTACTTTTAAAGTAACATAATCCAGCGATGGCTCATAGAACGCGGAAGTAGTGCCCGTAACCGGATTTTTAAGTTCCAAAAGATCAAAACCTATGACTATTTTTGCAGCTATATAAGCGATAGGATATCCTGTTGCCTTACTTGCCAATGCGCTCGAACGAGACAATCTTGCATTAATTTCTATAACATAAAAACCATAATCTTTAATATTTAAAGCATACTGCACATTACACTCGCCAACAATGCCAACGTTCTGCGCAATTTTAATTGCAGTATCTCTCAACATATTATTTTCGGTATTGTTGATTGTTTGACACGGAGCAATAACTATAGAATCGCCCGTATGTATGCCCATAGGGTCGAAGTTTTCCATATTACATATAGTTATAGTATTTCCTGTTTTATCGCGCATTACTTCGTATTCTATTTCTTTCCAACCGTGAAGAGATTTTTCAATTAAAACCTGAGGAGATGTCATGAGGGCAGATTGAGTGAGCTTTTTCAGTTCTAAAGATGTTCTTGCAAGTCCGGAGCCTAATCCGCCAAGGGCAAATGCAGATCTTGTTATGACAGGATAGCCAATTGTTTCAGCAGTTTTCAGCGCTTCTTCCACCGTAGAAACAGCGTGGCTTTTTGCTATAGGCGCATTTATAGATTTCATTTTTTGCGCAAAAAGTTCTCTGTCCTCAGACAGCTCAAGAGCGTCAACCTGAGTTCCCAAAACTTTTACGTTATATTTCTTCAAAACATCATTTTTTTCCAACGCTATAACACAGTTTAAAGATGTCTGTCCGCCAAAACTCGAAATAATTGCAACGGGCTTTTCAATTTTAATAATTTTTTCTACCCAAAAAGGAGTAATAGGATACAAATAAACTTTTTTGTTTGGACCTTTATTTGTCTGAACTGAAGCAATGTTAGGATTAATAATTATTACCTCAAGACCTTCCTCTTCCAAAGCTTTTACAGCCTGAGATCCGGAATAATCAAATTCCCCTGCTTGTCCTATAGACAAAGCCCCTGACCCAAGAAGAATAACTTTTTGCTTTTTTCCATTTTTTGGTAACAAGAAATCTAAAATCGGCATACTTTCTCTCTTATTTTCTATTTTTTACAAACAATCTATAACGCGGTATAAATTATAATTAACAAAACATGTTGCCAACAATGACGGTCCCGTGGAAGCAATCGCTTTACCTAAAGCAAGAAGCAAACCTATACCTACATATCCCCTTATGACCATTAGTGAGTATGTCCCTTGTTCAAGTCTCTTTGTAAATGCTCGACATCGTTCGACTATCTCACGCGCCAGTTCTTATTTATTGAAATTACTGAATATATATCGTCTTTATTCACTTTTCATATTTGAAAATAAAACATCTTTCTTAGTTGCGGTAATCACATCTGCCTTATATTTACCTGAGACTTCGTTATACATCATTCAATTTATTTACTCGCGCGCTCATTGTCTCTTTATAGTTCTAACGTAAAATTTGTCTGCTATTTTTTTATCGAACCTACAAATTTATCCATTATCCAACTTGTGTCGTTTGGTCCGCTTGACGCTTCAGGATGAAACTGTACAGACATAAACGGTTTTGTTTTATGTTTTAACCCTTCCACTGAATCATCGTTTGCATTTTCAAACCATAATTCCCAATCAGACTTTATTGAACTTTTTTCAACCGCATATCTATGATTTTGGCTCGACATATATGCCTTTTTTTCAGGAAGAGAAAAAACAGGCTGGTTGTGGCTTCTATGCCCGTGATTTAATCTTTTTGTTTTTGCTCCGGACGCAAGAGACAAAAGCTGATGCCCCAAACATATTCCTAAAATAGGCTTGTTTGCGCTTAAAACATCTTTTTTTATTCTATCAACCAAATCGCCTGTATTTTTTGGATCTCCGGGACCGTTACTTATAACCCACCCGTCGCATTGTATTTTGGAAAAATCTGTATCCCATGGCAAAACATGCGCTTCGCATCCCCTCTCCATAAGCATTCGCATGATGTTCCATTTTGCTCCACAATCAATAACTGCAACTTTTTTAAAACCTTTGCCCATTTTTACTACTTCTTTAGTTGACACGGACGGCATTAAATTATACTTTGACGGATCAACATATTCGTTGTCTTGAAAGTTTTTCAAAAATTCAAACTTATTTTTATCCTGCGGTTTTCCACCTTCAGGAACGATTTTTCCCCAAAGATTCCTACTTTCTCTTATCATCTGAACTAAGTATCTTGTGTCTATACCGGCAATCCCCGATACACCTTGACTTTCCATCCACTCTTCAAGAAAAATACCGCCGTCATGATGATAACAGTTGTCATAAATATCTGACACTATAACACCTTGTGTTTTTATTGAAGAACTTTCGTGACCTTTAGACATAAAAAGATTCCCATCTTTAGGAAAAGGTATTCCATAATTACCTATAAGACAAAAACTGAAAACTAAAATCTGTCCTAAATATGAGGGATCTGTCATAGCTTCGCTGTACCCTAACATACCCGTATTAAAAACCATCTCGCCGCTTACAATTACACCAGCGCCAATAGCTCTTCCTTCAAGCGTTACGCCATTGGATAATTTTAGATAAGCTTTCTTATATTTTTTGTCTAACATCTTTTTCTCTTTTTCCATTTCCTAATCCTTCTTTTTCAAAAATTCAGCGCTTAATAAACACAGTACATATTCGAATACGGATTTTTATTAACTGCCGCATATTTTGAAAATGATTCTATTTTTAAATGTTTTAAATCTTTTTTAAAAGTCTCTGAGTAAAAATCAATATGTTTTTTCAAAAACGCAATGTCTGTATCTGTAATAGCGACTTTAACAGCCTCTTTACCAAACATACATTCGTTGGCATTATCATTTAAATAAATAGCTCCGCCATGCATACCAGTTCCACAAAATCTACCTACTATTGATCCGTTTTTTGAAAAATTTAAACCAAGCAAAATAATTGCCCCTCCTGCCATGTACTCTCCAAGGAACTCGCCGGCTTTACCGCCTGCTACGATTACAGGTTTCATTTCTTTATATTCTTTCATATGAATACCAACTCTATAACCAACATTTCCTTCAACGTAAATTTCCCCGCCCCTCATAGCATAACCCAAGGTATCTCCACAATTACCATGGACTATTATTCTACCGTTATTCATTGTATTTCCGACAGCATCTTGGGCATTACCAAATATTTCAAGCTCTGCCCCGTCCATATATGCAGCCATATCATTTCCCGGAACACCGTAAATTTTCAATTTAACTTTTTCAGGCAAACCTCTTCCGATGTATCTTTGACCAAAAACATTTTTTAAAGAAATAGTCTTTTCTGTTTCGATTGTATTATCAATTAAATTGTTTAATTCGCGATAATAAATATTTAAAGCGTCAATAGTTTTCATGTTTCTACCTCTTTTACAAAACATAAATTCCGAATCAAATTCAAGTAATGTGTATAAAAACACAACAAGAAATATCAAAAATTATTCGCCGGCATACTGAATACCAAGAATATTCAATTCTTTCTCGCTCAACCCAATGCCTCTCAGCATAAGCCTGTTACCTCTTAAGCTGTCAATGGCATTAATGCCCATACCGCCAAGCATCTCTTGTATCTCATGATTCCATGCGGAAACCAAATTTACAAGTCGTTTGTACATAATATCAGTATCGAGTCTCTTTACAAGGTCTGCGTCTTGCGTAGCTATTCCCCAATTACATTTGCCGACTGAACAAGAACGACACATATGGCAACCAAGCGCTATAAGCGCAGCCGAACCTATACAAACAGCATCAGCGCCCAATGCAATAGCTTTCACTACATCTGCGCTATTTCTGATACTACCCGAAGCAAGAAGAGAAATTTGATTTCTTATGCCTTCTTCTCTTAACCTTTGGTCTATGGAAGCTAACGCGAACTCCACGGGGATACCTACATTATCTCTCACTCTTGTTGGAGTTGCGCCTGTACCACCGCGAAAACCGTCAACCACAATTGCGTCCGCGCCCGCTCTCATAATACCTGAAGCTATAGCAGCCGCATTATGAACTGCAGCAATTTTTACAAAAACAGGTTTTTTATAATCTGTAACTTCTTTTAACGAAAAGATAAGCTGTCTTAAATCCTCTATGGAGTAAATATCATGATGGGGGGCCGGTGAAATAGCATCAGACCCTATAGGTATCATTCTTGTAACGGAGACATCTTTTCCAACTTTTCTACCAGGCAAGTGACCTCCAATACCCGGTTTTGCCCCCTGACCAATTTTAATTTCAATTGCAGCGCCCGCATTTAAATATTCCTTATGAACGCCAAATCTGCCCGACGCAACCTGCACAATGGTATTTTTACCATATTTGTAAAAATCTTTATTTAAACCGCCTTCGCCAGTATTATAACAAATTCCAAGCTCTTCGGCAGCTCTTGCAAGACATTCGTGAGCATTCCTGGAAATGGAACCATAGCTCATCGCGGAAAACATTATAGGCATTTTTAACTCAACCTGAGGAGGCATTTTTGTAATTAGGTTGCCTTTGGCGTTAAACTCAAGCTTCTCGGGTTTTCCTCCTATCATAACTTTTGTTTCCATAGGCTCGCGCAAAGGATCTATAGATGGATTTGTAACTTGACTTGCGTTAAGAAGTATTTTATCCCAATAAATCGGAAAAGATTTGGGATTACCCATGCTTGAAAGCAAAATACCACCCGTTTGCGATTGCTTATAAATTTCTTTTATCGCTTCGTCCGTCCAATTTGCATTTTCTCTAAATTCAAGAGGATATTTTTTTATAACTAAAGCTTTCACAGGGCAAAGAACAACGCATCTATGACAATTAACACACTTTACATCGTTGGCGCTAAAAATCTTTTTTTTCATATCGTATGAATGCGCTTTATTAGAGCACTGCTGCTCGCATACACGACAATTAATGCATTTCTTTTCATTTCTTATTACTTCAAATGATGGAGTATTAAAATCTAAATTCATTTTTGTTCACCTTCCAACAAGGCAATAACCGGCTCCCCACCTTTTGGGGACCATATTTTATCCGGATTATCGCATATTATTCTTATCGCGCTCTCTTCACTTGCCACATAAGTTCTATCCCCTTTTTCCGCGGCAACCAACGAACGAAGCTTAATCCTGTCATTTAAAGCTATCATTCCTTTTTCATATCCTAAAATTATTGAGAATGGTCCGTTAATTAACGC
The DNA here is from genome assembly GCA_020328045.1 of Candidatus Endomicrobiellum pyrsonymphae. Classification (GTDB taxonomy): domain Bacteria; phylum Elusimicrobiota; class Endomicrobiia; order Endomicrobiales; family Endomicrobiaceae; genus Endomicrobiellum; species Endomicrobiellum pyrsonymphae. Next base: position 18,567 of record JAIXMY010000019.1, read on the forward strand.
ATTAGCATAAACAGCTCTCATACTCTTTAATTCGGTTTGCAACTCTTTATTTTCTCTTTCAATGTCATCCCAAAAAGGAGCTGCTACTATTTTTATAGCCTTCTCCATTGGAATATTATGTTTTCTTACGAGCATGTCAAATAGATATGTTATCACTTCGGTATCGGTTTGAAGAGTGCATTTATATCCATACATTTCCACAAATCTTCTATTAGCATCATAGGAAGATATTTCGCCATTATGCACTACAGACCAATTAAGCATTGTAAAGGGATGAGCGCCGCCCCACCATCCTGGAGTATTCGTAGGAAATCTTCCATGCGCTGTCCACGTGTGCGCCTCATAAGTGTCCAACATAAAAAACTCGCCG
>JAIXMY010000087.1 GCA_020328045.1 Candidatus Endomicrobiellum pyrsonymphae
ACTATAACAACAATAACTAATTTTGTCTTGGTTGGACGAAATGCCATGACGATAGGTTGTAAAATTAAGTGAATTTTTTGTGAACTATACGTACGTCGAACCTGATTCTTTCTATCACAGACCACTAAAATTAACATGTCGCACAAAATCTAGGATAAATTTACAGAATCATACTAGTTTTGTGACAAATCATTTAAAAAGTCATTATACAAAAACTTCTTTACAATTTTCACTTTTCCATCAAGTCCCTTAACAACAATGGAAGGCATTTTAAGACCATTGAACCAATTTTTCTTAACTATCGTATATCCTGCCGCATCAGCGAAACGTATTATGGAACCAACTTTAAGTCTGTTCGCAAGTTTGTATTCTCCAAAAACATCGCCCGCAAGACACGACCTACCAGCAATTATGTATTCATTTTTTCCAAATTTGGCATTAATTTTAGCAGGTATTTTGTATATCAACAAATCCAACATGTGCGACTCAATAGACGCATCGACAATAGCGATATCTTTTATGTTTTTGACCACATCTAAAACAGTTGTAACAAGTTCGCAACTTTGAGTAATTGCCGCTTCACCCGGCTCTAAATAAATTTGAACATTATACTTTTCGCAGAAACTTTTTAGTTTTGCGCAAAACTTATCCAACGGGTAGCCATCTTTTGTAAAATACAACCCACCGCCAAGACTTACCCATTCAACTTTATTCAGAATTTTTTTATATTTTTCAGATATTTCATCAAGCATGGCGCTGAAGGTTTTAAAATCGTCATTTTCGCAGTTATAATGGAACATTACGCCGCTTATTCTACTTAAAACAGACATAATTTCCTTTTCAGAAGTTACGCCGAGTCTGGAATATTTTCTTGCAGGATTAGCTAGGTCAAAGTGAGAATAACTTATACCCGGATTTATTCTTAAGCCAATTTTTATGTGTTTTACTTTATTGTAAAATCTTTTAAATTGCGATACTGAGTTGAATATAATTTTATCTGAAATATGTTGAAGAGCTTCAACATCTTCTACGGAATAAGCGACGCTGAATGCATGCGTTTCTTTTCCAAATTTTTCATAACCAAGTTTTGCCTCATACAAAGAACTACTCGTTGTACCATCCATATATTTGCTCATCAAATCAAACACAGACCATGCAGAGAAGCATTTCAAAGCTAAAACTGATTTAGCTCCGCTGTGTTCTCTTACGTATTGAATCTTTTTTAAATTCTTTAACAACTTTTTCTCATCAATTAAATAATACGGCGTTTCTATTTCAGTATTCATTTTGTTTTATGTTCCACTATAATTTCAGCTCGATTTATCCTAATTTTATTATATGTTTTTACTATTACGACGCCATTAATACCCAACTGAGATTTGCCGCCACCCCTTTCAGTGAAAGGGAAATTTACTGCAACATCTTTATTCTTTCGTCGATATCACTCTGAGGAAGCCAAGCTCTCGTAGAACCTAACCGCCTCGACTAAAACGTTCGGAGACAGACAGCTAAGAGAGAACGATTTATTTTGGAGAAAAGTGAATAAAAAAGAAACTGCCACAATACTTGCTACTTCTCAATTTTATCTTTACTTCTTACGGGCTCTTGTTTTTGTTTATGTTGTCCTTTGGCAACAATATATACAAAGAAAACGATAAACAGCAACATAAATAAATAAGCCGGCCAATCTGATAGAAAATCAATATACATTTTTCCTCCTAGTTACAAACTGTAAAACACAACAAATGTTTTACTTATTTTATCATTTATTCTCAAACCTTTTTTTGCTTCCACGCGGGAGACATCAAACGTAAGCCGCTTACAACCTTTGGCAAAACTTCAAGCGTATAATCAACTTCTTCCTGCGTATTATTATGACCGAAAGAAAATCTGATTGCGCCTTGCGCGACAACATCGTCAACACCCATAGCTTTTAAAACATGCGACGGTCCATCTTCGCCGGAAGCGCACGCAGAACCCGTAGAAACAGCAATACCTCTCATATCAAGCATAAGGAGCAATGCTTCTCCTTCGATACAATTAAAACTTACGTTTAAAATATTATCAACAGCTTTATTACCGCTTCCGTTTATAGTTACTTCAGGAATTTTGTCGAGAATCCCTTTTTTAAGTTTTTCTCTCAAATTAAAAATGGTTTTATTATTTGCTTCAAGATTAACATTCGAAAGCTCAAGCGCTTTGGCAAGACCAACAATACAAGCAACATTTTCTGTACCTGGACGAAGACCTCCTTCATGATGTCCGCCAAAAGTTATGGGAGATATATTTGTTCCTCCTCTAACATACAAAACACCTACGCCTTTGGGACCGTTAAATTTATGACCCGATATGGCAAGCAAATCAACGTTGAGTTTTTTAACATCTAGCCGAAGTTTTCCTGCAGACTGCACTGCATCCGTATGAAAATAAACTCTGTCTTTTCTTATTTCGTTGATTTTTTTTAGTTCAGCGGCAATTTCTGCTATGGGTTGCAACGCGCCAACTTCGTTATTGGCATGCATGATTGTTACAAGCAAAGTATCATCTTTTACAGACTTCTTAAAATCCTCTACTGAAACAACTCCGTCTTTATCTACATCAAGATAAGTTACTTCATAGCCGCTTTTTTCAAGATGTTTGCATGAATATAAAACCGCATGATGTTCTATTTTGCTTGTAATTATATGACCTTTTTTTCCATAAGCGTTTAATATGCCAAATATCGCAATATTATCGGATTCCGTACCGCAACCTGTAAAAAATATTTCTTCAGGACTTGCATTTAACAGGAGCGCAACTTTGGATCTTGCGTTATCGAGAGCCGACTTAGATTGTCTTCCAAAATGATGAAAACTTGAAGCATTCCCGTATGCGCCAGAAAAATACGACTGCATTTCTTTTATAACTTCCATATCAACAGCCGTTGTAGCGCTGTTATCCAAATAAACTCTTTTCTGTTCCATAATAACTTCCTGATATAATCAATTTTTCTGTTCTTTTTTTTTCAAGTTTACTTTTTGCCTGTTTTGTTTATGCTCAACAAGATTTTTGGCAAATAAATGCCTGCCGTTACCGTCTGAAACAAAAAATAAACTTGTGGTACTTGTGGGATATAAAGCCGCCTTTATAGACTCAATCCCTGGGTTACATATAGGTCCTGGAGGAAGACCAAAATGTCTATAAGTATTGTACGGTGAATCAAATTTTGTGTCTTCAATAGTCAGCTTAGTTTTATTTACGCCCATAGCATACAAAACAGTGGCGCAAGATTGCAATCTAATACGTTTTTTAAGTCTGTTATAAAAAACTGCCGCTATCATTTGTCTTTCCTCGCGAGCTACGGTTTCTTTTTCAATAATTGATGCCATTATAACTATATCTTTAAACGCAACATTCATTTCTTTTGCTCTTTCGTACATTTCCGGCATAATCTTTTTATTAAACTCATCGCTCATCATTTTAATTATATCTTCTTCTGTTTCCCCCGGAACTACAAAATAAGTTTCAGGCATAAGATATCCTTCCAAATTTTCATCTTGCGCAATTTTAATAAATTTTTCTTTATCAATATCTATCGTTTGAGCCACAATATCAGCTACCTGTTTTATATTGTTTCCTTCGGGAACAGTAAACCGCAAGGTATTTTTAGAACCGTTTTTTAAATTCTTTAATATTTTAAACATGCCGTCTTTTTTTGAAAAACTATAAACACCTGCTTTAAGTTTACCTTGCGATTTTGTAAGTTTTACAAATCCTAAAAATAAATCCTTAGAATGTATAAGCTTATTTCCTTTCAGTCTCATCGCAACAGACGTAAAACTATCGCCTTTTTTAACTTTTATTAAAATCTGCTCTGTATCAGTGGAAGAAAAAAAATGTATGCAGGCAACAATCAAAAAACATATTATCCCTACTGATAAAACTGTTACTATTTTTTTAGCCACAATTCTACCAACTCCTCATTTATCTTCTCAGTTTCACTTTTATCACAATGCTCCCATGCTCTTTTAATATTTTTTTGTTTAAATTCTCTTGACAAAAATACCTCAACAGCCTCGTATTTTGCCCCGCTTGGTCTAATTCTGCGTCTTATACCTTTATCGTTTGTAATAATCGTTATCTCGTAAGGGTTTTGAGAATCGCTTGAATTTATTACATTATAACCATCTATTATGTATCGCATTCCAATGCCTCATTTGTCGTCATACCGAGCGAAGGGAAATATCCAAAATGGATTCCTCAAGCCTTCAGCTTTGATACGACAGTCATGGCTGTCATGCTGGGTGAGCGAAGCGACTGAAGCATCCAACAAGCGTGGATTCTTCACTCCGTTCAGAATGACAACAACATGAGGCATTGGAATGCTCCCATGCTCTTTTAATATTTTTTTGTTTAAATTCTCTTGACAAAAATACCTCAACAGCCTCGTATTTTGCCCCGCTTGGTCTAATTCTGCGTCTTATACCTTTATCGTTTGTAATAATCGTTATCTCGTAAGGGTTTTGAGA
>JAIXMY010000020.1 GCA_020328045.1 Candidatus Endomicrobiellum pyrsonymphae
ACTTTTGTTAATTCACACTCACTATTATTTTTTGTATCTTTACATATTGTACTGCCGTTTTCTGTTGTACATTCCATTTTACCTATAAATGTAATAGACTTTCCTGCATCCACAATAACATTATCCTCACTTGCACATAGGTCATAAACCAACTTTACTTTATTTCTAGCGAGATCGTTAGCTTTGCTAGATTTACCTGGGGAGCATGCCGAAACGAGGAGAGAAAGGCAAATAAACAAGCTTATACATTTTTTTAATTGTAATGTCATTATATTATTTCCTCTTTTGTTTTTATCTATAAGTTTTGATAAATTTAGATTTAGAGATTAGGGGAATGCGGACTATGGATTGCTTTATGAATGAAAATCTCCCATTTTATTTTAGTACCACTTTTTTTGTTTTGCATTTGTGATAGAATCAACTATACCAAATTAAAGAGCTTTTGACAAATCAACCTAAAAATCAGCAAAAGATTACGGACAAAAATCAATCAAAACGCCCAACCATGTTCAATCTTCCAACACCCTTATACACTTAAATTATACTTGTTTTTAGGGAATAATTATTCCGTCAAATCATTTATTTGACTGGAAGACATTTTTTTTGTTATACTCCTGCTTCTTAGACGTCTCCGTAGCTCAATTGGATAGAGCAACTGCCTTCTAAGCAGTAGGTTGCGTGTTCAACTCACGCCGGAGACATTCTTTTTGGTGGTTGTAGCTCAACTGGTCAGAGCGTCGGTTTGTGGAGCCGAAGGTTGCGGGTTCAAGTCCCGTCAGCCACCCCATAAAACGACATCTTAACACACATTAGTGTGTTGGCGGTGTAGCTCAGGGGTAGAGCAGAGGACTCATAAGCCTTTGGTCGTAGGTTCAATTCCTACCACCGCCATTTCGTGTTCTGATTTTTTTCAACCGTGCAACTTTGTAAAAAGTGGAATAAAAACATTGTTTAAATGTATAAATGCCAAGTCAATGCCTCCGGCATTGCGCCACTCGATTAAAACATTTCGAGGGCAGACTGCTAAGGAAGAACGACTTATTTTAAAAAAAAGGGAATCTACCATAGTGTTTTTATTCCACTTGAAGAGTCAGATAATAATAGACGCAACATTTAACACGATTTAAATTATTTGAGGAAGCAAAAACGCCCTTGAGATGGGTTTGGAAAGAAATTTGGTGTTAATATTGCAGAAAATCGTAAAAGTTTGGTGTGAAAATCATGAAAAAAATAATATCCATCAATTTAAAAAACAATAAATATAATATTCTTCTTTCACAATTGGACAAAGATTTTTTAACCGCTTTTAAAAAAATACAAAAAACAACTTCTTTATTTATTGTGACCGATAAAATTGTAGAAAAACTATACTTACAGAAGTTTTCAGATTTATTAGAGCAACAAGACTTCAACATAAAAACAGCAGTTATCCCTGCAGGCGAGTCCGGAAAGAGCATAAAAAACCTTTCTTTCTTGTACAACAAAGCTCTTGAATCTAGTATAAACAGAAAAAGTTGCGCAATAGCTTTGGGCGGCGGAGTTATTGGCGACATCACAGGTTTTTTTGCAGCAACATACATGCGCGGTATAAATTTTATTCAAATACCTACGACTTTACTTGCAATGACAGATTCTTCCATCGGCGGTAAAACCGCAATAAATACGCCCAACGGGAAAAATATTGCAGGCGTGTTTTATCAACCTAAACTTGTATGGATTAATACTGCTTTTTTAAGTTCTCTACCTGCCAAACATATAAAAAACGGACTGTCTGAAATTATAAAATACGCTGTTGTGTTTGATAGAAAATTTTATAATTATTTACTTAGCGCGCTCAAAAATGGAATTATATCTTCGGAAAATTTTGACTATATAATATCTCAAAGTTGTTCGTACAAAGCTAAAATTGTTGAAAAAGATGAAAAAGAAATAACCGAACTTAGAGCTATTTTAAATTTTGGACACACTTTTGCGCACGCTCTTGAAACAGCTACTAAATATAAAAAATTTTTACATGGAGAAGCTGTTGCAATAGGAATGCTTTTTGCCGCAAAACTTTCTCTAGAATTAAAAACATGTAAAGAAAAAACGTACAAAGAAATAAAAAGTATTCTGCAACTGTCGCATTTTAACTTAAACGTAAAGTTTAATGCTGTACAGTTTCTATCGCTCATGAAAAAAGATAAAAAATCAGTTGACGGAAATATTAAATTTGTTCTTACAAAAGACATAGGGGAAGTGATTAACAGTTATGTAAAGGACGACATTGTTTTAGATGTTTTAAAAAAATTTTCCGGAGCAACTAAATGAAAAAAATATTAATTGTAAATGGTCCAAACATAAATATACTTGGCGCAAGAGAACCCGAAATATACGGAAACATTACACTCGCAGAAATTGAAAAAGAGTTAAGTCTGCTTGCAAAAAAACTTAATGTTGAAGTTGATTTTTTTCAATCTAATCACGAAGGTGAAATTATAGACAAGATTCAAAGTAGCGTAAATACTGTTTCTGGAATAATTATAAATCCTGCAGCTTTTACACACACATCGATAGCCATAAGAGACGCTCTGTCTTCCGTTTCTACACCCACGATAGAAGTGCATATTTCAAATATTTATGCCAGAGAAGAGTTTAGACATAAATCTTATGTTGCCCCCATAGCTTTAGGGCAAATTGCGGGACTGGGAACTGATGGGTATATCTTTGCATTAAAAAAACTAGCATCATTAGCGCAAACATTTAATTAAAGACTTGCTCTTCAACAAGTTTTGCAATAATGTGTATTAGAAGAATATGACACTCCTGGGTTCTTGATGTAATCTTGGATGGAGCGCAATAGCATAAATCGCACGCATCCTTCATCTTCCCACCATCAACATTCGTCATACCTATTGTGAATATCCCTAATTTCTTTGCAGATTCCACTGCCCTAATAACGTTGATTGAATTGCCACTTGTAGATATTGCTATAAAAATATCGCCTTTTTGAGCAAAAGCTTCAAGTTGCCTGCTGAAAGAATACTCATAACCAAAATCGTTACCGATGGCTGTAACTGTAGATATATTTTCAGGCAAAGCAATAGACGGTAACGCTTCTCTATTTTTTTCAAAACGCACAACCATTTCAGCGGCAAAATGCAAAGCATCTGAAGCAGAGCCGCCGTTCCCGCAAATAATTGTCTTTTTTTTATTTTTATATGCTTCAACAATTTTATTGGCAACACTATAAGCACAATCAATCTGAGCGTTTTCAAGCATTTTCTTTTTTGCTTCAATGCTCTCACTGATTAAATTTTTAATAATATCTTTTGTTCTCATAATACCCCTAGTTTTGCGCCAGACTTCATCTTTCAAATATACATTTTGGAAGAAAATCTGTACTTACGCCTCCTTTGCGGAATGTTTCATTTGCCATAATTTTACTATGTAAAGAGACTGTATTTTTAATACCCTCAATTTCAACTTCCCTCAAAGCTCTCTGCATCCTTATTATAGATTCGTTCCTGTCTGAGCCAAAAGCAACAATTTTTGCAATCAAGCTGTCATAAAATGGTGGGATTGTATATCCGGAATAAACATGAGAATCTATTCTAATTCCAGGTCCTCCCGGCAAAAATAACTTGCCAATTTTCCCGGGAGATGGAATAAAGTCTGTGTCAGGATCCTCGGCATTTATTCTGCACTCTATGGCATGTCCAAGGATTTTAACTTTTTCGGAGATAATCGAAAGTTTTTCTCCGGCAGCAAGTTTTATTTGTTCTTTCACCAAATCTATGCCTGTAATCATTTCAGTAACAGGATGTTCTACCTGAATTCTTGTATTCATCTCCATGAAATAAAAATGACCTTTTTTGTCTAAAATAAATTCTACTGTACCCACAGTAACATATTTTACAGCCGCCGCCGCGCTCCTTGCAGCTTTACCCATTTTCTTTCGTAGAGCTGGGCTCATTAATGGAGAAGGACTTTCCTCTACAAGCTTCTGATGTCTTCTTTGTATGGAACAATCTCGCTCAGGAAGATATGCCGTTCTTCCATATTTGTCGCCAAGCACCTGAAACTCTATGTGATGAGGCTCTTCAATATATTTCTCCATATAAACATCAGGGTTTCCAAAAGCTGCCTTTGCTTCGGTTTGAGCCATAATTATAGCGTTTTGAAGAGTTTCTTCGGAAACTACTATTCTCATACCTTTTCCACCACCGCCCGCTGTCGCTTTAATAATAACAGGATATCCTGTTTTTTTTGCCATAGCAAAAATTTTGGGATCATCTGCGCTTACCGGTCCGTTTGAACCAGGTACCGTAGGAACGCCAGATTTTTTCATAAGTTCTACAGCGGAAATTTTATCGCCCATTTGCTCTATAGACTCTTTTGAAGGTCCTATAAATTTTAGTCCGCAAGCTTCGCAGACTTCTGCAAAATATGTGTTTTCAGCTAAAAATCCGTATCCGGGGTGAATTGCATCTGCACCGGAAATTTCTGCAGCCGCTATAATACTTGGTATGTTTAAATAACTTTCGGAAGCGCTGGCATGCCCTACGCATATTGCTTGATCGGCAAGCTTCACATGCATGCTTTCTCTATCAACTTCCGAATGAACGGCAACGGTTTTGATACTGAGTTCTCTGCAGGCTCTTATGATTCTGCATGCTATTTCGCCTCTATTTGCAATCAAAACTTTTTTAAACATTTGTATCTCCACAAAGTTGAAACAAAATTTCTCTTTTTACATTATTTGCTTGTATCTACTAGAAATAATTCTTGCCCATATTCAACAGATTGACCATTTGTGACTAAAACTTTTATAACTTTACCTTTGATTTTAGAATGTACGTCTTTAATAATTTTCATGGCTTCAATTTGCCCAACTTTTTGTCCCTCAACTACCCTATCACCTTCTTTGATAAGCGAAGATTGGTCGCTGTTTTGATTGTCGGAAAATGTGCCAACCATAGAAGACTTGATAGCGATAAGCGTCGATTTTTTTGTTTCCTCTGATTTTTTTGCAACGACTTCTTTTACAACTGATACCACAGGTTCTACATCGGCTTTTTTAAAATATAAAGAATTACCATCGCTTTGATATTTTATTTCTTCAATGTCAGTATCTCTTATTGATTTTAAAAAATCTTTAATTTCCTGCGAATTCATTTTACCCTCGTTGATCCCACAAAATTACGCGGACTATTAAATAAGGATTACAACATAAATGTTGACAGTAATAAACTTGCATTATTAATAGTTAACCCTTTCCACGTATTCACCTGTTCTGGTATCAACCTTTATTCTATCGCCTTCCTTTATAAAGAGAGGCACGCGAATATCAGCGCCTGTTTCAAGTTTAGCCATTTTTGTAAGATTGGAAACGGAATCACCTTTGATTCCCGGTTCTGATTCGGCTATCGTCATTTCTATTATTATGGGGAGGTCTATACCAATAAGTTCGTTTTCAATATAGATAGCTTCAACTTCAAGATTTTCTTTCAAGAAATTTGCCATTTCACCTAAAAGTTTCGGCTCAACGGTTATCTGTTCGTAGGTGTTCATATCCATAAAATTAAAATTGGTCCCTTCTTTGTATAAAAACTGTTTTTTCTGCCTTGTAACGCTTAAAGCCTCAAATTTTTCACCTGATTTAAAAGTGCGCTCTATAATACCACCCTTTTTAAGATGTTTAAGTTTTACGCGCATTACGGCTCCTCCTTTGCCGGGTTTGTGGTTTTGAAACCATACAATCTGGTAAGGGTTACCGTCAACTAGAATGTTGAGCCCATTTTTAAAATCCGATGTTGAAACCATTTTGCCTCCTATAATCAAATTGCTCTAAGTTGCTTTGTTAAATTTTAATGCGCACCGTCGCTACGAGACTTGCGATGTTTCAAGTAGTGACAACAATTGCTTCGTTATTTCATTTCTCTAGCGCAATCTAAAGTGGTTTGACTACATAATTAATATACTGCTGAAGTTAATACTTCACAATCATTTTCTTTGATTAAAATTGTGTCTTCAATTCTTACGCCAAAGTTTTGCTCAATGTATATTCCGGGTTCAACTGTAACAGCCATACGCGCCAAAAAGATACCTTCGGCATTCGACGCTAACGAAGGCATTTCATGAATTTCTATACCTATCCCATGTCCCGTAGCATGAATAAACTTATCTTCATATCCGGACTCTTTTATAATGTTTCTTGCCGTTTTATCGGCCCAAGCAATCGGCAATCCAGCCCTTATTCCCTTTATAACTGCATTTTGAGCGTTTTTTACAACATCCCAAACCTTCTTTTTATCGCCGTCGATTCTATCTAAAAAGTAAGTACGTGTCAAATCAGAACAGTAACCCTTATATACGCAGCCAATATCCATCATAACTATGTCATTTGTAGTTATTTTCCTTAAGGAACTTATGTGATGGGGATTAGCTGAGTTTTCTCCTGAAGCAATTACAGGATTGAAACTTTCTACTACATGATTTTTGGCAAATAACTCTAACACCCTGTAGTGAATATCAAGTTCACTTACGCCCGGCTTTAGCTCGCCTTTAATTGTATTACATACTTCGGATACAATTTTACAGGATTTTTTTAACTTTATAATTTCATCTTTGTTCTTCGTAATACGAATGTTATCTAAAATACCAGCTTTTTTTACGATATTAATTTTTTCTTGATTTAATTTTTCGCTTAATAATATAAAATTTGCAACATTTATATATTTGGTATCAATTAATACATTATTTACATTATTCTGCTTTAAAATTTCTGTAATCGTTTTATAAAATGGCTCCCCTACGCATATATTTACGTTTCGATTTCTGAAAAATTCTCTTATTTGATGCTCTATCATTTTAGAACATATAGGGTATATTTTATCTTTTACAAGCAAAAGCCAAAACCCGTCAAATTCTGCATCTGTGAGATAAAAAGTCTCTTTTATATTGGTAAAAAGTACGCACTGAGATTTACAGTTTTGAAATATTTGCGAAATTTTTTGCTCCATTATCAACCTCTTTTTGTTTATTTTTTCATCGGAATAAAAGCAACATACTTGACAATTATACAATTATTTTATTACAATAGCAAAGCAATCATAGGACATGGTTGTAATTTAATTGTCCGCTATGGCGGATAGAAAAATAAGGAGTTGCAGTAATGGCACAAGGTAAAGTGAAGTGGTTTAACGACCAAAAAGGGTATGGATTCATTTCGAATGATGATGGATCGGGTGATGTTTTTGCGCACTATTCGGCTATCCAGTTCGAAGGATTCAAATCGTTAGCAGAAGGCGACAGTGTAGAATTTGAAGTTGTAAATTCAGACAAAGGTCCTAAAGCAGCAAACATAAAGAAGATCTAACCTACTACTAACTAACAACCTAAAGGGGTCTCAGAGAATTTTCTCTGAGACCCCTTTTTTAGTTCTGTGTCTATTTTGATTAATTAAACGTTACACATGGGCAACTGTAGGTATCTAAAATATGCCTTGTCACTCTGCATTGAGCGCGTTGTATCAATACAAAGTTAGCTGACTATATGTTGCTTTAATTGACAAACGTTTTGCGAAAACTCAATTTCTTAAGATTTTAATTGCTCTATCAAGCGTTTCTGTACCAAACGTTTCGATTTTACCCTTATAAGATAAGTTTTTCAAATTGCCTTTTGGTATTATTGCTTTTTTAAAACCAAGTTTTTCCGCTTCTGCTAGCCTCTCTGAGACAAGGGCAACAGAACGTATTTCTCCGGCAAGACCAACTTCACCAAAAACTATCACATCTTTAGGACACACAAAATTTGAATTTGCGGACACTATCGCGCAGGCTGCCGCCAAATCAACAGAAGTCTCTTTTACCTTGACACCGCCTGCGATATTTACAAAAATATCCTGCGTTGCCAAAGGAAGATACAACCTTTTTTCTAAAACTGCTATAAGAATTATAATACGATTTGCATCATATCCTGAAACCATTCTGCGAGGCAGACCAAAAGCAGTTCTTGCAACTAAAGCCTGCACCTCTAACAGGATAGGTCTTGTACCTTCCATTGCTACAGTTACAATATTTCCTGCAGCGTTCATAACGCGTTCACCTAAAAAAATAAGCGACGGGTTTGAAACCTCTCGGAGACCAGTGGAATTCATCTCAAAAATTCCGATTTCACTTGTAGGACCAAATCTATTTTTATAGGATCTTAAAATTCTATACGTATGCTGACGTTCATTTTCAAAATACAATACCGTATCTACAATATGCTCTAACACTCTCGGACCGGCCAAATCTCCTTCTTTTGTAACATGCCCCAAAAGAAATACCGTAATATTCTTAGACTTTGCAATTCTTAAAAGTTCAGCGGCAGTTTCCCTTACCTGTCCAACAGTACCCGGCGCGCCTGTAAGCTCAGGGTGATAAGTTGTCTGAATTGAATCTATAACCAAAAATCTAGGTTCTATTTTGTTTATGGCATCAACAATATTTTGAAGGTTTGTTTCAGAAGCCAAAAAAATATTATCTTTTTTTACCTTAAGGCGCTCAGCACGCGACTTAACCTGTGAAAGAGATTCTTCTCCAGATATGTAAAGGACTATGCCTTGATCACTTAAAGCGTCCGATATATGCAACATTAATGTTGACTTGCCTATCCCTGGAGCGCCACCTAAAAGTATCAAAGATCCCGGGACAACTCCGCCTCCTATCATATTGTCAAATTCTCTTATTTTAGTTTGATATCGTGAAAAATCTTTAACCGAAATATCATTTAATTTTAGAACTTCTGATGAAAACCCCGTGAGTTGTCTTGCAGTGGAACATGTTTTTGTTTGAACTGAAAATTTTTCCTCCACAAAGCTGTTCCAAGCACCACAAGAAGAACACTTGCCAAGCCACTGGACGGACTCGTAACCGCATTGTTGGCATAAAAATTTTGTTTTTTGTTTTTTCATTACATATAGCCGGCTACAAGTTGTGATTATATTATTTTGAAACTACTGTGGCAACGCTTATAATTCCAAGAACTGCCGCTAAATCTTTATCATCAATTTTAAGTTTTACATACGGTGTAACAGCAATTTTATGAAAAATATCTTCAACTGCAACTCCAGCATAAAGCCATTTTGCCACGCCAATTCTTATATCTGCATCAACTTGTGGACCGTGCGCTTTTCTTGAAAAATCGAACGCATTTGCATGTACTTGTAATTTTTTATAAGAATTGTATATAGGCTGAAAAAAAGAATAGCCGCATCCAACACCTGCTTTGCCTCTTAGCACACCGCCATAAATTTCAGAATTTTTTCTCCTAAACCCTAATAGAGCTTCCAATTTATTTATATTTTGTTTTTCATCTTGATCTGTAACAGATTTGTAATCGGCAACATTTGCAACGCCTACATAATAGAATTTGTTATCATTAGGCATTATTGTTATACCGATATCATTTCTTAATTTCTCGTCCTTAGCATTGTATCTGCCCGTACAATCCCAGCTCAACCTTAACTTATCAGCCTTTAACACCGTGTCCCTAAGGGTACCAACGGTTTCTTTTGCAGATGTTACCGTTTCTTTCAACTCTTTAGCCATTTGCTTGTCTCTTATGAGTGTCGCTATCGTGCCTTCGCCATCGCACAAGCGTGAAACTAATATATCAAGTTTTGCGACAACATCTTTTATTGATAACAAAGTATCGCTCAAAGATTGTTTACTGTCTGCGGAAACACCCACAATATCAGTCGAAAATCGATTGAAATTATTAATTGTTTCCGCGATTTGTCCGTTTTGCGCTGCAATATTGTCCAAAATATCTTTTAAAGAACATATAGCGTCTGCAAGATTTTCCATCATATTTCCGTACGTTTTATTATCCATAGCTTTATTAACACTATTTGCAATATTTGTTAATGTTCCTTCCATCGACTGAACATTGCCTGGCGGTATGAAATCCCCTTCCCCCAACACAGACTCGCTTGCGTCTCCTGGAACAACTTCAATATATTTTGTTCCGATAATACCAACTGAAACAATGCGCACACAAGCATTTTTATACAGAGCAACTTTCTTATTTATTGAAAGTTTTAATTTCGCTTTCGAATTCTCCAAGCAAACACCTCTTAAAACTCCAATATCAACGCCCGCTATCTTCACTTTCGCTTTTCTAGTAAGACCTGAGATATTATCGAAATTCACATAAATATTGTACGTTCTTTTTAAAGAAAAAGACCCCGTAGCAAAAATGGAAGCAATTATTGCAAAAAGACCGACAATAATAAAAATTCCAAGTTTTAATTGGTTGCTCATATTTTATCCATTCCGAAAGTTCTATCTGTAAGAATCGGTCCTCGTCTAGAGCCTTCAACAAACTGCTTTACATATTCATTTTTAGTATTCTGCGCTTCTTCCAGAGCGCCGTTAAAAATTATACCGCCATTGTAAAGCATTACGATTCTATCTGCTATTTTATAAGCAGATTTCATATCGTGCGTTACAACGATAGAAGTAACATGTAAATACTTTTTCAAATTGATTATTAAGTCGCTTATTACATCTGCCATTATAGGATCGAGACCCGTAGTCGGCTCGTCGTATAAAATATAACTTGGTTGATATGCAACAGCTCTTGCAAGACCAACCCGCTTCTTCATTCCACCTGAAAGATCAGACGGTTTTAAATGCTCTACTTTTTCCAAACCAACCATTGAAAGACATTGCGCAACCTTTTGTTCTATTTCTTTATCAGTATGAGATGTAAGCGTTCTTAAACCAAATGCAACATTTTCAAAAATACTAAGAGAATCGAAAAGAGCGGCCTCTTGAAACACATATCCCATCTTTTTTTGAGTTTCATGCAAATCAAAGGAAGAACTCTTTGTTATGTCTATATCGTCAATTTTTACACTGCCATCGTCGGGTTTAATAAGTCCAACTATGGTTTTTAACAAAATACTTTTTCCTACTCCGGAAGATCCTATAATGACGACAGTCTCTCCGTCGCGAACCTCGAAGTTCACCCCGCGAAGAACATGCTTATCTCCAAAGCTTTTGCAAACATTCTTTATTTTTATCATTTTATTTTTATGGCAACTAACAACGACGTTAAAAAGTAATCTGAGATTAAAATAAGCACCATGGAAGACATCACAGAACTCGTAGTAGCTTTTCCAACGCCTTCCGCTCCATCTTTTGTGTTAAACCCTTTATGACACGCTACTATTACTATAATTAACGCAAAGAAAAAAGATTTTATAAACCCGTGAAGAAAGGTACGAACTGTCATAAAGTCCAAACACTGTGACCAATACACGCTTGAAGGAACGTCCCAAGAAGTCGTAGTGAGAACCATTCCGCCATAAACTCCAATTATATTTGCAATAACCGTAAGCGTAGGCAACATAAAAAAACATGCGACAAATCGTGAAACAGCAAGAAATTTTACAGGACTTGTGCCAAGTGTATATAAAGCGTCAAGCTGCTCGGTAACTTTCATTGTACCGAGCTCTGCCGTAATTGCCGCGCCAACCCTTCCTGCAACAACTATAGCTGTAAGAACGGGTCCCAATTCTACAACCAAAGAAAAACCTGTTACAGTGCCAACATATACCGGCTCATTAAAAAGATTTGCAGTTGCCGTTCCCACCTGAAGAGCCAAAACCATACCTGTAAAAAAAGAAGTTAGTATTATTATTGGCGTAGAACACCAGCCAACTTCCACCATTTGGATAACAGTACTTTTTAAAGGTATATCGCCTTTGAGTATGTACGCCAACGCCTCCGCAGTCATTACAACAGCCTTGCCCAGTCCCTCCAATGACTCGACAACAATACCGACAGACCTCTGACCGAATCTTTCAATAAAACGCCACATCCTCATCAGTTTAGTTTTATTTTTTTTAACATATTTTGTCAAATAACTATCCTCGGCACATGCGGAGATATTGCGCAAGTTATTTCATAACTTACCGTATCTTGTATTTTTGCAAGCTCATCGACTTTAATCTGCTCTTTGCCCTGAACCCCTATTAAAACCGCTTCATCACCAACGGCAACGCCTTTCACTCCGGTTACATCTATCATCGTCATATCCATTGTAATTCTACCAGCAATAGGACAACGTTTTCCTCCAACCAAAACATCTCCCTTATTAGACAACAATCTATTATAACCGTCAGCATACCCTACAGGAATTGTAGCAATAACAGAAGCTCTATTTGTAACGAAAGTTCTTCCGTAGCTTATGCAAAATCCTGACGGAACTTTCTTTAAAAATGTCACCTTCGTTTTCCATGAAAGAACAGGTTTAAGTTTCAAAAATCTCTCAGCATGCTTAAAAGGATTAAGACCGTAAAGACTTAGTCCAGGTCGCACCATATCAAGGTGAGTACGTTTATTTTTAAATAATGCTGCAGAATTTGCAGAATGCGCAATAAATTTCAATCCTAGATTTGTACGAGCAAATTTAACAATTTTTGCAAAAATACTAAGTTGCGCCTGTGTAAAAACAGGATCCGTGTCTGCAACCGCATAATGAGTATACGCGCCACTCATATTTATTTTAGGAATCTGAGCAATTTTTTGCAGCATAGCATACGACGCTTCCGGTTGTGCGCCAATACGCCCCATACCTGTATCTATTTGTAAATGAAAACTAATTTTTTTATCTAATTTCATCGCCAAATCTTCCAAAACCAAAAGACCAGCCATTGTAGAAACAGTAGGAGTCAAAGAATGAGCCACCGCAACTTGAAAATTTTCAAAGGGGAAGATATTACCCAAAATCAAAATATTAGTTTTTATACCGGCTTCTCTAAATTGTATCCCCTCTTCAAGAGAAGAAACAGCGATCCAAGGTACCCCGGCTTTTTGCGCCTCTTTTGCAAGAGCAATACCGCCATGACCATAAGCATCGGATTTAATAACCGCCATGATTTTAGTATCTTTCGCAACATACTCTTTGATTTTTTTTAAATTGAAATGAAAATCACTTTTGTCAATCTCGATCCATGTTTGTCTAAAAAAAACACTGGATCTTCTGTCTATTGCAACTGCTCCTGAAGGGGGAGGTCGTTTTCTCATTAATAATTATCCTGTATTTTGGATCCATCAGAGAACTTTGTGTATTCGCCTTCAAAAACTAAATTTATATCACCAGTCGGTCCATTTCTCTGTTTACCTATTATGAGCGTCGCCTTCTTTTGCAAATCAGGATCTTCCCTATTATAATATCCTTCTCTGTAAAGCATAGCAACAACATCGGCGTCTTGTTCAATTGCGCCTGAATCTCTTAAATCAGAAAGTTGAGGTCTATTATCTTTTCTCCCTCTATCTTCCGTTCTTCTTGAAAGTTGCGACAAAACAATCACAGGAACATCTAAATCTTTTGACAACGCCTTAAGAGATCTTGAGATTTCCGATACCTCCTGCTGGCGAGACTCAAACTTTTTTCCCGTACCTTGTATAAACTGAATATAGTCTATTATTATTAAAGCTAAAGGATTATTCTTTGCGTTCAGCTCTGTCGCAAGTTTTCTCGCGCGCGTCCTGAGCTCTATAACATTTATGCTAGAATCGTCATCAATAAAAATAGGCGCTTCGGCAATTTTCCCCGCTTCACTTGTAAGTCTAGGCCAGTCCGAACTGCTATATTGACCATTTCTTAATTTACCTGTATTAACTCTTGCCAAAGAAGCTAAAAATCTCAACATTAGCGCTTCTTGTTTCATCTCAAGAGAGAAAATAGCAACAGGCTTTTTCTGACCAACAGCAACATGCTCTGCAATATTTAAAGCTAAAGCAGTTTTGCCCATAGACGGACGCGCTGCCAAAACTATAAGTTCAGACGGATGAAGTCCTGCAGTTTTGGAGTCAAAATCGGCAAATCCTGTTGGAAGTCCAGAAATATCTTTTGGATTAGAATGCAACCTTTCAAGCTTTTGAAGCATAGGCATTACAAATTTAGATACGCTCTCGAGTCCTTGTTTTCCTTTCTTCTGTGAAATACTAAACAAAGCTGCCTGAGATTTGTCTAGTACTTCCTCAGGAGAATTCTGCTCATTAAACGCATCGGTTACCATCGTTGATCCCGCATTAATAAGCTGCCTTGATATTGACTTATCACGTATAATCGAAGAATAATGTTCAACATTTGCAGCAGTCTGCACAGACTCAATCAAACTTGTAAGATACGATACTCCGCCAACTTCAGCAAACATACCATTCTTTTTTAAAGCTTCTGAGACCGTATATAAATCAATCGGCTGATTTTCAATATATAAATCGTAAATTGTTAAAAAGATTTGTCGGTGTATCTCTTTGTAGAAGTCGCCCTCATTTACTATATCTACAACTTTCAAAATAGCTTCCTTCTCTATAAGCATTGCGCCCAAAATAGCCATTTCTACATCTACAGCCTGAGGTGGAACTTTTTCCATTATGTTTGCCATTGTCATACCGACCCGTCCTTCATGAATATCTATGGTCAACATAAAATCAGTTGGCTGTATTACTCATTCTCGTCTACGACAGAAAGTTTTATTTTTACTACAACTTCAGGATGAAGTCTTACGTTTATTTCACAATTCCCAGCTTCTTTTATGTTCTCAGGGAGGAGAATATCACGCTTGTTAATTTCAAACCCCTTTTCTTCAAAAATCTTTGAAATGTTTGATGCCGTTATCGAACCGAAAATTTTGCCATTTTTGCCAATTTTGGTCTTCGCAACAAATTCTGTTGCCTCCATTTTAGAGGCAACTTCTTTTGCAACATTGATCACTTCTTCTCTCTGTTTTTCTAGCTTAGCTCTCTCTCTTTCCCAAATTTTAAGATTTTGGGGAGTAGCTTCCGTAGCAAGATTTTGCGGAACAAGGTAGTTTCTTGCAAACCCGGACGAAACTTCTTTAATTTCGCCCTGACGCCCGACGTTGGTAATATCGGACCTTAATATAACTTTCATTTTTCCCTCCGGAACAATCTAAGTCCATTTTTGTAGACGCAAAACGTCAATTAATTTGTCGTAAAAGACAAAAGCGCAAGCATTCTTGCTCTTTTAATTGCCGTGTCGAGTTTTCTTTGATGCTTTACGCATGTGCCGGTTATGCGTCCTGGAAGTATTTTGCCTTGTTCAGTCACAAACGCGCGAAGCAAACCTATACTCTTGTAATCTATTTCAATTTTGTCAGCGCAAAAACGGCAAACTTTTCTTCTTATCGGTCCGCCTCTTTTGAATTTTCCACCAGGTCGTTCTTGACCTTTAACTGAACCTTGCGATCTGCCCTGTCCCGACGGCTTTTTTATATATGCCATATTTTCCCCTCCAACCGCTTAAAACGGTATATCTTCATCATCATCACCACTGCCATTATCAACCTGCGTAGATGATTCATTAACATTCTCAACAAGTTTTGCGCCTATTGCCGCATTTTCCTGTCTTGCTATCGAAAGAAACTGAACCCTTGAAGCTACAACTTCTAGGCGACTTTTTTTAGTACCATCAGTTCCTTCCCACTTGTTTGTCTTAAGTCTTCCTTCCACATGGACAGGAAACCCTTTTTTCAAACGTTCCCCGCATTTTTCCGCCAGGTCTTCCCAAACAATAACAGGAACAAACGTAGGATTAGGATCGTCTTTCCATTCACCGGTAACAGTATCTTTCATTCTTCTGCTAATAGCTATATCAAACGAACAAACCGCTTTTCCCGTACCTGTGCGCCTGAGTTCGGGATCTCTTGTAAGTCTGCCAACCATTATAACGCTATTTTGCTCCGGCAAGCGGAGACTATTCTGCTGTTGATTCATTTTGTTTTATCTCCGTCACTTGCGATTTTTTTGTTACAGCTTCTATTTTTGGAACTGACTTTGCAACAACTTTTTTCTTTTCAATTTTAATCGTCAGAAATCTTATAACTGAATCGTTAAATTTGAAAAAGCTCTCAAGAGCGCTAACCATCTCGCCATTGCCACTAAGTTCCATACAAACATAACTTCCTTCACGGAATTTATTAACGGAATAAGCAAATCTTTTTTTTCCAAGCTGCTGAATCGTTTTAACAATTCCTTTTGCGGCTTCAATGGTTTTCACTGCTTTTGCGGTAAGTTCTTCAACTTTATCTATCGGCAGTTC
This sequence comes from Candidatus Endomicrobiellum pyrsonymphae, assembly GCA_020328045.1. Taxonomy (GTDB): domain Bacteria; phylum Elusimicrobiota; class Endomicrobiia; order Endomicrobiales; family Endomicrobiaceae; genus Endomicrobiellum; species Endomicrobiellum pyrsonymphae. The sequence continues at coordinate 16,105 of JAIXMY010000020.1, forward strand.
TGGGGAAATGATAAATGTGCTTTCGTAATTCATATTTTTACGCCTCCTTTTTTGAATTCCCTGAGGTATTTGTGACCTCAGATTTAGCCTTACGCAAACACACGCAAAGCAAAGCTCTATGTGTTATTATACAAAATAAATATTTTTTTACAAGACTCAGATCAGTTCAGCAGGAAGATCTATTGAAGATTGTTGAGCGTAAAATAATTCAGAAGGCTTACGCTAAGTCATTTAAACAATAACCGTAAAAACAAAGATTTCAAAAACGAAGACTATAAATGCGCAGATAATCTTGTGTAAAGTTTCAAATTAGATTTGTTTATTTTTATCTAAAAGTCTCCTCAAAATCCCACCAAGAGATGCCTATTGTTTCTTTGTTTAGCGGTATTCTTGTTTTATTAAATAACACGGGGAATTTTTTGCAGCTTTAAGTAAGTTTTTCTCAATGACTTTTGAAATATATTTTTCAAATCGTTGTTATATACTATTTATAAAATTATATGACTTTCGACAGCTGTATGAAAAGTATTTTACGATGAGATGGAATCCTTAATCTTTTTTTCAAAACTACGCCTTTTAAAGTTCCAAGTAGGCGAAGTTTATAACTTCGCCTACTTACCTATCCCTTTTCAAGGGACAAAAAGCTGGTCAAATATATACATTTCATGCGTTTTGCCTGACAATAGACAGTGGTAGATAATTTCAAGATTATGTATAATAGAGTCAACTATAGGAGCGTTGAGGATATTTTAAATGTCTCATTTTTATGTAAAACCTGAAGCTATCAAAGAAAAAACTTTTTCTATAAGCGGTGAGCAAGCGCATTATGTATCCACTGTACGACGCTTTAAACCTAATGATGAAATAATGATTTTTGATGGGCTGGGGAATTCTTATAAGGCAAAAATTAATTCTATAAATAAAAACGAAATCGTAGGTAATATTTTGTCTTCTTTATATAAAAAATCTGAATTTGTTTTAAAACTTTATACATCCATACCTAAGGGGGATAGATTTGAATGGCTCATAGAAAAATGCGCTGAAGTAGGCGTTTCGGAAATCACGCCTACCAATACTAAAAGAAGCGTAAATGCTAATTTTTCCAAAAATAAACTTGAACGATATGAAAAAATATCTATCGCCGCGAGTTCTCAATGCGGGAGAAATGACATTATGAAAATAAATGATCCTTTGGACTTCAGAACTGCATGTACAAATGTATTAATAAACAATAGATACATGAACGTATTGCCGTGGGAAAGTGAAAACAAAATTCTTTTAAATCATTTGTCATCAACATCATCATCATTTGTTGGAGCAAATATTTTTATAGGTCCTGAAGGTGGCTTTGAAGATGAAGAAGTAGAACTTGCCAAATCGCTTGGCATCCAAACAATAACACTTGGCAACAATATTCTTAGAATAGAAACTGCCGCAATTGTCGCAAGCGGTTTAGTTTTAAGTTCTCAATATTTGGAATCAGAATGTTAAATGAAAAAATATTGTATAAAATTTCATACACAAAATTAAAATTTATTGATTTTTCGATAAGTGGAGAGATGGCCGAGTGGTTTAAGGCGCAGTCCTGGAAAGACTGTTTATCCGAAAGGGTAACTAGGGTTCGAATCCCTATCTCTCCGTTTGTTATTTTTTAACAGCGTCGGTAAATAGTAAAAATAAAATATCTTTCTATAAATGAATGGTCGATGTAAATCGTTTCTGTAAAAAATCAAGCGACTTCCTTTACCGTTACAAACTTATCGCAAGGCAGAAAAACATAATTGACTATTTACCGTTTTTCAATATGACGATTTCATTTTGACGAATTCAAGTTGTCAATGCAACAGTGATGGCGGAAGGTACCAGGCTAGTATTGTAGAAGTTTTCTTGCAAAAACTCAATGGCAATCACCTAAACGCGCCTGAAGTTTTCATATTTTCTTGTAAATTAGAAGGTTTGATATAATACGAATATGGGCAGACATATTCAGTGTCTATTAA
>JAIXMY010000088.1 GCA_020328045.1 Candidatus Endomicrobiellum pyrsonymphae
TGCTTTGGTAAAGAAAGCGGCAAGTATCGCAAAAGCCTCAGGTGTTCCAAACAGGAATAAAGTTGGCAAAATTACTGCAGCTCAAGTAGAAGAAATAGCAAAGCAAAAAATGCCTGATTTAAATGCGAACGGAGATATTAATGCTGCAAAGCTTATGATTGAGGGCACTGCAAGAAGTATGGGTATTGATATAGTCAAGTAGTACGCGTTACAAAACTAACCTAAACTTAAAGCGCGTGAAAACAATTCGTTCTTAACGAATTGAAGTGGAAAATAGAGCGGGAGTTGATTATGGTTAACTAAATTTTATGTTGGTGCGATTGTATCAATAATAAAGTCAGTTGGCTATGGTTCGACGGCGACCACGGAGAGAAAAAATGAGTAAGAGATTAAATGAAGTTGCGAAATTAGTTGATAAAAGTAAGATTTATACGATAGAGGAAGCATCGGCTCTTGTGAAAGAAACGGCGAAGGCAAAATTTGATGAAACGATTGAACTTCACATTAAACTTGGAATTGATCCTAAGCAGAGTGATCAAATGGTAAGAGGTACAGTATCGTTGCCTCAAGGTCTAGGTAAAGCAAGAAAAATTGCAGTTTTGGCAAAGGATGAAAAGCAAAAAGAAGCTGAAGTAGCAGGCGCTGATATTGTGGGCTCTGACGAACTGATTGAAGATATATCAAAAGGCAAACTTGACTTTGATGTTTTAGTTGCAACCCCTGATGCCATGAAAGATTTGAGCAAAGTTGCAAAGATTCTTGGACCTAAAGGTCTTATGCCGAATCCAAAATCAGGCACTGTAACATTTGAAATTGGCGCTACGGTTACAGAACTTAAAAAAGGAAGAGTTGAGTATAAAAATGATTCTTTCGGAATAATTCACGTTCCTGTAGGAAAGGCATCTTTTGAAAAAGAGAAAATAGCAGATAATATAAAAACTTTGATAGATGCTGTTGTAAAAGCAAAACCTTCAAGTACGAAAGGGCAGTATGTAAAAAGCATTTCAGTTTCGTCAACAATGGGTCCCGGTATATTTGTTGAGCAGAAAATTTAAGTTGCTTTTTGGATAAATTTTTGTATCTATAGTCGACTAACTTTATATTGATGCATTGCGTTAGCTCAAAAATAGATGCAATGCGAGGCGGGCTGACAAAGCAACAGCTCATTCTTTTAGCTAGGAAGTCCGACGGAGTAGCGTGCTATTTTTGAGCTAACCCTACGGATTATGCGCCCTTTTCGGTAAATTCCGCCTGTTTTATTTGGTCAATATGGCGCTACCTCCCATAAAACGGTCAAAGTTTCCTCGGAAATTTAAGTGGTGCGCTTTATCAATATAAAATTAGTTGATAGTAAAGGGTGGCTACGTAGCCGCCCTTTACTTTTGTGAGGGAAAATGTAAAATGAGCGAAATACAAGAAATAGAAAAATTACTGAAACCTGTAGCAGAACAAGAAAAAATTGAAGTAGTTGATGTTCAGTATGTTAAAGAAAATGGTGATTGGATTGCCAGGATTTTTATTGATAATGAACATGGTATAACAATGAGTGATTGCGAGCGCGTTAGTCATGTTTTTAGTAATGTTTTAGATAAGAGTGATGTATTAAAAGAGTCTTATATTTTGGAAATTTCTTCTCCCGGTCTCAACAGAGTATTGAAAAAAGAAGAGAGTTTTAAGCGTTTTATAGGCAGTAAAGTAAAAATTCAAACTCTAAAGTCAATTAATAATCAAAGAAATTTTTTAGGTGAGCTTTTGGATTTTAGTGACGGAAAAGTAAAAATAAACGATGCAACAAACGGTATAGTAGATATAAATTTTTTAGATATAAAAAAAGCTAACATAGAGACAGATATTTAGGGGGAAAGATATGGCAGAAAAGGGCGAACTTTTAATGGCTCTTGAGCAGATTGAAAAAGATAAAAAAATTAGGAAGGAAGACATTTTGACAGTGATAGAAAATGCTCTTGTATCAGCGTATAAAAAGCATGTAGGCAGAAACGTTAATGTTGAGGCTAAAGTTAATACTGAAACAGGAGAAATGGTTGCCAGTGTGATAAAAGTTGTTGTGAAAGATGTTACAAAGCCTCTTGTAGAGATAAGTGTTCAGGATGCAAAGAAACTTGGACAGAGTTCTGAGATTGGCGCTGAAGTAAAAATATATCTTGATACTCAAGATTTCTCGCGCATTGCCGCGCAAACAGCGAAGCAAGTTATTGTGCAGAAAATTAGAGAGTCTGAAAGAGACTCTCTATTTGAAGAGATGAAAGAAAAAGTCGGACAAATTACAACCGGCACTATATATCGCATAGCAAATAAAAACCTTATAGTAGATTTGGGCAAAACAGAAGCTATTCTCCCTGGTAGCGAGCAGGTTTTTAAAGAAAAATTTAATGAAGGTCAGTACATAAGAGCTGTAATTGTAAAGGTCGAAAAGAGCATTAAAGGTTTGGAGATTATTTTATCAAGAGCAAGTACAGAACTTGTAAAGAGACTTTTTGAATTGGAAGTTCCGGAAATTTATGAAAAAATTGTAGAAATAGTAAACGTTGTAAGAGATGCCGGAATGAGGACAAAAATTGTTGTGTCATCGAACAATCCTAAAGTGGATCCTGTTGGCGCGTGTGTTGGGGTAAGGGGCGCAAGGATCAAACCTATTATTGATGAATTAAGAGGAGAAAGAATAGATTTAGTGTCCTATTCTTCTGATCCTGCAAAATACATAGCTGGCGCTTTGTCTCCGGCAAAGACAATCTCAGTAGTTATTATTTCTGAAGAGGATAAAAAAGCGGAAGTATTGGTAACTGATGATATGTTGTCTTTAGCTATTGGTAAAAACGGACACAATGTAAGACTTGCCGCAAAACTTACTGGTTGGCGCATTGACGTGAAGTCTGAGGGACAAAAGAAACATGAAAGCGAAGCAAAAGTTGAAAGACAAACTGAGGCGCTCGAAAAACTTGAAGATCTCAGCGAAAAAACTAGAAAGATACTTGCTAAGGCAGGATTTACAGATATGGAGAAATTAGCGTTGCTTGCAGTTGAAGATCTTATTACTTTGCCATGTATAGGCCCTAAAACTGCTGAAAAAATTATTGAGTCGGCAAAAAAAAGCTTGAGACGTTAGTCGTTTTGCAAAATAAAGTTACTGTGGTCAAATCGCTTAGATGGTAGCATCGGTGTCCTCGTGAAGAATGAAATGACGAAGCAATCCAGCATTGTTGTTGTTTAGTCGCCACGATTTGTGAGCGTCGCGAGTCTCGCAATGGACAAACAGCGTGTTTTGTCGTTTTTTGCAGTAGAGCTTATTGTATCATGCGTTGGCGCAATTTAAAACGATTTTACTATACGTCGATAAATAGCGGGAGTGTTTATGCCATTGAAACGAGTTAATAAATCAAAAGATTCTGAAGAAAAGACTATAAAAAAGAAAACCGTATCATCAGCTAAAACAAAAGATGATTCGGCTAAAAAAATAGTAAAAAAAGCTGTTGCTCCATCTGCTAAAAAAACAGTTAGAACTAAAGTTGTGTCTAAAAAAACTGAGTCAAAATCTGATACAAAAACTGTTAGAACAAAGGCGGCAAAAGTTAGTTCTAGTGAGAAGAAAATTATTAAAAAAATTAATGTTGAAGAAAAAACTCGTCGTCGTGTAAAACGTGTAATTAAAGAAAATCCCGTTGTGAAAAAAGAAGATATATTAAAAGAACAGCATGCTGTCGTTGCCGATCATTTGCGATCGATTGTAAAAGCTCCATCCGAAACGAAAGTTGATAAACAAAAAGAAAAACCTATTGTTGTGTTGTCTGAAAAAGTGGTTGTTGAACAAAAATTGGCAGAACAGAGACAGTTTGTTGCAAAGTCCGAAGAATTAAAAGTTGCTATAGAAACGGGATCACCTAAACAAGAATTGAACGAAAATAAATTTAAAAGTACAATTCTAATTAACGAGTTGGTAACTGTAAGAGAGCTTGCCGATAAAATGAGACTGAGTGTCTGCGATGTTTTAAAAAAACTTCTTTCAATGGGAAGTCTTGCTACTATCAATCAAAGACTCGATGCAGATACGGCTATTCTTTTAGCTGGCGAGTTCGGGTATGATGCCAAGATGGATTCTATTTATGCTGGAGAGAAAATAGGTTCTATTAAGGAGGAAGATCCTACAAAATTAAAGCAGCGCCCTCCTGTAGTTACTATTATGGGGCATGTTGATCATGGCAAGACGTCTCTTCTAGATTCTATAAGAAGCAGTAATGTTATTGCAGGCGAGCATGGTGGAATTACTCAACATATAGGCGCGTACAAAGTCAAAACTTCAAGCGGGCAGTTTATTTCATTTTTAGACACTCCGGGACACGAAGCTTTTACGGCAATGCGTTCAATG
>JAIXMY010000021.1 GCA_020328045.1 Candidatus Endomicrobiellum pyrsonymphae
CCTCCCTGCCCGCAAACGTAACCTCAGCTATTATATCAATTCAATTATATCAGTTTAAACCTTCTAAGAGTTTAATAGACACTGAATATGTCTGCCCATATTCGTATTATATCAAACCTTCTAATTTACAAGAAAATATGAAAACTTCTACAATACTAACCCGATACTTTCCGCCAATACTGTCGCAGTAGTAACTTGAATTCGTCAAAATGAAATCGTCATATTGAAAAACGGTAAATAGTCAATTATGTTTTTCTGCCTTGCGATAAGTTTGTAACGGTAAAGGAAGTCGCTTGATTTTTTACAGAAATGATTTACATCGACCATTCATTTAACCATTCATTTATAGAAAGATATTTTATTTTTACTATTTACCGACGCTGTTAAAAAATAACAAACGGAGAGAGAGGGATTCGAACCCTCGATACGGTTTCCCGTATATTAGTTTTCGAGACTAATTCCTTCAACCAACTCGGACATCTCTCCATTATAGTCAAATCGCTTTAGGTTGTTCTGCTAAGTTTTGATGTCGCATCGTCGTTGCGAGGCTTGCGCCGTTTGCAAGTTGTGGCAATCTAGACAACAACGATGCCGTATTGCTTCGTCATTTCATTCCTCGCAAGGACGTCGCTGGCGCAACTTAAAGCGATTTGACTATAGAGTTCCTGTAGGATCTTTATCTTCCCAAGGATAGAATATTGACGGATCATCGTATGACGGATCATAGTAACCAAAATTATTTTGAGATTTGCCGCTAAACGGCATGTTTGTTTTCAACCCAAATTTAAAGGAAATGTCTTGATCTGGTTTTGCGGAATTTATAATTTTCCATGCTATGCCAAGATGCCAACAATGCGAATCTCTATAAAGTCTAATCTCATGATCATTCAAGCGCATACCAGAAAAATTTACTGGCAATGTAGTTCTTATGTTATAATCCAACCTCCACTTTGGAGTAAGCCAAACGCCAAAACCAAAAACATTTTTTATCTCATCATTTTTGTAAGTCTTACCAGTATCATCATCATAATTTTGATAAATAGTTATGAAGTTGACAAACGCCTTTTTTAGCTCTCCAACTTTTAAATCCAAAAGAAAAGAACCCAATTTAAACGGTCTCATAAGTTGCGATTCTTTTGCTATCACTGTGATAAAATCCTTAGGGATCCATGTCAATTCCGTGGTAAGAGGCAAGTACTGTGGGTTCGGTTTTGATCTACTACGCAACATATTATATTTGATTTTATTTTCGACTGTGATATTTTCTCCAAGATACATAATATTTCTTAAAGTGACATCGTTAGATTCTATGCCATAATCGTCTGCAGGATAATCAATATTCAATAAACAATTGGGCTTAGTTCTTCTCTGATACGCATAATTGACATTCCAATACATCCAATTAGTAGCTCTAAATCTTAAATTTGACGCGCCATAGTATTGCGTAAAAAACTTTTCTTTATTTTTATGATTCTTATCCCAATCATACCAGTTTTCAGTCACGACTAAAGTTGGGTTTAGCGTAAGTCCTTTGCGTAATATATAATTTTTAGTTAAAACATAACCAAGTTTGACTGTCCTCCTGTAAAAATAATTCTCTCTACTATGTTGCGCATAATGATTACGGAACTCAAAACGCGGATGATGATATATGTCCATAAAAGTTTTTCTTGGCCAAAGGTTCCATCGAATACATGGAAGCTCTTCGGATTCTGTTTCATGACCATACCTTTTGTCATTATTTGAGACATGTTCGGAGAATATCGTTAAATTTGCTCTGCTTCCCTGCATTACTACAGATCCATTACACCTTGAATGCTTGATCTTAGAATTAAGAGACAAAGGTCTGAGTCCATCAGCAGAAAAATTGTCATGCAAACCATTAGCATCCTGAAAATCTCCGAATGCCCTTATAGTCCACAAATCATTCAATCTATAGAAACACACTGGTATTAATATCCATTTCTTTTTTTTGGCTATCAAGTCATCATTCCAATATCCATAAACGCTTGCGTTGATTTTATTTGTTGATAACCCAATTTTTCCACCATATCCCTCACCTCGTCTGCCTAAATAATCATACTTGATGTCACCGTCAACAGTCTTGCCAAAAGAAAACAAAACAATGTTTTTTAAAGACAGTCCTCCGGACCATGTGTAGCCAGGTTCAACTTTAAGTTCTAAATTTAAGCCAAATCCCTTGTCGGGCTCAAGCGACTTTGTAACAACAGGAAGATAAAATATCGGAATTTTGCCGGCATATAGAACAGCGTTATAAATAGTAACTCTTTTGTTTAGTACAAGTTTGCCGTATTTTGATCTGAAGCAAGTATGAGGATCATCGCAATCGCATGTCGAAAGTTTGACATTTTTCATCTCAAATGTATCCTTGCCTTGCCTTTTCATAGATTTTGCGCGCATAAACACCGTAGAAGAACGCGTAAAAGTTTCTTTTATATCGCCCGTTTCATCATCATAATTATACGAAACGCTGTCTGCGTACACTGTACTGCCGTTTTCTTCAACTTTGACATTACCGCATGCGTTCATAATTTTTTTATCGCTAGCCAACTCAACGTAATCGGCATATACTTTTTTATCTTCCCAATTTAAGACAACATTACCTTTTGCATTAATTCTTCCGCAATTTTCAACATACTCTAAACTATCCGCGGCAACATCCATCTCACCAGCAAATACGTTTGAGGTTATAAAAAACGCAAGTATAAAAATAATAAAAATTTCTATTGATTTCCTCATTGATACTATTGTTTAGGCAGCATAGCCGCTTCAACAACTCCAAGTTATATTATTAATCTTACAAGCTTTACAGCCGTTTTAAATGCTCTTATCTCAATTTTCGAGGTGTTATTAAGGAATAATTTTTACCAGTAAGCTCATCAATTACGGCGGTTCCGCTCGCTCACCTACAAAGAACCTTATTAAAAATTGGCAAATACCAAACGAGTCCTGTATTAAAGTCAATATCACCGGCTATTCCGACGCCTATGCTTTTTGTCTTAAAATAATTCTTAAGTTTAGATGCCCACCGCAACTAGAGATTTCATAACAGTTAAAGGCATTGCAGCTATACCAATATCCATCACAGTCTCTTCGTCTATAACACCTTTAGAATTAACAACAGCAACCCTTATGTACGTGCCACCCATATCACACAACACCTAAATATAAATCCGCAGACATTTTCAAACTCTTTGGTTTTTACTATAGCCAAACGACTATATATTGATATGCATCAATAATATACGGTATGCTATTATGGCTTACCGTATAATCGTTAAAACTTCCCCCGCAAGATAAAGAGAACCTATTACTATCGCTGTTTCTCCGGTATTTATCATACTTAACGCGCTTTTTACTGAATCCACAGAGTAAATTTTATTTTTAATAATATACTTTGAAAACTCTGTTTTTAAAACATCTGGACTCGCAGCTCTATCATTATGTATTTTTGGCAATATTATTTTTTTAGCAAAAGGTGATATTTTTTCTACTATAACTTTATATTTTTTTTCTTTCATTACAGCAAAAATAAAAGTCCTTTTCTTCTTTGAAAAGCCTAACTGTTTAAACGTTTTAAGAAACGCATTAAAACCTTGAACATTGTGCGCGCCATCTATAATAATTTCAAAACTTTCATCGCCAAAATTAACTTTTCTAACATCGAAACGTCCCGACCAAACAGTATTTCTTAATCCCATCCTTATATTGGTTTCATCTAAAGCGTACTCTTTTTTACTTAGAAGATCCACAACGCAAACGGCAACAGACGCATTCGCGACCTGATGTTCGCCTAAAAGATTTATTTCTATATTTTTTAATTTTATATTTTCGCTTGTGTAATCAAAATTTTGTCCAAGTATGGACGATTTATTAATTAAAGCTTTAAAATCCTTTCCATACAAATACGAAGTTTTTACTTTATTTTTCACAACAGCAATGGCTGCTTTTGGCAATCCTCCACAAACAACATAAGCGCTTTTTTTGATTATTCCCACTTTTTCAAAGGCTATTCTCTCAATTGTATTGCCTAATATTTCTTGATGTTCTTTTGCAATAGAAGTTATAACACAAACTAGTGGATTTTTTATAATATTAGTTGCGTCAAACCGCCCGCCAAGACCCGTCTCGATTATGGCAACATCAACTTTCTGCTCTACAAAATATATAAAAGCTATCGCTGTTAAATATTCGAAACAAGAAAGTCCACATTTTACAGCTTTATCTAAATACTCATGCGACAAATTAGAAAAAACTTTAGAGGGTATGTTCTCACCGCTAATTTTAATTCTTTCTTTAACATCAATCAAATGAGGAGAAGTATACAACGCAGTTTTATATCCGCCTGCTTTTAAAATTTCAGATATGAAAGCTGCTGTTGATCCCTTCCCGTTAGTACCCGCTATATGTATCACTTTTATTGTATCATGCGGGTTTCCCATGCTTTCAAAAAATTTCTTTATTCTTGAAAGACCTGGAGTCATATTTTTATATTCTTTTAGGCTTTCAAAAAATATCATTTTTAGAGAAAAATTTTAAAAATTTGGCAAGTACATCACTCATATCTTTTCTTTCGACAACAATATCAACCATACCATGTTTTTTCAAAAATTCTGCAAGTTGAAATCCTTCAGGAAGCTGCTGCCTGATTGTTTCTTCAATGACTCTAGGACCCGCAAAACCTATTAAAGCTTTAGGTTCTACTATATTTACATCGCCAAGCATTGCATAACTTGCAGCAACGCCGCCCGTTGTGGGATCCGTCAAAACAGAAATATATGCAAGTCCGTTACCGGCAAGCTTTGCAAGAGCTGCGCTAGTCTTGCCCATCTGCATAAGAGACACTATGCCCTCCTGCATTCTCGCTCCTCCAGAAGCAGAAATGATAATTACAGAGCATTTTTTCTTCAAAGCTCTTTCCACAGCCCGCACTATTTTCTCGCCAACTACAGATCCCATACTTCCGCCCATAAACGAAAAATCCATAGCGGCAATAACAACATCATACCCTCTAATTTTTGCCTCGCCCGTAACAACAGCATCATTTGCTTCAGTATCTTTTATTTTATCGGCATATCCAGGAAAATAAAAGATACTGAAGCAAATGATGCTGTTGTTACGGGCGAGGCAAAAATTTATTTTTCCTCCGGACTGTATCACGCTTTATACTGCCAATTTAATACTTACAAAATACCTTCAGCTAACAAATCGCCCTGATCCAAAATACCTAAAGGTTTTTTATTCTTCCCTACAACAGGAATATTGTCTATCTTATACTTTTTTAAAATTTCAGCTGCCTCAACAGCCATCATTTCAGGAGTTATAACCATGGGATTTTTTGTCATGACATTTGTTATCTTCTTTTTTAATATCTTCTCATCACGTTGAAGATGCCTGCGTAAATCACCATCTGTAAAAAAGCCTATTATTTTACCTCTTGCATCAACAACGCTCGTAGCACCAACCCTTGTACCTGTCATAACAAGAAGCGCGGATCCTACTGTCGCGGTTTGCTTTACAACAGGATTTTGTCTGCCTTTTCTCATTAAATCATTTACCTGCATTGTAAGTTTTTTGCCTATCGCTCCTAAAGGGTGGAGTATCGCTAAATGCTCTTTCTTAAAACCTTTTAAATGTGAAACTGTAAGAGCCAAAGCATCGCCCATTGCAAGCATCGCAGTAGTTGACGAAGTAGGCGCAAGATTATACGGGCAAGCTTCTTTTTCTATACTACAATTAATAATAGCCTCACTATTTTGCCATACTTGCGCTTTAGTTTTGCCCGTCATTACTATAACTTTAATTTTCATTTTGCTTAAAACAGGAAGAACTTTTTTTATTTCTTCCGTTTCACCGGAATAAGAAAGCATTATTATAACATCATCTTTTATAAGCATTCCTAAATCGCCGTGCAAACCTTCGGCTGGATGCAAGAACATAGACGGAATACCTACAGAAGACATTGTTGCGGAAATTTTTCTACCTATAAGACCTGATTTTCCAAGTCCCATAACAACAACATGACCTTTACAATTTTTCATCAAAGAAACAGCTTTATCAAAATTTGAATCTAGATGTTTTATTTGTTCTTTTACGGCCTGAGCCTCTACTTTTAGAGTCTCTCTTGCTATTATTTTAAATTTTTGCATTTTTAAATCCTTTTTTTAAAGGCTCTTTAATAAAATGAACTCTAAAAAATCAGCCCCTATATAATTTGTAGCGTCAATGATCAACTAACTTTATACAGTACCTAAAACCACAAACGCAACGCCCAAATCAAACGTTTCTTTGATTTTATCCGTATTTCTTATTCCACCGCCGACTTCAACAGAAATATCCACTGAATCGCAAATGTTTTTGATAATTTCTTTATTAGTACTTGTCCCGCTGAAAGCGCCGTCCAAATCAACAACATGTATGCGTTACGCGCCTTTTGCTTTCCAAAGTTTTGCAATAAACACAGGATCTGTTGAATAAATCGCCTCCGTATCAATTCTACCCTGTTTTAACCTCTCTTATATAAATTGACGGAATTACAATCATTTATTTCTTCATTTTCTCATTTATAAAATCATATAGTATTTCAACTTACCATTGCTACCCAAACATACACACCATCCTTAAAAAGAACAGAGCGAAATATCAATGTACGCTTAGACACTCCCTAACGCATAAAACTGTCAGACTGTTAAGTCATTTTTAACACAACTCCATTTTGGGGAAAATTCGTTCCTATGATATGATAAAATACTCGAACAAGGAGACCTTATTGTTTTTTTGGAAAAATCTATATCTATTTTTAGATAAATCACTTCCCTAGGACACTTAAAAACAACCCTGTCGCACATATCTGCCACACAGAAACGATCCTGTTTAGGTTAGGATTCACCTGTTTGGCATTATATAAAAATCAAAGCCTTTCAACAATCACTCCGCCTTCGATACTCGCCTTCGATATACAAATAATTACTCCAGAGATTTTAAGTATTCCACTGCTTTTTCTGCCACAAATTCAGGGGCAATAGAATCCATGCATAAAGATTTATCATACCCTAGCAAACATTTTCCCCAGTAGTCATTATCAGTTATACAGTAACAACTCCTACACAAAGAAGACGTAATATTAATATTTTCTTGATACCCTATATATTGGGCATCTGTTGGACCAAATATCACTACAGACTTAGTACCAACAGCTTTTGCAATATGTGTACAAGCCCCATCAATGTCAATATGCAACAATGAACTTTTTAAAATATTACAAAGTTCATTTAAAGATGTCTTTTTTGCAGCATTTATATCAACTTCTTGAAAATGATAGTCTGAAATACCAACTTGAATAATTTTCGTATTTTTCAGCTTGCCTTTCAATATGTGTAACAACTTCTCCCAATACTCAACTCTCCAACATTTAGGATCGTCATTGTTTCCTCTTCCACCAAAACCATACTGGAAAGTTATATATTTTATATTTTTTGTAATACCAAACTTTTCTAAATTCATTTTTTTATGATAAATACTCAGAGAAACATCTTTTACATTATCAACACCTGCTTTAGCTTTTTGCATACTAACATAATGTAGTTTAACTTTACTGTTTAGAGTAAAGCATTTATTATAGTCGCCAAGATTTTTTAAAACTCTATTAACTTCCAACTTGTAGCTATCATACTTAACATGTACAAGATTTTGAACTTTAGCTTGGTAACTAAGAGGTAGAGTAAATACGATGTCGTATCGTTTTTTTGTCAAAACAATCAAATCTACATCTATGAAAAATCTTATGTTTTTTATATCTCTCAAAACAGAATATGCTTTTTTATTATAAATATCAATAACAACTTTTGGAAACATCTTTGTAATTTCTGTCACAACACTTCTCTCTCTTATCATATCACCAAGCCCGCCATTGATGGTAAAAGCTACATAAGTAACGTTTTTCCTCAACAAAAAAACAGCAACTAACTTAAAGAAACTTCGAAACACAGACTTAGTAAAATGTTCTAATTTTTTTAGAGCTCTGTTTCTTAGTTTTACACTCTCCCTAGATTTATTTTGCTCAACAATAATTTCACGAATTTTAATTTGATTCTTGTTAAATACGTCATCATTTTCTAATTGTGGATATTTGTATATCATTTTCACTCCGAGTATTTTGAAAATACATTTTACGCTTATATTTTTCAGTTCTACATAAACAATACATGTTAATATTTAATACAATAACTTACCGCATAATTGACAGGTCTGTTTTCGTTTGCCGTAGAAACACCACTACCTCTTGAAGCATCAAAATTTATTTGAGATCCTCTTCCTTCATGATGTCCTTCGCTATCATTGTCAGGAGATGCTGTTATATAGAGACAGTCAGAATAACCAATATCTTAAAATTAAACGATAACGTCCCGTTCATGCGATTCCCACATGATATTAACCCTTCATTGTATCTTATTTCATTTGGAACCTCAGCAAACACCGCTACGGCAGACGCAAATAACATAACCAACAATATCAATGCTTTCTTCACATTAAAAACTCTTATGTTCTTGGATTGTTGATAATAACAACATAAATCAAAGAAACATATCTCGAGCCAAACGCGAAATTATACATGATAAAATTATCAATCCTGCATAAACTGAAGTTTATAGAGACTTGTGTAATAACCGTTTAACGCTAGAAGTTCTTTATGCGTTCCTGATTCCACAATATTTCCAGATTCAAACACATATATTTTGTCGGCATTAATGATTGTGGATAAACGATGAGCTATCACTATTGAAGTTCTGTCTTGCATCAATCTCTCGAGACCTTCTTGAACCATTCTCTCAGACTTTGAATCAAGCGAACTTGTAGCTTCGTCCAGCAAAAGTATCGGAGCATTTTTTAACATAGCTCTTGCGATGGAAATCATTTGCTTTTGCCCACCGGATAAATTACCACCTCTTTCGCCAACAATGGTATTGTACCCATGTTTCTGTGTCATAATAAAATTATGCGCTGCGGCATTTTTTGCAGCTTCTACAACCTCTTCGTCCGTCGCATTGGACTTACCCATCAAAATATTTTTCCTAATAGTATCGTCAAAAAGTACAACATCCTGCGATACAAAAGCAATGTTATCTCTTAAAGATTTTATTGTAATATCTCTGATATCTTCACCATCTATTTTTATACTTCCTTCTTTGACATCATAAAATCTCAATATCAGGTTTATTAAAGTGGATTTTCCTGACCCGGCAGCGCCAACTATCGCAACTTTTTCGCCTTCTTCTACTTCTAAATTAATGCCATGGAGAATTTCAACATTCGACACATAGCTAAACTTAATGTTATCAACTTTTATAATACCCTTTCTTGCCTTAAATACTTTTGCATCGGGCTTATCAATTATTTTAGGCATTTGATCCATAATAGCAAACACGCGATCTATCGAAAGAATACCCATCTGCAAGCGCGAATTTAAATTTGCCAAAGACTTCATAGGCTGATATGCAGCAACTATAGCAATCAAAAACACTACAAAATCTCCAGTAGTAAGACTTCCGCGCATTATTCTGCTACCGCCGTATACAAGAGTACAAGCAGTAGCAAAACCGCCCAAAAATTCCATTAACGGACTTAAGATATTGTTATTCTTTGCCATCTTTACTGCAATGTTCGCTATCGCGTCAGCGCTACCTCTTACTTTAGTTGATTCAATATTTTCCATGCTATAAGATTTTACGATTTTAATTCCTTGGAACGATTGAGCAAGGATGCCATACAAATTTCCGAACGAATTCTGTTGACTGTGAAAAATTTTTTTTATTTTTTTCCCAAAGTAAACTATTGGATAGAAGGCTACAGGAAAAAGTATAAACATAGTCGCAGCCATATCAAAACTTTTCCAAAACATAAGAGCAACTAAAAAAACCACAGAACATGCGTCTCTAACGAGGGTCGTAACAGTGTTGATTGTAACGTCTCTTATTGTGTTTAAATCGCCCGTAAAATATACAAGAAGATTCCCTGAATTGTTTCTATGGAAAAACTCCACATCCTGAGCGATAAATCTATCATACAAATCACCCTGTAATTTTCTTGTAAAATTTGCTCCCAATATTGTCATGCTAACAGCCTGCATATATTGGGCAAATCCTTTTGTGCCAAACGCAACAATAACTTGACCTGCAATTACATAAAGAATATCTTTATTCTTCTCTAAAAATACTTCGTCAAAAACAGGCTTGAGCAAACTGATGGACCAAGCATTTAACACCGCATACAGTCCCATAAAAATCATAGAAAGAGCCAAGAACTTCCGTTGAGATAAAACATAATGAACCCACAAACGCTTCATTCTTTCGAAAGCCTCATGGCTTATGTTGCCTAAAAACTGTTCTTTGATCTTTGAAAAAACCTTCATCTCATTCACCCTCAATCATTCCGATTAATTTCCATGTTTAATCATATTTTTCAGTTATTGTCTCTTTCTATACTTTTGTCAGACAAAACAAAAGTATCAAAATTTCCTGCCAATGATTTGACATACTAATTCAAATTTTTTAGTAATTTTTGAAAATGTTCTGTTTCTCGTTCCAGCTTATCAACGCTGGAAGCAAGCTCTGTGTATAAATTCTCTATTTCAGATTTAAGAACCTTATTAAGTTTAGCTCCTTCCGACAGAAAATCAGTGTCGCCTTTGACAGAAGCAATAACAAGTCGCTCATTATTTGAATTAAATTCTTTTTCTTTGACTGATATGGTTGTTTCAATAATTTTCATTTTTTCTTCTAACGGCTTTAAGATTCTTGATTTTTCTTGTATTATTTCTGCGCGTACTTTCTTTATTTCATCTTTATTTTTAGGTATTTTCTGAGAAATTCTAGCTTTTAATTTCGAACCCTCACCTTCCCAACCGCGCTTATCAAGGAAATCTTGATACGTTCCGTCAAAAACTGAAACTTGATCTCTATCGAAAATTATAAGCTTTGTCGCAACACTATGTAAAATCTTTTCATTATGCGTAACCATGATAACTGAACCTTGAAACTCATCAATCGCATCTATTAAACTTTCACAAGATTCTATATCCAAATGATTCGTCGGCTCATCAAGCAACAAAAGATGACACGGACTTGCTAAAATTTTACCGAGTAAAACTCTGCTTTTTTCGCCGCCACTTAGAACCTCAATCTTTTTTAAAGCATCGTCGCCGCTGAACATAACAGAACCAGCTATATTTCTTGCCCTTTGAGGCAGGCATTTATTATCTGTAGCAAGTATTTCTTCATAAACTGTTTTTTGAGGTTTTAAATTTGCGCTGTCAGACTGCGCAAAATATGCAGTTTTCAAATCTGGATGCTTTTTTATAACGCCATCACACGGTGACAATCTATCTGCAATCAATTTTAAAAGTGTAGATTTCCCTTTGCCATTTTTACCTATAACACAAATTCTATCTTTTTTTAAAATATCAAAACTCAATTTGTTTATTAAAGGGTTGTCTTCTTGATAACCGAAAGTCAAATTATGCGCGCTAAGCATTTTTGCGGCATTAAAAGTTAAACTTGAAAAAGAGAAATCTAGATTTTCTATTTGCGTTAATTGCGCAAGATTTTCTTGTTTTTCTAAAGATTTAATACGCGACTGAACCATTCCTGCAAGACGGGCTTTTGCTCTAAATCGTCTTATAAACAGCTCAGTCTGCTTCTTTTTCTTTTCAACATTTAGTCTTGTTTTTTCGTATATTTCTTCTTCTTTTTCTATCTGGTCATAAAGTTTTTGTGTATTGCCTTCAATTTTTCTTGCTTTTGTTCTGTGTATTATAGCGCAGTGTGTTATAACGCTGTCCATAAAATTTCTGTCATGGGTTATAAGCATAAGCTCGCCCTTCCACGACCTTAAAAAATTGCTAAGCCATCTTATAGCAACAATATCAAGATAGTTGTTAGGTTCGTCAAGCATTAGCATATCTGCGTTGGACAACAACATTTTTGCAAGATTAATGCGTACCTTATATCCACCTGAAAAATCCATAGGATTTTTCAGCATATCGCTTGATGAAAAACCAAGCCCTGCAAGAATTTTCTCAGCTTTCCACGTTTCATCTTTTTCATCTTCAGGCAAAGCAAGACATACTTCGCCAATAGCAGTGTTTTTTATAAAATTAATATGCTGTTCTAAATACGCAAATTTATAATTTTTAGGTATACTTATGGAACCGGAATCATGATCCATTTTGTTTAAAATAATTTTAAACAATGTCGTTTTACCGTGACCATTCCTTCCTATAAGCCCAACTCTTTCTTTTGCATTTATGTTTAAGTTGAGATTATCAAATAACACTCTGCTACCAAACGATTTATTTAAACCGGCAATTTTAATCATAATTCTCTTGTATTTTCAATTATCAAAAATATCCATCTCTATGACACGCATTTTTTTCCATTTATTG
Organism: Candidatus Endomicrobiellum pyrsonymphae; assembly: GCA_020328045.1. Taxonomy (GTDB): domain Bacteria; phylum Elusimicrobiota; class Endomicrobiia; order Endomicrobiales; family Endomicrobiaceae; genus Endomicrobiellum; species Endomicrobiellum pyrsonymphae. The sequence continues at coordinate 12,461 of JAIXMY010000021.1, forward strand.
GATTTATATCTAAAATAAAAACTTCCGGCTAAAGCAATAACAGAGAGCAGTAAAAATCCCCAAGCCACATATACTCCTTGCTTAAGAAGCACAACATTAATATATGTCGGCAACACTACAAAACTTATAGAAAAAAGCAAAAGTCTTTTCATAACAAACATGGTATCGCCTGCTCCCTTAAGCGCTGATGCAAAAATTATATTTCCCGCATCAAACACAATGTATATTGCTAAAATTATTAGAAGATTTGCGACCATTGGTTTTATATACTCCATTAAATCAACTTGCGATCCGCCTGAAAACGGATAAATTAGCTGATTTGGAAAAAACACCAAAATAGCGATAACAAACGCAATGTATGTATATACAATATGCACCGAAGATCTCACGCTTACCTGCGCAAGTGAAGCTTTATTTTTGCCCAAGTAGTTACCAACCATTATTGATGTGGCAATTCCACAACCAACGATAGGCATAATAAACACGTGGTTAACGGTTGAAATTATGTTACTGGCAGCAAGTTCGGTCCTATTGAGATTTCCGATAATAATCATAAAAATACCAAAACCTGCCGTATCAAAGAAAAAGTCTGCGCCACTTGGCATACCATAACGCAACAATCTTCTCATAAAAGAAAAGTCCGGATTAAAACATCTTGTATTATAAATAGCATTGTTCTTTTTAGACGTAATCAATAAAACATAAATTATACAGACAACAGTTAAAGATATATCTGTGGCCAAGGCCGCTCCCGAGATACCCATTTCGGGAAAACCAAATTTCCCAAAAATTAAACAAAAATCCAAAACAACATTCAAGACAACGCCACAAAGGCTAGCTAGAAAAACTACTCTAGTTTTTCTCCTTCCTGAATAGAAACCAGCAAACGCCCCTTCGGCAACACACGGGAAAGCACCATAACACAATACTCTGAAAAAATTGACTTCCTCACACGCGACAAGATGAGGATGACCCACATTCATAAAAATGGCTTTAGAAAAAAACGAAATAAGCAAAACTATTAAACCTGCTACAAATGCCAAATAAATGCTTTGCCAAATCGCCGGACCTATGGAGCGGTACTCTTTTTTGCCGTAGTACTGGGCAACAAAAACGTTTATATAGGAAAGCGTTCCAAAAAAGAAACACATAATCGCCCATGTTACGGTACCTGCAGGTGTCGATGCCGCAAAAGATTCTTGAGAATACCAAGAAAGGAAAGTTCTATCGGTAAAAAGTTGGACAGCTCCAATTCCAGTAGAAAAAATGAGAGGAATGGCTATTCCTAAAAACTCTTTATAACCACCCACAGTGTCATATTGTCTTTTTATATTTCTAAGTATATTCATTTTATATTACATTCACTCTGCATTCAGTTAAATCAGTAATTTTAATTATGTCTCTCTTTACCCGTCAATAACGTCCATTTCTACAACACGCATCCTTTTCCATTTATTTGATTTATATCTCAAATAACAACTACTCGCAAGAAAAATACTGTAAACCCACGCAAATATCCATGCAGCATATACGCCTAGTTTAAAAACTACAACAATTAAATATGTAGGTATCATCATAAGAAATATCGAAGCAAATATAATTCTTTTTGCAACAAATGCCGTATCTCCAGCTCCCTTGATTGCGCTGGAAAAAACATTATAAGCTGGGTCAAATATCAAATATACTACAAACAATCTCAAAATATTTACAGCCATATGCCCGACTGTATCTATTGAGGCCGCTTGTGCGCCAAATGAGAATGGCGCAATCAGTAAATTTGGAAGTAACATAATGACAAACACTAAAATTGCAACATACGAATAGACAATTTGAAAAGCCGATCTTACACCTGTTTGCGCGACAGAAGCTTCATTTCTACCTAAGTAATTACCAACAATAACTGATGTTGCTATATTGCCTCCAACAATAGGCATAAAAAATATATGATATGCGCTACAAGCTATATTGCTTGCTGTAAGTTCCGAAACACCAATTGTTCCAATAATAATCATAAGAATGCCAAACGCTATAATATCAAAAAACACCGTTACGCCGTTTGGAAAACCATACTTCAATAATCGCTTCATAAAAGTAAAGTCCGGTCGCAACTGTCTTGTATTATAAATATTTTTATTCTTTTTGCTTACAATTAAAAAGACGTAAGTTATAAACGTAACGACAAACGATATATTGGTTGCTAACGCCGCCCCTGTAATACCCATTTCTGGGAATCCAAATTTCCCAAAAATCAAAACAAAATCTAAAATAATATTTGAGATAACACTGCATGCTGTTACATATAAAACTATCCTTGTTTTGCTTCTGCCGGTATAAAAACCTGACAATGCCGGGGTAGCAATGGCAAAAAAAGAGCCGTAACACAACGTTTTAAAATATTTTATTTCTTCAAGAGCTACAGCATTTGGGTGCCCTATGTTTGTAAATATCTGTTCCGTAAACAAAGAAAATACTAAAATGATAAAAGCCGCTACAACAGATAAATAAACGCTTTGCCAAACTGCAGGTCCTATTGAACGATATTCTTTTTTACCACAATATTGCGCTACAAATACGTCAACATAAGCAAGCGTATATAAAAAGAGTGAAATTAATCCAACAATACAAGATCCCGCAGGAATGGAAGCTGCATAAGATGCTTGAGAATAATATGAAAGAAAAATCCTATCCGCAAAAAGTTGAAAAGAGGAAACACCCATGGAAATGCACATAGGCATAGCTATTTTTAAAAACTCCTTATAGCCACCTCTAATGTTATAGTGTCTTTTTATATTTTTAAGTATATTCATTTTATTGTATATTTGTTTTACATTTATTTAATTTTTTGTATATTCACGTGAGACCATTGATCATTATATCAAAAAAAGAGAAGGCGCACCCGAAATGAAACAAGGTGAACAAGTCGCAAGAGCTGCTTTAAAAAATCCTGAGTCAGAAGTTGATTGTTACATAGCAAAGGACAACGACATTGAATATCCTATTGTTTACGTAAAGAACTCTGTTGAAGCAAATCTTGCAGGCGCAATAGATTGTTTAAAGATAATGATTTAGATTTTACAGCAGTAAACAATGAGGTACAAGGCAACGAAAGAATATTGTTTGAAGGAACGTTTACAAAATATTATATTCAGTTTGTCATTAAAGAACAGCTTATAAAAAAATCAACCGCCTTCTGGCAAATAATCACAGTTGCGCCAAACACTCCAAAAAACAAAACTTTAGCGCAAGGCTACATAAACTCCATAAATGTTTTATAAATTCACAAGACTGTAAGAAAAGCTGAGTGTTAAAAAGAAATTATATAGTCAACCAACATTAATGAGGTTTGTTTTATGTGAAAAATATTTTGATATAAGATTCTTTAATACAATATTTTCATTTTTAGAAAGATTTGGATCGTTTCCAACAATTTCAGAAGCATGGTTTTTTGTAAATTCAATAATATCGGCATCTTTAATTAAATCACCAGCTTTAAATTTGGGAAACCCATGTTGCGCTGTACCCATCAATTCACCAGGACCTCGCATTTTTAGGTCTTCTTCCGCAATTTTAAAACCGTTGCTTGTAGATGTCATAATTGAAAGTCTTTTTTGAGCCGTCTCGTTGTTGAAACTGCCTATTAAATATACATAAGACTGCTTAGAACTTCTACCAATTCTTCCTCTTAATTGATGTAATGCAGACAAGCCAAATCTCTCGGCGTGCTGTATTATCATGATCGTGGCGTCAGGGACATCTATGCCTACTTCTATAACGGTTGTAGCTATCAAAACATTAAATTCTTTATTTTTAAAGTTTCGCATTATTTTATTTTTTTCGGAAGGCTGCATTTTGCCGTGCAAAAGTCCGACTTTAAAATCTTTAAACCATGTCTGCGACAATTTTTCAGACTCATCAACAGCAGACTTCAAAGCAAGCTTATCGGATTCGTCTATAAGGGGATACACAACGTACGCTTGATTACCGTTTTTTAACTCCTTTATTGTATCTGTATAAGCAACCTGTTCATTTGAAGAATAAGTTTTTACAGGTGTCCTCCCGGGAGGCAACTGTGTTATTGTAGTCATATCCATCTCACCATAAACAGTCATTGCAAGGGCTCTGGGGATAGGTGTTGCCGTCATCATCAAAATATCCGGAGATTTAGCTTTATCCAATGCCGCAAACTTCTGCATAACGCCAAATCTATGTTGCTCGTCAACTATTATTAACGACAGATTTTTAAATTTTACTCTATCTTCTATTAACGCATGCGTGCCTACAGCAATTTTTATATCCCCCTTCGCAAAACCTGCCAATATCTTTTCCCTTTCGCTTTTTCTCTTTAATGTAGAAGACGTAGCTAAAACAATTTTAACATCCAAATCTTCAAGCATATTTGACATTGTAAGATAATGCTGTTCAGCTAAAATTTCTGTCGGAGCAACAATCATCGTTTGATAGCCATTTTCCACAGCAAGCAAAACCGCGCTCAACGCAACCACGGTTTTGCCCGAACCTACGTCTCCCATAAGCATTCTGTTCATGGGATATATATTTTGCATATCGGCAAAGATATCGTTTATCGCTTTTTTCTGATCTCTTGTAAATTCAAATTTTAAGTTATTTTTAAAAGTCGGAAGCAGGGTTCTCCGTATTTCGTATTTTTGTATCTTAGGATTTTTTGTTAAATTATTTCTAGACAATGAAAGAGCGCATTCTAAAACAAAAAATTCCTGCAAGGCAAAAGATCTTCTTGCATTTTCTGCATCTTCCAAAGTATTAGGATAATGAATTTTTTGGATTGCTATTGAAGATTGCAATGCTGGAATATTGTGAAAACGTGGTATTAAATTCGATATATCCGGGTACAACATGCAAGAAGATTCTACAATCGTTTTCACTGTTTCCCTTATAAACTTCTGATTTAAACCTTCTGTTGCAGAATACACCGGTATAATTTTGTTAAACAACAAAGGCTTATCGACTTTATTTTGAACTATTTCATAATCATTTACAGATATAAATCTTCCGCTGCGTTCTAACTTTACATCCCCGTAAATATAAGCAAATTTGCCAACTTCAAAAGCCTTTCGTATAGTAGCAAAGACATCTATGTTAGAGTACAGATTGTTCTTTCTAAAGAAACGAGCATACGTCATCATAGAGGTATTGTCAAATATTTCTATATCTAAAACAGATAATCCTTGCGAAAGCTGCCTTTCACAAGATTTGCCGACTTTTACAAATATACAACCTTGTAATTTTTTATAAATATCTCTTATGGAAGTAATTTTTGTTCTGTCTTGATATTGAGCAGGAAAAAAGGTAAGAAAATCCTCAACGATTTTTATTCCAAGTTTTGCAAACAACTGAGAACGTCTAGGACCTATACCCTTTAAGTATTGTATTTCAGTGTCTAAACTTAACATGCAGTTATTATACAAAATAAATCACAATGAAAAATCTCAAACACATATTGCACATTTTGAAAGTCGGTGTAATGAAGTTAACAACAAAGGTTGGGTTTAAGTCAAATCTTTACCTTTGGCATAAATTATGCAAGACGCAAAATGCAATATTACAACAAATTTTATGCGCTTGCGAAAGCTGCTGTAGGTGTTGCATTAGCAACTTGAACTTGTGGATATTCTACACACAGTTGAATCTAAAGCGTAAAATAATGTACAATCTCTGAGTGTTAGGGTTTATCGGAGGTGTGTAAAAAATGTCTTACAAATGCGTAATTTGCGGTAAGGGTTCAACATCAGGAAATACAA
>JAIXMY010000022.1 GCA_020328045.1 Candidatus Endomicrobiellum pyrsonymphae
TTATGAGCATTATGAGCAAGGCTGACTTCGCCCGGCTTAGGATAAGTCCCGCCGCCTGCCAAAGCCACAGAAGAAGTAGTATGATGAAGACTTCTAAAAGTACGCCGCCCTATTAAACCTCCACTAAAGACATGCCCAGCTGCAGACCATATTTTTGTCGTTTCAATAGCCTCGTCAAAAGTCATCGGTGGCAGTATTCCGGGAATACGTTTTGCTATCATAGTTTTTCCGGATCCCGGAGGACCTGACATTATTATATTGTGGCTTCCCGCAGCCGCAATTTCAGAAGCTCTTTTTGCATTTTTCTGACCTTTAACATCGGCAAAATCATACTCCGCTTCAGCAAGTGCGCTTAATTCTTTTTCATTATACAAATAAGGCTCGCACTCAACTTCGCCGTTAATAAATTTGACAATTTCAATAAGAGTTTTGAAAGGAAAAACATTTGCCTTTCCCGTAACGGCAGCTTCCTGTCTATTTGGAAAAGGCACTATAAAATCTTTTATTTTATTTTTCTGCAAACTTAACGAGATGGGTAAAACACCTTTAACTTTTCTGATTTTACCGTCTAAAGACAACTCTCCCACAGCGCAAAATCTTTGCAAATTTTCTTTTTTGATTTTCCCGATTGCTGCAAGAATACCTAAAGCTATAGATAAATCAAAAATTCCGCCTTCTTTTTTTATATCGGCAGGAGCGAGATTTACCGTAATTTTTTTTGATGGAAAATCAAAACCTGAATTTTTTAGCGCTGCTGCTACTCTATCACGAGACTCTTTTACAGCCACGTCGGGAAGACCAACGATAGAAAAAATAGGCATACCTGATGAGATGTATGTTTCAACCTCTACTAAATGCGCCTCTATACCGTTAATTGCTGCAGAATAAATCAAAGAAAACACGTAATCTCCCTGTCAAATTATTGTGAGGAAAACTTCGACAAACACATGAAAAATATCTTTTCAAAAACTCTACTTTAGGGAACAATACCTCATCAGGCTAACGCCTGCCATCTCTTTTTTAAAAATGGAAATTACTACGTCCGATGAGGCAACAACTACTTTTTTTACTACTCATTATTTTATACAATAAACGCATTGGATGCAACAGACTGCCTTAGGGGGAAAAATGAAAAAAGTATTAACAGTTTTGATTTTAGTTTCAACAATGACATCTTTTGTATGTGCGGCAAAACCAAAATATGACAGAGAATTTATCTTAAAACTTGGCTTTCAGCCTCACAGTCTATATAGGAATCATAATACAAATCTCGGTATTTCAGGAGGATTTGAGTACTTTCAATATCTCAACAATGTTTTTGCATTAGGAGGAGGAGCAACTTACGACCTGCCTAGGAAGTTTAAAGATAAAGATGTGCCTGGCAATATTTCTTTTTTACCTTTTTTTGTGGCGGCAAAAATACGCACGCCGTGTTTTGGACTCGACAATAATTATGTATTCTTATCGCCAAAAATTGGAGTCAGTGCTCCTATGTTTGAGGATATGGGAAAAATCTCCGCAAATGCAGGACTGTACTGTGGCGTAGGACTTGGCGTAAGTATAAATGTTTTGGTAATTGAAGCTGTTTATGCCACAAACAACTTGACTTGTAATAAAGGTACAAATACAACTGATGCAAAATGTTCAACAATAACGCTTTATGCAGGATTTAAATTTGAATAAAACGCTCAAAATATTTTACAATAATTCCTTTTGTCTAAATAAAGCTAAGAATCCATTTCTTTAGATGCTTCAGTCGCTTTGCTCTTTCAGCATGACAACAAAGATTTTCATCTTTGAAGAGCGATTTTTCAGATTTGATTATTGCCAAGAAGCGTTTTGATGCTTACAAAGTACACACCGGGAGCAATTTGATCTCCGCTTTGATTTCGCAAATCACATTTTAGCAGTCTCTTCTTGACTGTAGCGTCTTCCTTTAAATCACTCGCATCAAAAGATTTTACAAATTCGCCTGCAACTGTATAAACCGTAATGTATATCAGTGTTACATCGAAGTGGGAATTTGTTATTTTTATATAACTTTTTTCACTTATACTTACAGGATTTGGATAACATACAAACACGCCAACATGATTATACGGAATAATATACGTATTTAAAACAAGTCTGCCGTTGCCATAAGTATTATCTGGGGAAGATTGTATTTGTCTAGCATAAGAAGCAACTTTTTCTTTAAATTTAGCAATATTTTATTTAAGCGTAGTATCTAAAACTTAACAATAGAGCGGCGGTCCCCACAACATGCGACGCAGCAACAGAAATACCGGCAAAATCCTCTTTGTCCGTAGGAGTTTGTGCTAACATCTGTGGGAGCAACAACATCTTTAAATTTCCTAAAATGCGCATTATGTTGCGGGATTTTATATGAAATTGAATCCATGCTTTATTTTTGGTAAAATCTTCGGGTATGAAAAGGATGATGAGGTCTATTCATTATTCGCAACTACTTTAAAATTCCTAAAATGCGCAATTATGTTGTGATATTCTACATGTGTTTGACTCTAAGTTGGCAAAATATGATCTAATCCGAGCGAGATTTTCAGGAGTTTTGATTATGAAAAAACTAAAAATTTATTTTGGTACTTTTGCAGTAAGTTATCTTGAAAATGGCAAAGTTATGGATAAAAAATGACAACAGCTTTTAATGATTTATTATCTTGTAGTAATATAGAAACTTTTAAAAAATTTAGAGAAAATTTAATTAATAATAGAGGTAATTCCTCAAATGGTAATTTTGCTAAGTGCCAGGATCTTTCTATAGATAAAGCAAATAATAATGAGGTAAAAAAGATATTTGCGAAGAAAACACAAGGATCAAGGCAAGAGGATGGATTTGTTTTTAGTAACGATGGAACAATGAAAGCCATTCATATATCTCAAATTGATTCTCCTTTGAAAATTCATGAAGATTTTTCAAATCTTTTTCGATTTGAAAATAAACAAAAAGAGCAATTGTGGAAAAATGTACAAGATAGAGATAAAAAGAAATTGATATCGTTTAATTTAATGCAAATGATAAAAAAAACAGATGTAAATTACAGAACTCTTGGTGATAGATGTCATTATTTTGTTGTTGGCAAGGTTATAATCACAGAGCGAGGCGAAACAGGACATTATCCTCTCTTTTTATTTCCTTGTGAACATATGGATGAAAAAAAACAAATTATAAAAGTTGATAAAAACGGATTTATTAACTTTTGGGTAGATACCTATAAACTGACAAAAGAGATATCAAGACAAATCGGAGATGCTATCTCAATGGATAGGGAATTTAATACAAAATTGGTTGATATTCAGCATTCATTAAACAATCTAAATATTCCCTTACGTGATATACGATGCGACTGTACTTTTTCATCTATATCGATTGTAACGGGGTTTGAAGCAGAATATCTTGACCCCGCTTGGAAAGACATACTTCAAGAAAAATAAATGATAACAATAAATCAGTTAGACCCTTCGCAATCTAATGTGTTGATACAGTTATTATCCCTTGAAAAAGAGACGAATAATAATGTTTCTGTAGTCTATGGTCCTCCTGGAACAGGAAAGTCTCACTTAATTGTAAGCTTATTATTTGAGTTAGCAAAAAAAAATAAAAAAATTCTTTTTGTAAGCCAAAATACAGAAGCTTTGGAAGTCATTAACAGGATGGTAAAAAAGTTTGAACATAGCTTGTTTGATGTTAGAAGTGGCGATTTGTTTGATTCAAGCAATATATCATTAACGGACTTTTTTTTAATGCTAGGCAATTCAAAACAAAGGACTAAAAAATTTATAAAAGAATCTTATAATAGAATTTCAGCTAAACATTTCCCGATATTTTATGAAAGAAAACCCGAATTGCCAGACGCACCTCCATACGATTTGTCATACACAAATTTGGATAAAGATTTAAATGAAAATGTAGAAGAAACGCAAGAGATAGGATTTGATGAATTGTTGTTTAACTATTTGAAGAACGTTAAGGTCGATGATTTTCCTTATGTTCCTATTATGGATTTGCAAAAAATAAATATAAGAAAGATATTTACAGAATTAAATTCATTTAATGATACTTGTAATTTATTTTCAAGTAATAATCATCCGACTGATGTTTTGCGTTTTATATCAAAAACAAATTCTGATGTCGCTTTGCCACAAGTTCATTCCGAAGTTTCTAAAATCATTGATTGCTTTTTGAAAATTCCAAATGAAAAATTAAAATGTCGTGCATTAAAGGACTGCTCAATAATTGATATTTTAGGAGCTTATAAGAACATATCGCTTGTCAATACTTATTTTGATATCAAAAAAATTCAACAAGATAATATAAGTATAGTAGATGATTTGTTTCCAAACTTCCAAAGAGCTATTGCTGCTTACGATAAAATAGAAAATGTTGAAAGCGTTGAATCTATTGATTTGTTGGAAAATGAAATTTTGCAAGAGTTAGATATTTCTTTGTTAACAGATAGCGAAAAAACAGAAGAATGCAGCAATGATATAAACAAGGCGTTAGAAGCAACAGATGAAATTGTTAAAACAGAATTAAAAGAATTTAACCTTGAAGACGCTTTATCTATTTGCGTCAGAACTGTCGATTCAAAAATTTTTAAACAAGGCTCAATAATAAATCAAACTTATTTTATCAATAAAGATGTTTCGTATAAATATTTAGAAGAGATATTAATGACTGTTAACAATTGGAATGAGAAAAGCATATTGTATAAAATATTCCATTCAAGACCAGCAATATTAGATACATGTCAAATAACTTCTATCAAAGCATTTGTTGTTGATGACAAGCCTACGCTTGAAAGTATTTTGGCAATATTGAAAGAAACTACGTGGAAGTTGACAGATGTTTTAATATTTTACGATAAAGAGCGGACTAGAAAAACTGCTGCATACAATCCGCTAAACAACAAATCAACAGAAAATAAAATTGATATCTTTAATAAAATTATAATTATCTATGATATTGTAAATAAATATAAAATACAAACAACAAAGAACATAGATAAACTTAACACAATTTTTAAAAAACTTAAAAATGATTTTGTTAATTATAATAGTATTGTAGCTGAAAATATAGGTCTTGCCGGACATCACTCGGAGTTAATAAGTCTTATAAATATGAATGTAAGAAATGCGCGAAATAATAATGTTTTGTTCCCGATTATAAAACAATACGCTAAATATTTATATGCGCAGGAAGATAAAACGGATTTTATTGAAAAGTTAAGACTAATATTAAACTTGCAAGATTTAGATTTAAAGAACGAGTTGCAATATATCACAAACACTATATTAGTGGACTCAGATGTTTCAGGTATAGACAAAGGTAAAGTTTTAGAAATTATACCATTATTGATGAATAATAGAATTTTTTGTAAAAACTTTCTTAAAATCAATAAAGATGAAAGTATTATTGATTGGCGTGAAAGAATCAAAAATATTTTAAATTTTCAAGATTCAAATGCATTTGATAAATTCATCATTCAAAATAAAGTTATTAATACAATAAAAAAAGAGCTTGGAAAAAGCAATGAACAGATAGTTGATAAATTTTTAGAAAATGATAACGTTACATATAGTGATTTTTTGAAAAAATTAACAAATGATTTGGTTAGAGCAAAGTTCAATACTTCTGATATAGAGACGCGGCAAAATATAGGATATGATTATTTTGTTAAGTATAAAAGGGATTTGAAAAATAGGCGTAAAACTATTTTTTTAAAAGGATTGAAAAATATACGTGAACATACTGAACAAGCAAGAAAAAACATAAAAACGGATTCTAATTGGATTCCGGGAAACACTCCTATAGAAAGATTGCAGAGAAATACAAAATTATTGATATCTGCATTTCCGATAATTATTGCCACACCTAAAGAAGTTGCAAAGTATGTTCTTGCCGAAAAAAACTTATTTGATTATGTAATTTTTGATGAGGCTTCTCAATTATTGCCCGGACAAGCTTTGCCATCTATATATCGTTCAGCAAGAACCATAATAGTAGGCGACCCTCATCAAATGCCGCCGCCGTCATTGGCAACAGTAGGTTTTGAAAGCATTTCAGAAGATGAAGATATCAGCAATGAAAAAAGTATTTTAGATCTAGCAATAGAGCTACAAACTGAAACGACACATTATTTGCAGGTACACTATCGTTCTGAAAGTAATATGTTGTTTGAACCTTCAATAAATGCGATTTATAAAGAGTACGGAGTTCAATCAATTTTCGAATCAGGTCTCAAAAACGATGTTCCTGATGTTCCTATCAGTATACAAGATAATCTTAGGGACAATGACGAAGTAAATTTTAAAATTATAGCCAAAGAAATCGAAGATAAACTTACAATAAATCATCAAGCATCTTTTTGTTTACTATTCACAAATAAAAAAACTTTATTTGAATTTAAAGATTATTTAGCAGCAAAAAATTTATTTAACAATTTACCAAGCGACCAATTATTGATTTCAACAGTAAGAAATTGTCAGGGTATAGAGAATGATCATTCAATAATTTATCTTAATCAGTATAAAAATATAGGGGCAATGTGGTTTTTTAAAGTAAGCGCTGGCGCATATAGAAGGTTGAATGTGTCAATTACAAGACAACGAAAATCTCTTAAAATATTTATGGCAAATCCAAAAAGTGACTGGTTGTCAACTTGTAATAAAATCATTGCTGATGCTTATGAAGATAAAGACAGAATAAGAAGCGCTAAACTTTTGAGTACAATAATAGAAAAAAGTAAATATGAAATAAATGAACAGTATGTTGATGACTTATTGAAAGACAATGCTTTAAGAATAGATTCGCCATTAACACAACAGCTATATGATAAACTTTGTTCTTATTATAGCGCAAGACTCAATAAAGATGTGAAAATATATTGCGAAGTCGGTTGGTTAATGCGAGTTCCCGACAGAGAGAGCTTGCAGCGACATAGGAAATATGTTGGATTTCGTTTAGATATTGGTATTTACTCTAAAAATAAACAATGCTTTGTTCTTGGAATAGAAATGGATGGAGCCATGTATCACAAAGGTCATAGACGTGCATTTTGTGATGCACAGAGGCAAGAAACTCTTGAAACTAAAGGTTGGGAAGTTTATCGTATTTGGTCAACAAATTGGATTAGCAATATAGACAGTGAATTTAATAAACTTGTCGTTAAAATAGATAAGTTATTATAATTTTTTCAGTTTCATAAAATTTTGAGATGTTTCTCATTTATTATTTTTTCACATCTTCCAAATCAAAACTTCAATTTTTGATAAGAGAGGTAACAATCTCACCAAATTCTGAAAATAACATCTTACAACTAAGCGCTATTTTGATCCCTCTTGAGATTAAATTTTTAACTTCTGATACATATGTAAAAATTAGCGAATTATTAGGTCTAAACAACATCGTATCCGCATAGTTGACTTATACATTAAAAACTTATGAAAGTATGTTAGTTTTTAATATACAAGTTAAAAACTTGTGAGAATATGTTAGTTTTTAATATACAAGTTAAAAACTTGACACATTCTTGATTTTTATGTAGGATGTTTTCATGAAAAACAGGGATATATACTTAAACAATTTATTAAAACATAAAGATAAAGGTGTTATTAAAGTTATTACCGGCATACGCAGATGCGGCAAATCCACGCTTTTAAAATTATTTGCAGATAAATTATCGTCTAGCGGTGTCTCTGAAAAAAATATAATCCAAATGAATTTTGAATCTTTAGAATTTGACGATATTAAAGATTACAAGGCTTTATATAACTGTATAAAAAGCAGAATATATAAAAAGACTAAAACATATATAATACTTGATGAAATTCAAACAGTTGAAAAATGGGAGAAAGCTGTCAATTCAATGCTTGTTGATTTTAACGCGGACATATACATAACTGGTTCAAATGCTTTCTTGCTTTCGTCGGAACTGTCAACTTTGTTGTCTGGACGTTATGTTGAAATTAAAATGCTCCCTTTATCGTTTATTGAGTTTCTGGATTTCAACACTTTTGAAAGAAATAGTTCTGATGAGGATAAGTTTGATTTATATCTACGATATGGCGGGATGCCTATTGTTGCTGAATATAGTTTTGACAGAGAAAGAATCAATGAAATTTTAAGCGGAATTTATAGTACTGTTATATTGAAAGATGTTGTAGAACGCAATAAAATTTTAGATGTAGCTTTGTTAAAAAGAGTAGCTCTATTTTTGGCTGATAACATAGGCAATAATACTTCTGTGAATAATATTGCAAATTATCTCGTAAGCGAAAAACAGATCAACAGTAGTGTAAAAAAAGGTAATCTGGCGCACAAAACTATAGATAACTATATAAATGCGTTGGAAAATGCTTTTATAACCTATTCTATTAGACGCTATGATATAAAAGGCAAAACATATCTAAAAACGCTTGGAAAATATTACATGGCGGACATGGGAATACGAAATATGCTGTTAGGATACAGAGATATAGATAAAGGGCATATGCTTGAAAATGTAGTATTTTTGGAACTTTTCAGACGAAGGTATTTCATTTCTATTGGAAAATCTGAAGATAAAGAGATTGATTTTATCGCTGTCAAACCAAATGAAAAAATATATTATCAAGTAGCGGAAACTATTGTGGGGGAAGAAACAAAAAAGAGAGAGCTTGCTCCATTGCAAAGTATAAGCGATAATTACAGAAAAATAGTTCTAACATCGGATAAGACTTTTATAAATTCTTACGATGGTATAGAAGTAAAAAATATAATAGATTTTTTATTAAATAGATAATATCGCCATTGACAGTGATTCAACAAATTAATTGTTAGAGTATAGTGAATTTAGAAATTGAATCTATGCTTTATTTTTGGTAAAATCTTCGGGCAGGAAAAGGATGATGAGGTCTATGATTATATGAGTTCTCGAAGAGAATCGAGAGAGTGTTCTTTACAAATGCTTTATACGACTGACAGTTGCAAGATACCTGTTGAAACAGTGTGTGATTTTTTTGGTGAAAATTTACCAAAAATTGAGAATTATAGAGAGTTTGCCGTAAATTTGTTTAAAGGTGTTTGTGATAAAAAAGATGCTATAGATGCCCTCATTCAACAGTATGCAAAAAATTGGGAACTTAAAAGAATGGCGGTCGTTGATAGAAATATTATTCGTCTTGCGATTTATGAGATTATGGCTACTCCAAATACTCCAATTAACGTTATAATAAATGAAGCTGTGGAAATTTCTAAAAAATATTCTACAAAAGACTCAAGTAAATTTGTTAATGGTATTTTGGATAAACTCAAAGTCATAAGGGCTGGAAATAAATTTAAGTAAGCATAGTCACCGCAAATTGAGTTTATACAAGCTATATAATTATGGAAAATATCCAAAACCGCATTAACTATTTAAGAAAAGAACTTGCCCGTCACAACAATCTTTACTATGACAAGAACAGTCCCGAAATATCAGACAGTGAATACGATAGTCTTGTAAAAGAACTTGAACAGCTCGAATTAGAAAATCCTCTTTTTGCGTCTCTGAATTCACCTACACAAAAAGTATCAGGCGTTGTATCGTCGTCTTTTGAGCGGGTGAAACATTCATTGCCGATGCTTTCGTTGGACAACACTTATTCGCAGGAAGAAACTGCAAAATGGTATGAAAGAGTTGAAAAAAGATTAAAGAATGAAAATGTAGAATTTACTGTTGAGCCGAAAATTGATGGAGTTAGCGCAAGTTTAACTTATTTGAACGGCGCTTTAATTATAGGCGCAACGCGTGGCGATGGCGAAATCGGTGAAAATATAACGGAGAATATAAAAGCCATACAAAGTATTCCGCATAAACTTAAAATAAACAATCCTCCTGCATTTTTTGAACTGCGTGGCGAAGTCTATATAGACAAAACGGATTTTGAAAAATTAAATGAAGATATAATTAAAGCAGACGGACAGAAGTTTGCTAACCCAAGAAACGCCGCTTCCGGTTCTTTAAGACAAAAAGACGCGCATATTACCGCAGAAAGAAAACTCAGTTTTTTTGTGCATTCATTTGGTAAAATCGAAGGCAAACAATTTCAGAAGCAATCAGAGTTTTTGCAATTCTGTAAAGAATGCGGCTTTGTGTTGCAGGATGATTTTAAAATTTGTCATTCTTTAAAAGAAATATCAGATTTTATGCGCGTTATGTTGAGCAGAAGAGATTTGCTACAGTATGAAATCGATGGGCTTGTAATTAAAGTAAATAGTTTGCCGTTTCAGAATGAACTTGGATATACAAATAAAAGCCCGAGGTGGGCAATAGCGTTTAAATTTCCTGCAAAACAGGCTACGACGCAATTAAATAAAATTCGAGTGCAAGTTGGACGTACCGGCATAATAACGCCATCGGCAATTTTAGAACCTGTTGCTCTTGCAGGAGTCACCATATCGCATGCGACGCTTCATAATTTTGAAGAAATAGAGCGTCTTAATGTAAATGAAGGGGATATCGTTTTAATAGAACGCGCGGGTGATGTTATTCCGAAAATAGTAAAAGTTGTAAAAAAAGAAAGAGAAGGATTTTTTAAGCCTCCACATAATTGTCAATCATGCGGTAGTGAAATTGTTAAAGAAAGCGAAGGAGAAGTCGCATACAGATGTATAAACCCGGAATGTCCTGCTCAGTTTAGGAGACATCTTATACATTTTGTGAGCAGAAATGCCATGGATATCGATGGTTTTGGTTCTGCTGTAATAGATCAGCTGCTTGAAAGAAACAAAATAAAAACTCTTGCAGATATTTATAATTTAACTTATAGCGATTTTATTGATCTTGAATTGTTTAAAGAAAAAAAAGCCAATAATCTTGTGGAAGCGATTGTTAAAAGTAAGCGTCAGCCTTTAAGCAGATTATTGTTTGCTTTAGGTATCCGTCATATAGGTGAAAAAAGTTCTGAAATTATTGCAAAACGATTTAGAAATATAGAAGTTTTATTTAGCGCAAGTATCGAAGAATTTACAGAGATACTTGAAATTGGCGAAGTTTTAGCGTTATCTTTAAAAAAGTTCTTTGGCAACAAGACGGTGCGACATGTTGTAGATACTTTGATTGCTGCTGGTGTAAATATGACTGAACCTGAGTCAGAACAATACGGAACTCTCTTTGAGGGTCAATTATTTATTTTAACAGGAAAACTTGAACATTATACTAGAGAACAAGCAGGTGAGATTATAAAATCTTTTGGTGGAAGGATTACTTCTTCGGTGAGTAAAAAAATAGATTATGCGCTTGCGGGCGCAGATGCAGGTTCAAGACTTGAAAAAGCAAAAAAATTGAATATAAAAATTATTAACGAACAAGAATTTGAAGAGCTTGTAAAACAATGACAACAAAACAAATTGAAATAATTTACCAAGATGAAAATATTGTAGTTGTAAACAAGCCGTCAGGCGTTACTATTATTCCAGATCAACATACATACGAAAATAAAACCCTTGTGGAAATATTAAAAAAACAGTTGAATCAAAAAATATGGGTAGTTCATAGAATAGACCGCGATGCTACTGGCGTTTTGATTTTTGCAAAAACCCTGCAAGCTCATAGAGACATAAGCATGCAATTTGAAAATTCAAAAGTCCACAAAAAATATATTGTTTTAGTGTCGGGTGCCGTGGAAGATGATGAAGGTTCAATAAGTAAACCTATTCTTATCTCAAGCAGAGATGTTTCTATTGATATAACAGGTAAAGAATCAATAACTAATTTTAAAGTTTTAGAACGATTTAAAAGTTATACTTTGGTGCAAGCTCTACCTCTTACTAGCAGAAGACATCAAATAAGAATACATTTTTGGAGTTTAGGACACCCTTTGGCAATAGACAGCGAATACGGTATTAGCGAGCCTGTATTGTTATCCTCACTAAAACGAAATTATAAAACTAAAGTCGGTGAAAACGAAAAACCTCTTATTTCAAGACTTACGCTTCATGCCGCGACTTTAACTTTAACGTTGCCAGGAACAAATGAAGAAAAAACTTTTGAATCATCATTGCCTAAAGATTTTGAAGTTACATTAAAGCAGCTTCGCAAATACGGAAAATAATTTTTGGAGTATATAAAATGTCTAGTAAAGTATATTTTCTTCCTTGGGATAGAAAAGACGAGTTATATAGTTTTTTAAAAACTGCAAGAATATTCAACCATGTAAAAGCAAGAAGTTTTTTAGCGATAAAAATACATTTTGGAGAAGAAAACAATGAAGGTCATATTAAGTCGAAATATGTTACGCCTGTTGTAAAAATTATCAGAGAAAAAAAAGCTTATCCTTTTTTGACTGATGCAAGTACAATTTACGTAGGTAAGAGATCTGACGCGTATCATCATCTCCTTATTGCAAATAAACACGGATTTACAGTTGACATGTGCGGTTGTCCTATAATCATTGCCGATGGATTAAGAGGCAACGCAGAAAAAATTGTAGAAGTTAATTTAAAGCATTTTCAAACGGTTGCTATATCTCAGGAAATATACAATGCTGATAGTTTTATGTTTATGAGTCATTTTAAAGGACATGAAATTACAGGCTTTGGCGGAGCGTTAAAAAATATAGGCATGGGTTGCGGCAGCAAAGCCGGAAAATATGCTATGCATCATTCGTCAAAACCTACGATAAATAACAAACATTGTATTGGTTGTGGTAATTGTGTTAGACATTGCTACCAGCAAGCATTGTTGCTTGTTGACAAAAAAGTAGTTATGGATAAAGAAAAATGCGCGGGTTGTGGACAATGTATAGTAAATTGCATATTTAAGGTGTTTGGTCTCAAATGGAGCGAATGTCCATCAACAGTTCAGGAGAAAATAGTTGAGTATGCTTTTGGAGTTTTAAAAAATAAAAAAAGTTCGTATATTAACTTTTTAAATCATATAAGTAAGTACTGCGATTGTTTTTCTTTGCCGGAAAACAAATCTCTTATGGAAGATGTGGGAATTGTTGCCGGTGTTGATCCAGTCGCTGTGGATCAGGCAAGTTATGATTTAGTAAACAAAGCGTACGGAAAAAATTTCTTTAGAAAAATATATCCTAAAATCGATCCGACGATACAGTTAAAATATGCTGAAGAGTTAGGTTTAGGCGCGAGAGACTACGAGTTGGTAAACTACTAACTGAAAAAAGGATATTCTGATATAATCCAAAGTTTAAGACCGGCAATTTCAATATCCTAACTGCCCGCAAGCAGCGCTAATATCTGCGCCCTTTGCCTGTCTGATATTTACAGTAATTCCATTTAATTTCAATATGTTTTTAAACTTCTGCACCGCTCCCTGCTCAGGTGTTTTAAACTGAGTGTCTGCCACAGGATTAAAAGGTATAAGATTTACCTGAACATCAGGATTTAAAAGTTCATGATGTCTTAACAATCTTGTCAGTTTGTGGGCATCCGCAACGACATCATTTATCCCTTTAACCAAAATATACTCTATCGTAATACGAGATCCTGTCTTTTTGAGATAGTATTTACCTGCGTTTAAAATATCTTCTATCTTAAAACCAAAATTATTAGGAATTAATTTTTTTCTCTGTTTTTCATCAACGGCATGAAGAGAAAGAGCAAGACGAACACCAAAATTATCATCCGCAAGTTTTTTTATTGCAGGCGCAACTCCAACGCTTGAGAGCGTTATATGTCTTTTGCCTATTCCAAATTCCTTGCTTGATAAAAGAGAATTTAAAACAGAAGTAATATTGTTGAAATTAAGAGTAGGTTCACCCATTCCCATAAACAAAACCCCCGAAACTTTTTCTTTGGCATCGTTTTCAATCTGCAGAATCTGCTCTAATATTTCCCCTCTGCTTAAGTTTCTTGCAAGTTTAACTTTTCCTGAAGAACAAAAAGCGCACATCACAGGACAACCAATTTGCGACGAAATACATACTGAATTTTTACCTTTTGCCGGAAGAAAAACAGCGAAGAAATACTTTTTATCTATAGTTTGAAAAGCATATCTTACCGTACCGTCAATCATAGATTTTTCTTTTTTTACTATTTTCAGAGTTCTTAATAGAAATCTTTTATCTAGAGTATCCCTTAATTCTTTAGATATATTTGTAAAATCTGCAAAAGAGGATGCCTTTTTCACATAAACCCACTCTATAATTTGGTTAATTCTGTAATCTTGATCTGTTATAGATTTTGCTGCAGTTTTAAACTGTGCGTTAGTTAAGTCTAATATATACTTTTTCATATACCTTTATTTATTTTTGATTTGCCTTAAAAATCTTTATTAAATTTTTTGTTGAGCTGTCATGCTTACTGTCCGCCCTATCTTTAAGTTCAGGCAAGATAATATTTGCCAAAACCTTTCCAAGCTCAACTCCCCATTGGTCAAAGCTGTTAATCCGCCACATAATGCCTTGAACAAATATTTTATGCTCGTAAAGAGCAATCAATGCTCCTAGCGTTCTAGGCGTAAGTTCATCGATTAATATGCTGTTTGTAGGTCTGTTGCCTTCAAACGCCTTATAAGGAGCTAATGCTTCTATATTAGCATGCGATAAGCCTGCCGCCATAAGATTTTCAATTACTTGTTCTTTTGTAAGACCAAAAGCCAATGCTTCCGTTTGAGCAAAATAATTTGCCATAAGTTTTTCATGATGGTCGCTAATTTTTTCAAGAGGATTTACAAAACCTATAAAATCACAAGGGATAAACTTTGTTCCTTGATGAATAAGCTGATAAAAAGAATGTTGCCCATTTGTTCCCGGTTCACCCCAAATTATAGGTCCTGTCTCGTAATCAACTCTATTGCCTTCAACGTCTATAGTTTTACCATTGCTTTCCATGTCGCACTGCTGCAAATATGCAGGAAACCTGCGCAAGTACTGACTGTAAGGTAAAACAGCGTGAGTTGAAGCATTGAAGAAATTGTTATACCAAATTCCTAAAACAGCCATAATGATTGGTATATTCTTTTCGTACGAAGTGTTTAAAAAATGATTATCTATGTAATGAGCTCCATCTAAAAGTTCAAGGAATTTATCAAACCCAACATAACAAGCAATAGATAAACCTATTGCAGACCACAATGAATATCTTCCTCCAACAAAATCCCAAAACTCAAACATATTTTTTTCATCAATTCCAAATTCCACAACTTTTTTTGTATTCGTTGAAAGCGCAACAAAATGATTTGCAACAGCTTTATCGCCAAATTTGTCTGCAAGCCAATTTCTTGCAGTTAAAGCATTAGTAATTGTCTCAAGTGTGGTAAAAGTTTTTGAAGCTACTATGAAAAGTGTGGTTTCCGGATTTAATTTTTTTAATACTTCGTATATATCCGCGCCATCGATATTAGATATAAAATAAACGTTTGGACCATCAGCATAATATTCCAACGCTTCGCAAACCATTCTTGACCCCAAATCGGACCCACCTATACCGATATTTACAACATCTGTAATTTTTTTACCCGTTACGCCGCGCCACTTTCCACTTCTTAAATCATTGCTAAATTTTTCCATCTTTGCAAGAACTGCATTAATTTCGGACATTACATCTTTTCCGTCAACATAAATAGAGGCATTGCTTCTATTTCTTAAAGCTATATGCAAAACGGCTCTCTTTTCAGTCCAATTTATTTTTTCGCCTGAAAACATTTTTTTTGCATATTCGTTTATATTTGCAGCTTTTGCAAAATCCATTAAAAATTTAAAAGTGTCCGAGGTTATCACATTTTTTGAATAATCAAAAGTTATGCCTATATTATTATCGTGTATGGAAAAATCATTAAATCTGTTCTCGCCTTTAAATAAATCTCTTAAATGATTTTTTTTGACTTCTTTATAATTCTTTTCAAGATTTTGCCACTGCAGAGTGTTTTTGAGTTCAAATTTGCTCATCTTCTTTTCTCCATTTTAACAAAACTTCTTCAGTCACTACACATGACCACTACGCAGCGACAAAGAATACTACGTATTGCGTTTGTTAATAGTTTTTGATCATCCAATATCTCTCATCAAAGCATTAGAAGATAATTACTTAGCGTCTTATTGTTTGTAAATACTGCCTCATTTAATACAAACAATCTGCTGAGCAACACGTCTAATGCCTCTCGGTCTGATATTTCATTCATATTAAATAATTCCGGTGTAAAATCAAAAGTTTTCATATATCTGCTTACTAAACACGCTTCTACTACTCCTCTTACAAATCACACTGCTTCAAGCGTTGTTGCATCAGTTTCATCATCAGATACTGCAGAATATCACAACATAATGCGCATTTTAGAAAATTTAAAGTAGTTGCAAATAATGAATTGGCGTTTTGCAGAGCATTTTAGATACTCCAGGAATGTTTGCGATTTGAGCTGTCTATCGTCTTATAAACATACAACCTTCAAGTTTTAGACGAATTTTTGCTTTTGCATAGAAAAGCGGGCGATGGGACTTGAACCCACGACCTTCTCGTTGGCAACGAGACGTTCTACCACTGAACTACACCCGCAAAATACCCATTTGCAGTTGATTTCAAACTGCTTTTTAAAAACGGAGTGCATTGACTTTATATATGATTTTGTCCATTTTGTAAGCAATTTGTAAGTCCTTATTGCAAATCACAACAAAACTATCGTGTTTATTATACATAATTTTATTACATAGTCAAACTAAAAAATGTTATTTAAACTCTAAAAATAAAATTTATAGGACGGTTTGCCTAAAAGCGCTAATTTTTAGTGATATGAATATCTTCCCATAAGGTATTGATATCGTTGCTTTTAAAAACTTCATTTCGTATCTGTGCAATAAATCTGCTGCGCTCCAAATATATTGTCTCTCCAACACTTTCGTTATGGCTTTCGCAAAAATACACAACTGTGCCTTGCCGTATATTCATTTTTTCTAGGAGCGTGGCGCTAGCAAACTTTTAACGGTATTTATTCTGCTCTCACTTAGTGGGTCTTTTACTTCCTTTCTTTTGTCACCGAGCATGCGACGGAGAAGAGGAACTTGCCCTCTTCTTTTACTTGAGGCGCGTGCTCCGGGATATATGGCATTTCTACTTGAAGCAACTCGGGTACAAGTGTCTCAGTCTCAGGTTGAGGATAAAGCGCATGACCGCCCGCCGGTGGCATTACGGTATCTTCTAACGACAAAACCACCGGCTACGCATGAGGTATGGGCTCGGTCACCATTATATCCATTGAATGTTCGTCTGTATCTTCGGTTATATCCTCTGCGCCTAACGGACTCACGATAGCGCTTTTAAGTCCTGTCTTGTACCTTAAACAGTCTGACAGGCTTGTAGCATTAAGTGATTGAGCTTCTCTTGAGTGACGATAGTTTAGCCGACTTGTGAGTCTTGTCATTTTTTATTTTCGCGTCCTTTGATTCTTTCGTACATTTTACCTTATCTGTCTTACAAGTTTTGCAACTATCTTCGACATCTAATTTCAACTTCTGCCCGCACTTGTTGTCGCTATATTGACAACTGCCTATAAAGAAAAACGATGTTGCTACAATTGCTAATAATTTTTTCATAATTGTTCATCTCCTTTTATTTTCTTTTTCTGTTGGAACACCCCAGAACACGTCCTCTAGCCAATTGTCGTTTTTTTTATACATTTAGACTTCATCAGCTCCGTAAAACAATTCCCACTCAAAACCAAAATACTTTTTTCCATTTACAACAATTTCTTTTAATCGCACTTTACCTCATCAACAAACAAGCAGAAAATATATTTTATCTAGCGTTGTTTGTCGATATCTTGGCATTGCAACATCTTGCTCGTCCACAAATCTGTTTTCAACATCACCATCATTCC
>JAIXMY010000089.1 GCA_020328045.1 Candidatus Endomicrobiellum pyrsonymphae
CCTATAAGTTCTGTGAAATCAGTAGGCGAAAAAACTACCATGACCCTGTTAGCCGTTATGCCTGAATTGGGCAAAGCTAACCGCAGAGAAATTGCTGCTTTAGCTGGTCTTGCTCCTTATGCCAATGATAGCGGTAAGACTAGCAAAAGACGTAGAACTTCTGCTGCTCGCCCTCTTGTTAAACGCATGCTCTTTATGTGCGCTATGGGCGCTGTCAGAAACAATAAAGACCTAAAAGCCTTCTATGAAAAACTGACAAACAACGGCAAACTTAAAATGGTTGCTATTGTCGCTGTTATGCGTAAGCTACTAATCATTATTAACAATTGTTGTAAGCAGTATTACCTTGATAAAGCTTATATGCTCACTTAATTATACCTCTTTTTAAGGATTTCTTATACCACTTTTTTCAGTGGGTTGATGAAATGACGAAGCAATCCAGCCGGCATCAAGCGCTTAGAATGAATTCAAGACAACGAATGCCGTCATCCTAAAAACATTCACCTTTTTCTATACTAAAATTACCTTTCTTCTTTTATTCTTAGATCTGTAAATGATTTTACTATAAATATAACTGAAATAATAAAGAATATCGTTGCAAGCCCTGCATTCAATGCGCCCTTTGTAGAAAGAGCTAACGCGAGCTCCAGCGCAAGAAGTCCGAAAAGCGTTGTAAATTTAATTATAGGATTCATCGCGACAGAAGAAGTATCCTTGAAAGGATCTCCTACTGTGTCGCCAACAACTGTAGCTTTGTGCAATTCCGTTCCCTTTTCACGCAAATCAACTTCAACGTATTTCTTAGCATTGTCCCATGCCCCGCCGGCATTTGCCATAAAAATAGCCTGAAACAAACCAAACAACGCTATTGAAACAAGGTATCCTATGAAAAAATAAGGTTCAATAAATGCAAATGCAAGAGTCGTAAAGAAAACAACCATGAATAAATTTATCATGCCTTTCTGAGCATATTTTGTGCAAATTTCAACAACTTTTTTAGAATCTTCAATCGAAGCTTTTTCTGCCGTACCATCGAGTTTAATATTTCCTTTAATAAACTCTACAGCTTTATACGCTCCGCTTGTTACAGCATGATTAGAAGCGCCTGTAAACCAGTAAATTACAGATCCGCCTGCAATTAATCCTAACAAGAAAGGAGCATGCAACAACGAAAGATTTTCAAGACCTGTCGTAAGTCCACTCGTAAGCATAACAATTGTTGAAAAAATCATTGTTGTCGCGCCTACAACTGCAGTACCTATAAGAACAGGTTTCGCAGTAGCTTTAAATGTGTTTCCTGCTCCGTCGTTTTCTTCAAGCAAAAGTTTTGATTTTTCAAAAGTAGGCTTAAATTCAAAGTCTTTTTCAATTTCTTTATCAATGTTAACAATATTTTCAATCAGTGATAATTCATATACTGACTGGGCATTGTCTGTAACAGGTCCGTAAGAATCAACCGCAATTGTTACAGGCCCCATCCCCAAGAAACCAAACGCTACAAGTCCAAAGGCAAATACTGCAGGAGCAATCATAATTGTTCCTAATCCTAGCGAGCTTATTGCATAAGCAATACCCATAAGAACTATAATTGTGATGCCCATCCAATACGCGCTGAAATTTCCTGCTGTAAGACCTGCAAGAACGTTAAGAGATGCTCCACCGTGCTTTGAAGAAGTAACAACATTTTGCACAAAAGCGCTTTTTACGGAAGTGAAAATTTTTACTATTTCAGGTATTACCGCGCCTGCGATTGTTCCGCAACTTATTATGAGAGAGAGCTTCCACCAAAGAGTTCCGTCTCCCAAATCGTAGATTACGAGATTAGAAACAACAAAAGTGAAGGCTATTGAAACTATTGAAGTTATCCATACAAGCGATGTCAAAGGAGCTTCAAAGTTCATTTTGTCTGCTGCGGCATATTTAATTTTTGCAATAACAGAGTTAATTCCATAAGAAAGAGCGCTCGAGATGAGCATTATCAAACGCATTACAAAAATCCATACCAAGAGCTTAACCTGCAAAATAGGATCACTCACAGCAAGAACAATAAATGTTACCAAAGCAACACCGGTAACACCGTAGGTTTCAAAACCGTCCGCAGTGGGACCTACAGAGTCGCCTGCATTGTCGCCGGTACAATCTGCA
Organism: Candidatus Endomicrobiellum pyrsonymphae; assembly: GCA_020328045.1. Taxonomy (GTDB): domain Bacteria; phylum Elusimicrobiota; class Endomicrobiia; order Endomicrobiales; family Endomicrobiaceae; genus Endomicrobiellum; species Endomicrobiellum pyrsonymphae. The sequence continues at coordinate 2,146 of JAIXMY010000089.1, forward strand.
ATAACACCAGGGTTTCTTGCATCGTCTTCCCTAATATTGAACACAATTTTCATCAAATCTGAGCCAATGTCTGCAATTTTTGTAAAAATTCCACCCGCAATTCTAAGTACTGAAGCGCCGAGAGATTCGCCAATTGCAAAACCTATGAAGCATGCGCCTGAAAAATTTGAAGGAATGAAAAGAAGAATGACAAGCATTATGAAAAGCTCTATACTTATCAAAAGCATTCCAATGCTCATACCCGCGCGAAGAGGTATCGCATAAAGAGAAAAGGGTTTCCCTTTCAAACTTGCAAAAGCTGTTCTTGAATTTGCAAGAGTGTTAATTCTCATACCAAACCAAGCTACAGTGTAGCTGCCAAGAATTCCTATAATGCTACAAAGTACAACTGTAGCAACCTTAATTGCAGCAAAATGTTCCAACAAGCCAAAATATACAACTATTATACATGCAAGCAAAACTTCAAGAATAATTATGAATTTGCCTTGTGTTACAAGATATGTTTTGCACGTTTCGTATATGAGTTCTGAAATTGATTTCATTGATTTATGCACAGGCAGATTTCTAATGCCTAAAAAGTGATAAATTCCGAACAACAAACCAAAAACACAGATAAGAAAACCAAATGTTAAAAGTGTTTTCCCATCAACAGCGCTTCCAAAAAAACTCACAGAAGCCAAATCAGGAATAACCAAACTTGCCTCGCTTGCTAAAGACACGCTCGCAAAAGCAAATAATATACTAAACACCGCAACAACTTTTTTTAGCGAAAAAATTTTATTCACCATACCAGCTCCTTAATTTTTTAATTTTATTTACGTCCCTTCTTCAGAATAATTTCTTTTTATCTAATATTTTCACCTCGCAAATTGTTTTTTCTACGTTAATGCTTTTTTCCTTTTTTTTAACATCTTCCCAAATAGTTTTAACATCTTTTATATTTTTAACTTTATAATTACCAAATATATGAGGATGCCTACGAATAAGTTTTTTGTTAAGCGTTGATATTACATCCGCAATGTTAAATTCTTTGCTTTCTTTAGCTATTTGGGCATGAAAAACAACTTGAAGGAGAATATCACCAAGCTCTTCTCTAAGATTTTCCATATCCTTACTACTGATTGCTTCTCGAACCTCTTCTGCTTCTGCAAACAAATACTTCAACAAAGATTTATGAGTTTGCTCTCTGTCCCACATGCAACCGTTTTTAGAACGCAAAGTCGCAAAAATACCCACTAATTTATTAAACTCCCTCAGATATCTCTTCATATGCTCCTTAAAAACACAAAATAGCAACGAAAGTCGACTACGGGATTGTATCATTTCTTTGTCGTGTTCTTCAAGAGAGCTGTGCGAGGGATTTGTAAAAGTTGTAAGGTTTTACAAAAATTTAACACATATGGCTGGCATATCGCATATTACTAACTATACTTATGTGTGAATTCACAAGCATTTACAAAAAGGAAATTGATTGAAGAAATTGATTTTGGTTTTTGCTATTTTTGCAGTATTGTTTATATCTCAAACGACACAGGCGAAATCTTTATAGTGTACTGACTTTATATATGATTTCCCCCATTTTGTAAGCAATTTGTAAGTCATTATTGCAAATCACAACAAAACTATTGTGTTTGTTGTACATAATTTTACTGCATAATCAAATTTTGATTGTTTTCATTGTTTTCATTGTATAATTTTTAAGGTTAAAATGTTAAAAGTAAGTGATTAAATTTGTATAATGACAATAGTTGCAGCTGATTTGTTAAAAGATTTGATATAATCACAACAGTTGTATTTGATGAGATGATACAATCACATTTGATTTGGTATAGTTGATTTTCTTATAAATGCAAAACAAAAAAAGTGGCGCTAAAATAAAAGAGGGCAATTT
>JAIXMY010000023.1 GCA_020328045.1 Candidatus Endomicrobiellum pyrsonymphae
ACAACAACAAGGCGTTAAGGGCAACAACGCCGACAACGGCAAAGATGGCAAGAAAGAGAAAGTGGTACTGACGGAGAAGGAGGAGAGGGAGTGGGTGCTGAAGTGGGTGTGGGTGCAGGAGGGGGTGTGGGTGGAGGATGTGGCTGGGAAAATGGAGAAGTGTGCGGGGAATAAGGCAGTGGAGGAGCTACGTGAGAATAAGAATGTTAAGTTTATGAGCTTGGAGACGAGGGCGGCGGCGGCGAAGGCTGGGAATGCGGTGATTGCGAGGGAGAGAACGAAAACGAATGAGAAGTTGGTAGAGGCGGTGGTGGATGTGGAGAAGAGGTTAACGAATACGGGGGCAGATGAGACGCGGCAGGTGGTGGAGGATGTGATGAAGCAGCGTAGTAATACTGAGCGATACTTTGATTCGGAGAGTGATGCGAGGACGGTGATGAATGCGGCGATGATTTCGAAGAACCCCTTCTCGTTATTCTCGTCACCATACGAGAAAAACGACAACCCCAACGTATGTAGTCTGTGTTCTGCGAAGAATAGTATATGGGAAGCGCTACATTTTGGTGAAAAGCGGATAAGAGAAAATATAAAGGTGCAGCTATTGGGGAAGGATTGGGAGATGCGTGTGAGGGAGGCGGCGGAGGCAAAGCCGTGGATTAATGGAGGTAATTGGGATAGAAAGAGGGAGGAGACGCTAGCGCTGTCGGAGGGGACGAATGAGTGGGTGAGTCTGAAGGTGCGTGCGGAGAGGGAGCCGCTAGGGAAGAGGCTGAAGGCTGTGATGATGGGTTTGAAGGAGTTGGTGATTGGGGCGATGAGTGAGGTGTTGGAGGCTGGTGAGAAAAAATAATCTGTCTGTTTGATGTAGCAATATGGCAAAAATGGCAGAATGCTGAAGAAGGAATGAAGGCGAGCGTTGAAAACAGATTTGGGGACGAAAAAGATGTTAAGGTTGTAGTCGAAACAGTGTAGCTTTTTTTATGTTATCCTGCGACATATTTGCTTCTTTAGTGGCTTCTATAGCTTTTCTCAGGCGAGCATTATGTTCAATTTGCGCTCCGCCTTCTTTAGCGGCAACTATTATTTCCCTTATAATCTTTGTAAAAACTTTACCTTTTTTTTGCATCAGTTGTAGCTTTTTTGTGTTTAATACCTGCCCACCTATTATGACCTGACACGTTTTTAATCCCTCAACGCGCAATTGCTATTTTCATATTTTGGCAAATTAAATTCAATCCAAGATAAATTACGCTTTTAACGCAAAACGAGCGAAAGATATATATTTTATCGTTTATCTATCGTCGCAATTACTCCCTCGATTTTTATTTCCTCTTTTGTTCCTTCCTTCTTGCCTTTTTTCCCTTTTCCCACTAGAAACGTTTGAATTGTTAAGAATGTATTTCAAAGAAAAACGCGCCAAGGCTGATTTTTATGTCTTAAGAGAGGGTTATTTTTAAATAAATAGAATCCTAAGAAAACATTTTTGATAAGAAATTTTTTATGTCACAAAAGCACTTATTATTAAAATCAAAAACATTTTTTTGTGCTGCACGACCAATTGAAGGACTGTCTGCAAGTTTAGTTGATAAATATGAAAATATTATTGATTTTGATTCATTTTTAAATTCAAATTTCTCGCCATTTTTCCCGCCATTGTTTCGCACGCAACTAATATATTTTTCTACACAATGGCAAATGGAATCGGTTTTCATATATTTAATGCATAAATCTTCAAGCATTCCAGAACTTTGATTATCAGGCATTATATAAATCCCGCAACACACACCATTAATGTCCTTTATATTATTATTATTAGCTAAAGAAATATCGTTGATACTAAAACGAACATCGGCGCTTTGTACGGAAGATTTAAGACTATCTAATGCGCTCTCCGCTTGTTTATCTGCATCTCGTATAAAAGCAATTTTATCAACGTCTCTAAACTTCTCTTGTTTTGATAACACGCTAAACTTATTTTTGAAGTTATAAACACCGCCAACATCAATACTCTGAACATTAGGTATATTTAAAAATTTTAAAAGCATGTCGAAAAAATTAACTTCATCTTTACCTTCTACAAGCAAAATAGACGTTTTTTCTATATTAATTAGCGAACGCACTATCTTACCTCCATCTCATTTTCCATAGCAGTTTTTATATTTTCCTCATCGTACGAAACAACTCGAAACTCATTATTTTTCTTGTCCAATCTAATCAAAGAAATTCCATCACCTAACTCCTTATTTGAATCGTACTCATCATAAAAACTCTTAATACACTCATACGAATGCGTAGTAGCTAATATCTGCACATTATAGAGCTGGCATGCTTTAAAAATTGCTTTCCATAATAATTTTAACGAAGAAAAATGTAACCCATTTTCTATTTCATCTATCAATAAAATTCCATTCTTCATTAGTCTTAACGTTGCTAATATAAAAACAACTTTAGCGATACCGTCACCCATAACATTAATAGGCGATAGTTCTTTTTTACCCTTAACATCTAAATAAACACTATTATTTGCTCCCATTTTGATGCCAATAATATCGTCTGATATTTCTTTTAGGACATCAACTATCTCATTTTCAGATTTATTCATAATCGAGCGATCAACAGCGTGCCACATAGATAACATATTTCTAGGAGTTATATATGCTCCAAGCACTTCAGGCGGGGGCGTATTCGTCGGCAGTCTGCCTGAGGCAAGATTAAAATTAAAATCAAAAGATTTACCGGATACACCAGTAAATTTGTAGTGAAGACCTTTCATAACATCATTATTACAAACTTCTGTCGTACTTGGTTGCGGAAAAATATCTTTATTTTCTCCATTGTTAAAAGAATTGTTAACTTCAAATAGCCCAACCAATGGACTAATTTCTAAACTCATTTTTTTATTATTAGCAGTTTCTGCATTAATATCTATTGTATTGCTAATATTAAAATCATTAAACAAATATTTTAAATCATTACCAGAATGAATAGACATTTGTCTCAGATTTTGAATGCTTATTGGTAATGTAGGATTATTGGCTCCAATAAGCAAAAATAGCGCCTCGAGAACGGAAGTTTTCCCGCAACTATTTTTGCCTATAAGTAAATTGACTAACTTCAAATCTTTTATCTGTAAGTTTTTAAGACTTCTAAAATTGTTTATATTTACTGATTTAAACAACATATATGTCTCCCTGATAAAATCAAATTTAGAGCGCGTTTGCCACGTTATATTTTTCTACGTTTAATTCCAAGACATGATTTTAGATCAACTACAGATTTTTTTAATTCTGATTCGATAACCGACATATCAATAAATTCTTTTCTCTTGCTTTTCATCGCCTTTGCAAGCTTTACGGCTTGTTGTATTTTTTGCTTGTTTGATTCGTCTGAATGGGCTGCAAATTCCGCAACAACGTTAACAACGTTATTTGTAATTTCTATAAAACCGCCACTTACTGTAATTTTTTTTATACCGCTTGAAGAATTGATTAGTATCTCTCCACTGCGCAGTTTTGTTACAAGATTAGCATGTCCGGGCAGTACGGTGATTATACCGCTTGCCGTAGGAAAAGAAGCAGACATGAGATCGCCTTTAAAAACGACGCCTTGCGGTGACAAAATTTCTATTTCAAATTTTTTCATTTATTTACCCGATACAATGCCTACTGTGTTTGTGATTTATAAAAAACTTTTTAATCAATTCATTTCGCAAAACATTTTTCATTACTTTTCTCATCAATTGATTCTTGTAAAATTCTATTTTTTGCTAATTTACAGTAAGTTAAATCAATATCTAAACCAATGCCAATACGCTTATTCAACGCTGCTGTTAATACAGTAGTTCCGCTTCCACTGAACGGATCAAAGACGACATCGCCTATAAAGCTAAAAAGTTTTATAGCTCTATACGGCAGTTCTTTAGGAAACGGAGCGGGATGTCCTATCCTTTTTTTACTTTCCCCATTAAATGTCCACATTCCATTTGTCCATTCCATAAAATCTTTTTTCGTTATATCTGAAATTTTGCTACCATAAACTTTTTTCCAATCTTTTTTATACAGAACAAGTATCAACTCAACAGGCGCTATTACATAGGGGGCGGAAGCGGACATAAAAGACCCCCACGCTGTGCGTCTTGATATATTGCCCTCGTTCCATACGATAGTTGAATGATACTTCCAGCCTGCTTCTTGCGCTATGCGCGTTATATCTGCTCCAACACTTTTTTGTCCACCTTTGTTTTTATCGAGAGGAATATTTAGTATCATGCGACCGGTGTCTCTTGTCCAATAGTAACAATTTGTTAGCCATTCTTTGGTAAATATTAAATAGTCTTTATAACTTAAAACATCGTCGTTTGAATTATATTCAATTCCAACATTATAAGGAGGCGATGTAACAATCAAATCACAAAAATCTTTTTTAAAATTAGATATATTAAGAACATTCCCTCTGTAAAGGCAAGCGTTATTAAATGTAAAAAACAACTCTAATTCTTTCTGTTTTTTCATTACCTCGCCTTATTTAATTGCTCGACTGCCGTTTCCACGCTACATTTACTTGAATGCAATAAGCGCTAAAATTTACCTACTTGATGATTTCTTAGCTTTTTCAACGACTTCTTCAATAGACCCAACCATATAGAAAGCTTGCTCAGGTAAAGAATCGTATTTGCCTTCAATAATCTCTTTAAAGCCTTTTACGGCATCTTCAGTTTTAACGTATTTACCTTCGATACCGGTAAACGTTTCCGCAACAAACATCGGTTGCGTTAAAAATCTCTGTATTTTTCTTGCTCTCGAAACAGTTATTTTATCGTCGTCTGAAAGTTCATCCATGCCAAGAATTGCAATGATATCTTGTAAATCTTTATATTTCTGTAAAATCTTTTTAACTGACATTGCCGTACTGTAATGGTCTTCGCCTACTGTATTTGGATCTAAAAGCCTCGAAGAAGACGTAAGAGGATTAACAGCAGGATATAGTCCCTGTTCCATAATAGCTCTATCGAGAGTTAATGTTGCGTCTAAATGTGAAAATATGGCAACAGGCGCAGGGTCCGTATAATCGTCGGCAGGAACATAAACTGCCTGCACGGAAGTTACAGAACCTTTATTGGTCGATGTGATTCTCTCCTGCAAATCGCCCATGTCTTTTGCAAGATTAGGTTGATAACCTACTGCCGACGGCATTCTTCCAAGAAGGGCGGAAACTTCGCTGCCTGCCTGCGCGAATCTGAAAATATTGTCGATAAACAACAAAACATCTTCGCCTTTTTCATCACGAAAATATTCTGCCATTGTAAGCGCCGAAAGAGCAACTCTCATTCTGTTGCCGGGCGGTTCGTTCATCTGACCAAAAACCAAAACGGTTTTATCCATAACTTTTGATTCTACCATCTCCATCCACAAATCTGTACCTTCTCTTGTCCTTTCCCCTACTCCGGCAAAAACAGAGTGTCCGCTGTGAACTGCGGCAATATTTCTTATGAGCTCTTTAACGATAACAGTTTTGCCTACGCCTGCTCCGCCAAAAATACCGATTTTTCCGCCTTTTGTGAACGGGGAAATTAAATCTATTACCTTAATGCCCGTTTCAAGCATTTCAGGAGTTGTTTTTTGATCTATAAAAGTAGGAGCTTCCCTGTGTATAGGATGGCGTTGAACAGAAGCGTCAATTTCTCCCAAAGCGTCCACAGGTTTACCTAAAACGTTAAATATTCTGCCAAGCGTTTTTTCCCCAACTGGAACGCTAATTGGAGCAAAAGTTCTTGAAGCTTTCATTCCCCTTTTCATGCCATCCGTAGAACCCATAGCGATTGTTCTTACTTCTGAATTATCCATTTCAAACATTGTTTCAAACGTTAAATCACTTCCGTCGGGCATTTTTAAAATCAACGCTTCATAAACTTCAGGGACAGCTCCCTCAAATTTAAAATCTACAACCGCTCCTTGAATCTTTATAACAGTTCCCTGAGCGCTTGACGGACTAAGTTCTTTTTCTTTATTTTCCATTTTCCATTCCCTGTTGTCCATTTGCAAGATCTAAAATTTCGCTTGTAATTTTTTCCTGCCTGGACTTATTATAAATGTTAGTTAATGATGCCGATATATCGTTTGCGTTATCTTTTGCATTCCTCATGGCTATCATTCTTGCAGCTTGTTCCGAAGCGTAAGCATTCATAAATGCGCTATAAAACTCTACTTCGAAATAAAAGGGCAACAAATCTTCCAAAACATGTCGCGAACTTGGTTCAAAAATATAATCGATGTCTGTTATCTTAAAGTCTTTATCCGGTTTTACTGGAAAAACTTCCTCAACTACAGACTCTTGAATGAGCATATTTTTAAATTCAGTATAGATGATGCTTACTTTCACAACTTCTCTTGCAAGATAAAACTTTTTTGCTATGTCGATCATAGGATATAAATCATCGTATCTTGGGAAACTGGTTCCCATGGGAAACGACGCTAACACATTGTAGCCGTATCTTGTCGCTTCTGTTGAAGCTTTTTTACCGACGACAACGACATAATCTTCAGATTTTAAATAGGAATTTGCCTTTTTAAACAGATTTACAACAAGTCCGCCCGCAAGACCTTTGTCCGGAGATATGATATAGACAAGACGCTTGCCTTCTTTTTCCTTTGAAAACTTTTTTGCGCCGTCGTGTAAATCTTTATCTGTAAGAATTCTTTGAACCATATATTTAATTTTTTTTGCATATGGATTATGTTTTTCAACGGAATCCTGAGCTTTGCGTATTTTGGATGCAGATATCATCTCCATAGCTTTTGCTATCTGAGCTATGTTGTTTGAAGTTTTTATTCTTTTCTTAAGCTGTTGCAGATTCTGCGCCATAGTTATTTATGCTCTTAAATTCTTGGATTTCTTTTTCAAGCTCCGCTCTCAAAGCGTCGTCTATTTTTGCATTAACTGAAAGTTTTTTTACAGTTTCAGGATATGTTTTCTTTATATAGTGCGTCAAAGAGCGCTCAACTTCAGCAACCTTATCAACATCTATGTTGTCAAAAAGACCGGATGTTACGGCAAAAATTGACAATATTTCAGAAAGTTCGTCGTATGGCTGATATTGCGGCTGTTTTAGAATTTCCGCTATTCTCTTTCCTCTTTCGAGTCGTTTCAATGTATCTTCGTCCAAATCGCTTCCAAATTGTGTAAAAGCCTGAAGTTCTCTAAACTGTGAAAGTTCGAGTCTAACAGAGCCTGCCAATTGTTTCATCGATTTGGTTTGCGCCGCACCGCCTACGCGCGAAACGGAAAGACCAACGTTAATTGCAGGACGCGTGCCAGCGTTAAATAAATCTGCTTCAAGGTATATCTGTCCATCTGTAATTGAAACCACGTTTGTTGGAATGTATGCCGATAAGTCATTTCCTTGCGTTTCGATAATAGGAAGCGCTGTTAAAGATCCGCCGCCGTTTTTATCAGACATTCTCGAAGCTCTTTCCAAAAGTCTTGAATGTAAGTAGAAAATATCTCCGGGATATGCTTCGCGTCCTGCAGGTCTTTTAATCAAAAGAGAAATCTGTCTATACGACCACGCATGTTTTGTTAAATCGTCATATACAATTAAAACATCCTCGCCCCTATCCATAAAATATTCGCCCATTGCGCACGCGGCAAGCGGCGCTATATATTGCATTGAAGCAGGATCTGAAGATGTTGCTGCGACAACAATAGTGTAATCCAATGCGCCTTCATCTCTTAATTTTGCAGTAATAGAAGCTAAGTTAGACTGTTTCTGCCCGATAGAGCAATATATACATATCATTCTTTTTAAACCCATATCCAACTTTTTCTGGTTTAATATTGTGTCGATTGCGATTGCTGTTTTTCCGGTACCTCTGTCTCCAATAATAAGCTCTCTCTGTCCTCTTCCAATTGGCGTCATTGCATCAATAGCTTTAATTCCTGTCTTCAAGGGAACTTCAACAGGACTCCTCTGAATAATACCCGGGGCTATTTTTTCAACCGGATAATAAGCGGGTTTTTCATGTTTTAACTCGGCACCGTCTATAGGTTCGCCAAGCGCATTGACAACTCTTCCTATAAGTTTATCTGAAACCGCGACATTTAAAACTTTGCCTGTGGTCTTTGCTTTCATACCGCGTACAACATGACCTGAAGTTCTAAGTAAAACTATAGAGACAAAATCTTCGTCAAGATTTAAAACAAACCCCACTGATCCGTCGTCAAAATCTATTTCTTCGTAATACCCGGCATTAGAAAGACCTGAAGCTTTTACGATTTCATCACCAACAGCTTCGACAATACCAAAATTTACGAGTTCAGGATTTGTCTGTGTAGAATACAATTCTTTTTCAATTTTTTGTATTATTTCTTCTGGTTTCATCATAATCTCTCTTGTACAGCCAAGCAACTTTGTGTTGATGTTCCAATATTTAAAGTTATTTGACTATAGCGTTTAAAATTCTTTTTACTATTCCTGTAACGCTGTAATCCAAAACAAAATCACTGTATTCAAAGCGAATTCCGCCGGCAATAGTCATGTCGTCGCGCTCAAAAGAGATCCTTTTGTTTGGAAACATGTCTGTAATTTTCTTTTTGTTTGCATCGCTTAGTTCACCTGCAAAACTCGCAACAACATTGTTGTCTTTTATTTCTCTAGACAATAGGCGTATAAACAATTTAAGTTCTTGTCTAGAAAAATTTGAACAAATCCAACTCAAATTTTTTTCAGACAATTCGTTGTGAGTTACAATAGATTTCGCGATATCTTTAATTTGTGATCTTTTCATCTATTTTTTCCAACGCTCGCGATATAAGTTTTTGTTTCTCATCTTCAGTAAATAAATCTGATAAAACTTTCGATAAAACTTTTCCGGAAAGATTAACAGATATTTTTCCTATTTCTTTACTCATATTTTCAAATTCTGCCACTGCTTGATGTTTTGCGTCTTCTAAGATTTGCGCAGAATGTTGCTTTGCTTCTTCTATAGCCTCTGTTCTTGATTCGTCAATTGAAGCCTTAACGGATGCTGTTAATTTGTCAGCATTGCTTTTAGCGTTTGCAAGTATCTTTTTTCGTTCTTCGTCTGCATTTTCCAAAGCAATTTTTGCATTTTCAGCATCTTGCAAAGACTGCGCAATCCTTCTTTTTCTTTCATCAAGCATCTTCTTTAAAGGTGAAAACAAAAACCTTTTAAGAACAAATACTACAATCAAAAAATTAACAAGCTGAAATAAAAATAATTTTGCTTCCAGCCCAAACTTTTGTATTATTTCCATTTTTTATCTCTTGTTATTAAAGTTAGAATGCCAAAATAAGAGAGTAAATTGCTATAGATTCTGCAAATGCCATTGCTATAAGCATGTTTATCATTATTTTGCCCGATGCTTCAGGATTGCGTCCTATAGCCTCTACTGCTTTTGCCCCTATGTAACCAATTCCTAACGACGGCGCAATGCCGCCGATTGCAATAATAATTCCGCCTGTAAAAGTCATTTTTTTTCTCCTTTCCACAAAAATTAATGTGATTTGTCCGTCATTATATGCATAAATGCCATCGTAAGCATTGCAAATACTATCGCTTGGATAAGCGCTACCATAAGCTCGAGAGCTATAAATGGCAATGGTAGCCCAATAGAACACAATCCGTACATTGTTCCCATAACTCTTTCCCCTGCGAAAATATTGCCAAACAAACGAAACGAAAACGAAAAAAACTTCGCTAATTCATTTACAAGCTCTAAGAGACCTACAAATAAAAATACAGGAAACATTTTCAATGTAATAAATCTTGTAACATAGCCTTTAATACCTGTGTGCTTTATACTTAAACAGTGGGTCGCAATGACAGACGCTACAGCAAGAGCAAGCGTTAGATTTAAATCACTGGTAGCAGCTCTCAAAAACGCTACGCCATCGCGCCCTGACATCGACGTATGAAATCTAATAGACTCAAACCCGGGAACTTGCGCAAGTAGGTTTGAAACTGCTATGAAAAGAAAAAAAGACACAGCCCACGGATATATAAACGAAGCTCTTTCTCCGGCAATATTTTCGGCAGTATCCTTAAAATAATCGATAACAGCTTCTGCGGCATTCTGAAGACTACCCGGTCTAAGAATAACTGCCTTGCTTACCAACACCGCTAACGCGATGATAACTATATCTGTTAGTAACGTAGCTACAACTGTGTTTGTTACCGGGAAACCCATAATTGAAAATAAAATATCCGGACTTATTTGCATCTACTTCCTCTGAGTTAGCTACGATTTTTTATGAACATCATGCGATTTCGCATGAATATCGTTGCAATCAACACCGCGAATTTCTAACCATTCTTTCGGCGCTTTATCTTTATCTCCAAGTTTCTCATAAAGATCAGTCCGCTTCTTTCTAGCATTTATATTACGATAATTCAACTCTATAATCTTAAATATACGCATTTTTTACATCAACAAATCTTTTGTATGCCGAATACAAGTTACATAGTTGGACATAAGTCTCTGAGTAATCGCCAACTCTTCTTTTTGCCCAATCTTCAACCCAAAAGTTGTAAGAGTTTTTTGCAACTTTGTGGGATATTCCAAATGCGCAGGAAGAGTTTTTTCCCCCCATCTCTAGAAGACCATTTTGCGCAATATACCGCGATGAGTCTATAAGTTTGTCTATATTTAATCAAGCAATTTTCATACAGCCAGCCAACAATGTACTTTAGATTGTACATAATTTGGCGCTATAATCCAAAGTTTTTCAAAAGTGATTTTTGCTACCTGTTAATCACTATCTAAACACGCGATAGCTTTAAAATACACAGACATAGGAAACGACGGATTATATTTATTAACCTTATCGAAAGTCGAAATGGCATCGAAAAAGAACAAAATATGCTACTCTCTTTCCTATCGTTATCTCTTTATTTACCATCCTCTCTGCTTTTATTTGCCATTGCTGTATTGGGTTCTGTTAATACCATGTAGAGTTGCGGTATGGCGTTATTGATCGACATTGACGCTTTTTTTTTCGCGCCTCTTCTCTACTTTTTGAACAACAGCATGTTGCTCTTCGAGAATAATCGCATGAGTAATCACGATATATGTGCGCTGACCCGCCCACTCCTAGAGTTGTGTTGTTTGCCTCATATATTGCTATTTGAGAACAACCATATGGATAATCATGGTATATATACACTGGCATGTACACTGGCACCACAGGTACTCGAGTTGAATCGACAATGTTGTTTACCTCATCGTTTGTAATATATCGCAAGCCGCCTCCTGCAGGTAGAGCGGCGGTGTTTATCCCCCATCCCCCTCGAGTATTAATTGCGTTTACAAGTAATAACCTATCGCCTATACTGAAAGAACTTTTAGACGACGGCGACGATACTTGCCGGGTATCAATTGCGCACTTCACTTTTAACATTACGTCTATTCCTGTGCGAACGCCTGCATGACATCGCCCGCCCAAATCTATTAAAAACTTACCTACGTTCACTGTTACTCCAAACTCTCCCATTCCGCTACCGCCTTTTAGCGCCGACGCATTTATATCAAAGCCTGCTAATGTCGCATCTACTTTCCCTGCAAGCTCATATTCAAATGCTCCTCCTACATACGGTTTAAATACTTCTGTCGCTTTATATGTCAACTTTGCTCCTAATCTTATCTTGTGTGAACTTGTATCGGCAAACTTTATTATTTCTTTTGTTGGTAACTCCACATCTTTACTTCCTTGATGTGTAAAAAAGTACTTCCCACTTACGTCTAGTCCCAACTTATTGTTTATTCCATAAATATATCCACTGCCTATATGCGCTCCTAGGTACATTCCATCACAGTCATATGACACTGGTTTGTTAAGAAATTTTATGTCATCGCTGTGAAAATTACTCTTTGCGCTACCTGCTCTTCCTGATACTTCAGCATAAAAATTATTGCTGAAATCAACCCTCCCTAATAGACCTCCACCTGTATATTGCGCCGTTGCGTTCGCTTTTACATCTTTTATATCGTCAAACGCTATTGTGTTTAAAGATTTATATTTGCCGTCGCCGTGTTCTATAAATGCCCCTGCCGTTATTTTGTGGTCTTCTAGCTCAAACCCTTTTGCTCCTCCTACCACTAGCGACACTCCGCTAATGTCTATATGCAAACCTGTATCATACTTAGATTTTCCACCCACAAATGCAACAAACGGCACAATGTCTGACATATTTGATGTACTGCCTAAAGACGTAGCTACTGCGCTTATTCCTTCATCGGCAATCAGTTCACTGCCTTGTCCTATAAACGCTATACTTGCCACCCGACCTTGGCTAAATACTTTTGCTTGCGGGTTTAGTTTTCTTGTTCCTAATACGTTTATCGTAAGTAATTTTTCTTTTACAACTATATCCGAATCATATATGCTACCAAATCCTTGCTTTATGTGACCTCTTTTATGAAACGACATGTCTGAAAAACTCTTTGCGCTCTTCATAAGCGTATATTTGTCGCCTACCCTTAATGATTTGCCATGTGTAGCGTACAAACCAATTGCCACATTGTCTAGCTTTACAGTATCGTTTACTATCATCATTACATCGTTACTTCCCATACTTTCAGGCAAATAAAAATCATAATATTCAAAGTTGCGTAATCCTGGCACTTCTATTTTTTTTGTGCCAATAATCATCAACCTATTTGCGGAGGTAATTCCTGCTCCTTCAGCGCCGCCGCCAAAAATAACAGCGCTTGGGCTGAACCTCGGGTTACCTGAAATCTGTACAGTATTGCCCGTGGCAGCGGTTTTTCCCTTACCCCCAAAGACAGGTCCTTGAATGTATCCACCAGTAATGACCGCACAGTTGTTATTGGCAGCGCCATTTTCGGCGTAACCGCCACAAACACATTTATCATAATCCTTAACAATGTGTTTCCCGCGAATAGTTCCGCCTTTAATGGTTACAGTGTTGCCGGTGGCTTTGTTGCCACCGCTACCGCCATAGACACTACCGGTAATGGTTCCCCCTTCAATTGTTACAGAGTTGTTAGTAACGTTGACGGCATTGGCGCCATAGACATTTTTAGAAACAGTTCCGTTGAAAACGGTTACACGATTATTGTTAGCGGTTTTATCATCTGCAGCGCCAGAAACGTTTCCAACAACATCATTGAATACGTTCACCACGTTGTTATTTGGAGAACTATACGTAGAGGCACACGAACCATCACGACACTCATTGCCAAAAACGTCACCCTCAGCGCGATTGAATACGTTCATCACGTTGTCATCTGGGGAACTATACGTAGAGGTACACAAATCATCACGACACTCATTGCCAAAAACGTCACTCTCAGCGCGAGTGTAAATATTAGTAGTTTCCCATGCAAAAACAAAGCTGGGAAAAATGAAAAGAAAGCAGACGCTTACTGCAGAAAATAAGCTCAAAGAAAAATGAGATTTTAGACTAAAAAAATTTCTGAGGTGGACATATAAAAAATCTAACTTACTTCTACCCCTAGATAAATTCCTCACTATTGTAGCATCCACGCGCGATTGCTCCTTAGAAAACAAGTATAATTAAGTGTATAGCGTTTTAGCCACTCCGCGAATTTTTGAGATTTGAGCTGTCTATCGTCTTACAAGCATACAATTTTTAAGTTTTAGGTAAATTCTTTGCTTTGTATAGGGACGGTCAACAGACTTGAGTTTTGTCAACATTTTTATGGAAGCTGTAAACGCTAACTATACGCTTAAAATCTGATACTGACATCGTCACATTTATTGTTGCGCATAATTATACATAATTTATCTAACTAAAAAAATATTATTTAAATTTTAAAAGTAAAACTTGTAGGACATTTTTTGCATAAAGACAATAATTTTGGTAATATGAATTATGAATGTGGGATGTTTTTTTTTGCATAAAGGCAATAATTTTGGTAATATGAATATGGGAGTATGTCGCAACCACGTAAAGTCTGTCTCAAAAAAAATAATTATATCTCCCAGTAAAGGAGCTTTTTATGTTTAAAGAGTTAAGAAACAGCAAGATGATGGTGTTTTTTTTGGCGTTTTTTGCATACTTTTGTTTTTATCTGTGTAGAACAAACATACCTTATGTCAGCAAAACGTTAATAGATATTGGATTGCTGGATTTTAATAAATGGGGAGGGCTTGTAACTTATGGATCAATAGTTTATGGTCTCTCTAAAGGTTTGAGCGGAGCATTGGCAGACAAGTTTGACTTAAAGAAGATACTTCTCTTTGGACTTGGCGCTACTACCATTATAAATTTCATTGTCCCTTCCCTAAAATCTTCTGTGGCATTTATTGTTGTTTGGGTTATTAACCAATTCGTTCAAGGCATGGCTTACACATCATGTGTTAAAACTTTACTAAACTGGTATGGTTCAGACAAAAAAAATAAGGCTTACACTTATTGGAGCGCAAGCCATCGACTTGGCACGTCAGCTGCAGGACTCATTGCTACAGTTTGTATTGCGCACGCGTATTGGCAAGGCGCATTTATTGTGCCTGCGGCTATAACTGGAGTGATGTTTGTGTTTATAGGATTATTCTATAAGCAAAGACCTGACAATTTCGTACAACTCAAAAACCACGAAATTTTACAGCCAACATTTAAAGAAATATGCAAGTATATCCTTACCAACAGAAACTTGCTTATTTTGGCTATAACGTCTATGGGTATCTATTATGCCTACTTCTTTATCCTGAATTGGCTTGTAATATTTTTTACCGATCATGGATTTAGCATAACTAAATCTACAGGATTGCTGTCATTATTGCCATTGCTTGGATGTTTTGGCGGCATAACCAGCGGATACGTAATTGATGGTGTATTTAAAGGACGAATACTTCCAGTGATAGCAATCCCTCTTGTTGTTATTATAATATTACTTGCATTTGTATATTTTGGGGTCGCCACATTATCTATAACATGGCTAATTTTTTTAATGTTATTGCTTGGCTTTTTTACCGACATCCCGCAAATCCTTGGAAGCCTTGCTAGCACCAACTTCGTTACAAAACAGTTTCAGGGAAGCGCCCTAGGATTTGTCGGAATTTGCCATTATACAGGCGCCTCGCTGATGGGATTCTTAACCGCTCACACAAAACCTTATTATGGATGGGGTGTGCCTTTCATTATAACGATTGCATTTATTTTATTTTCGTTGTTGGGCTGTGTAGTATTATTTAATCAAGAGAAGATAGCTTTAAAAAAAATAAAAAATATGGAGATGTAGTTATTTTTGTGAGGAAGATTTTCTGTAGTTGCGATTATATCTCTCTTATGTTTGTATTGTCAAAATTGCCACCTTTAGGCAAAAACGTCTTAATGCGCAGTTTGTCTTTTCTTAGTACGACAACTGTTATTCAACACTTTTGACAGCCCTGAATTAAGTCTATAATCTGTTGATTTCGGCTTTCCCCTCAAGGGGCAAATATTTTATTTCAGTTTTTACTTTTTCAGTCTTAGGTGTTCTTGAGTCATTGGCTCTTGAGTCTTTGAGTCTTTGAGTCTTGGGACTTCGTTCCTTTGAACTTTGTACATTGAAACTTTGTTTCTTTAAAAATAGTGTTTCTTTAAAAAATTGTTCCCCGGGACTGTGTCCCCCGAGACTTTGTCCCTTGAGCCATTGGCTCTTGGAGCTTAGCTCTTTTATTATAGAGTCCCATTAGCCGTTTTTTGGGGGTCTTTTGATTGATTTGATATACGAAAAGTACCCGTTTTTTGTTTGATTTTTGATTATAATCTTTAGCTGATTTGTTAAGTGGCTTGATTTATTAAAAGCTTTGATTTGATATAATACGAGTCTGCAAGGAAAAAACTAAGAATCATAAGGAACAAAGTTCCAAAGATTTCGTAAATATTTTGTATCTTAAATTTGACAAACCACATAGAAAAAATGTAACATTCTCTTACAAATAACAGAGTCAAACAGAAACGAGCATAAAAATTGTCAAGTAGCAGTCAAGCAAAAAAAGTTATGTATTCTTTTCTCGCCAATAGTTTGGATAACTATTGAATTCACATCAACACAAGATTTAACAAGCCACATGTAACATTTCTTAAGAGTTCTCAAAAGATTTCACAAAAGTTTTACAACAGAGCTTATTGTTTGTAGCTTCTAATTAAATACTACAACAATGCCACTAAAGACTAAAGGAGGAAATGGACGGTGTAGGATGTTTGTACAAAGAGCGCTTTTTTGCGCTTAGTCGGTAAAGTAGTAGTAAAATAAAAGAGCCTAATGGCTTAAAAAAGGATAATTTAAATGATTAGATTTAAAGATGTAACAAAAGTTGTTTTAGTACTTGCTTTGTGTTTTGGTTTTGCTGGGATTGGGAATGCAGAGAAGGTATGTATTGGTAGAACTTGTTATGATTATGATGAGGATATGATATGTATTGGCAGGGCTTGTTATAAGGAATCAAAAACAGTGAAAGAGAAGGACGGAACAATAAAAATTATAGACGTCGAGAACAAAACAGTACGAATACTAAAGCCTGACGAAACAATAGTATGGAAAAACCTTAAGGACGGAATAATAACAAGGATATCTCCTGACGGAAAAATGAAAAAGATATTCACCACTAGCGGAGAAATAATAACGATATATCCTGACGGAACAAGAAGAAAGACATCTGGTGACACCGTAGATCCAGAGCAACTGGAGGCGATGAGAAATGAATTGTGACATCTAGTGACGTCGTATATCTAGAGCGACTGGAGGCGATAGTGGAGGAGCTAAGGAACAATAAGAGTGACATCTAGTGACGTCGTAGATCTCTGACGAACAAGAACAATGATGACACCAATGGGAATGTGAACGAGGCTATTGTCATTTGTCATTAAAAAAAAGAAGCTCACGGGTATATATTATTGCCCGTGAGCTTCTTTTTTTCTTGTAAATTAGTAAGTTTCTTTAATCTGTCCCACCAACCCTATAATGACTGTCTGTTTTAGGATAGCTCCTCATATCCATAAGTCCTGATAGCTTTTACAAATCTCTCTATTTGATACTTAGGTATGCCTGTTCTCGTTGATATTTCTTTTCTGTTTAATATTCTCAAATGTAACCTAAAATACAAAATCAGCCGTTCTGTTTCGTTGTACTTTTGAAACTCTATAGCTTTAAAATCGTTCCATTCGTTAAAACTTCTTCGCTGTGAAATCGTTTTAAA
>JAIXMY010000090.1 GCA_020328045.1 Candidatus Endomicrobiellum pyrsonymphae
ATATGACAAGAACGGAGTGAATTCTTCTAGATACTTCGGTCACTTTGTTTCCTCAGCATCTAGAAGAATTCACGTCGTTGTTGTCATTCTGAACGGAGTGAAGAATCCATTCTTCTAGATACTTCGGTCACTTTGTTTCCTCAGCATCTAGAAGAATTCACGTCGTTGTTGTCATTCTGAACGGAGTGAAGAATCCATTCTTCTAGATACTTCGGTCACTTTGTTTCCTCAGCATCTAGAAGAATTCACGTCGTTGTATTAAATTTAAAGCATCAATCGGACTCAATTTATTTATGTCAACATTTTTTAAGTCTGTTAAAATTTGAGGTTCTTGATATTCCACTTTTGGTTTTAAGAAGAAATTCATCTGCCTACTTGCATCATGGTTTGACGTACCAATGCGATTTACTTCAAGTTGATTCAAAATCTTATAAGCTCTTTCTATAATTTGGTTGGGTATTCCTGCAATTTTTGCGACGTATATTCCGTACGATTTATCTGCGCTACCTTCAACTATCTTATGCAAAAATATAACGTCGCCGTTCCATTCTTTAACATCCACACTGTAATTTACTACGCCTTTAAGAGTTTCGAAAAGTCCTGTAAGTTCAAAATAATGCGTTGCAAAAAGTATTTTTGCGCCCGCATTTGATTTTCTTTTCACATCTGCAAAAAATTCTATAATAGCCCAAGCAATGGACATTCCGTCATACGTTGACGTCCCTCTGCCTACTTCATCGAGAATAATAAGGCTCTTTTCGGTGTATTGGTTTAAAATATTTGCAGTTTCTGACATCTCAACCATAAACGTGGATTCCCCGTCGGCAAGGTTATCTCCAGCTCCAATTCTTGTAAATATTCTATCAACAAGTCCTATTTCTGCAACCGAAGCTGGGACAAAAGACCCAATTTGCGCCATTATAACAATAAGAGCAGTTTGTCTTAAATAAGTTGATTTTCCTGCCATATTAGGACCGGTAAGTATCATTATTCTTGAATTTTCGTCAAAGGTAATATCGTTTGCAGTAAATTCGCCGGTTTTTAATATTCTTTCCACAACAGGATGTCTGCCGTCGCTAATATGAAGTTCTTTACCGTTGGACATTGAAGGACATACATAGTTATACTCTAATGCATTTACAGCAAATCCGCAAAAAATATCAATCTCTGCAATAATCTGCGACGTTTTCAAAATATCTGTTGTGAAACTAGCTATTTCATACCTTAAAGTATTAAATATATCGCTTTCAAGTCTTAAAGTTTTTTCTTGCGAGGATAATATTTTTTCTTCAAGCGCTTCTAATTCTTCCGTTATGTATCTTTCACCGGTCGCAACAGTCTGTCTTCTCACATAATGTTTTGGAGCCAATGCTACATTAGATTTACTAATTTCTATATAATAACCAAATACAGAAGTATAGCCTATCTTAAGATTATTTATTCCGGTAGATATTCTTTCTTTGGTTTCCAAATTTGATATATAGGTTTTTGCATCAGTCGTTATTTTTCTTAAATCGTCAAGTTCTGCATTAACGCCGTTTTTAATTACATTTCCGTCTTTTAAAGATACCGAAGGTTCGTCAAACAAGTGAGAAGAAATTTTATCTATAACTTGTACATTTTCAGGAATACTAAGATTTAATCCTTCGGCAGATTTTATAATTTTAGATATATCGTTTATTGTTTTGAGAGAATATTTCAGCGCAACTAAGTCTTTAGGATTTGCAACACCCGATGAAACCCTTGCAATGATTCTTTCGATATCTGAAATAGTTTTAAATTTTTCTACTATGTCTTTTCGTATAGCGGAATTTTCTATGAAAAACTTTACAATATTTTGACGATTTACAATTTTTGAAATATCCAAAAGGGGTTTTATAAGCCACTGTCGCGCAGTTCTCGCGCCCATAGACGTTTTTGTCGAATCTATAACAGAAAGAAGAGAGTTTATCGTTTTACCGTTTGACATGGAATTAAGAAGTTCAAGATTTTTTATTGCTACATTGTCCAAGTACATAAATTCTGAATTTCTTACGTATTTTATATCTGAAAATATACTTACGCTTTGAGGCTGCATCTCTTTGATATAAGAAAGAAGCGCCCCGCAAGCGCAAACTATCTCCTTTTTATTAAGTCCAAACTTTTTTGTAGTATTGTCGTCAAAAAGCTCAGCTATTATTTTTTGAGAATTATTGAAATCAAAAAAAGAGTTATTAATATCAGAAACAGGTATTTTAATCGTCGCTATAAAATTTGCTATTTGGCCATGTTGGATATTGTCTGCAGAAACAATAAGTTCACCGGGATTATATTTTGATATTTCAGTTTTAATAGATTTTAGTGTTGTTTCCGCAGTAAAAAATTCGCCGGTTGATATATCTGCCGTAGCAAATGCGGCAGACATTGTTGTTTCATCAAAAATAATTGACATTAAAAAATTATTCTCTTTTGACTCTAGTAACGTATCTTCCAAAATCGTTCCCGGAGTTATAACTTTTGTAACGCCACGTTTCACTATTCCTTTCGTTGCGCCAGATTCTTCAAGTTGCTCACAAATCGCAACTTTAAAACCTTTTATTATAAGTTTTTTTATGTAAGCGTTAACGGAATGATAAGGTACGCCACACATAGGCGTACTCGTTCTTTGAGTAAGCACAATCTCAAGAACAGGCGCTACTTTTATCGCATCATCGCCAAACATCTCGTAAAAATCACCTAAGCGAAAAAACAGTATCACTCCAGGGTATTTAGACTTAACATCCCAGTATTGCTGCATCAACGGCGTTAATGTTTGAGAAGGTTTTTTAATTTTTATGCCCCTTTGAAATGAAAAATGTTTTGCTACGGGAGATAATTCCATAATCCTAATCCCGGCAATGCCCAGCAACATTGCCACCTTCTCAAATACCCAGACGGTGTCGCTGTCACCCTTTTCAAAGAAAGGGGAATTAAAAAAAGAGAAGATAAGGAAGAACTACTGTGACGACAACTGATAATATATATATCTTTCACGCGTTTGTCGTATCCGAATGATACAACGCATTTAACTGTCTTTTCAACACGTCTATCCATATATACACTTTGTAAATCAACATTATAGATTCAACATAATGTCTTGTTTCTTTAAAAGGTATAAAATGTATCGACGTACTCGCCACGGGATTTGGTTTATTCCAACTATCAACATTTCCCGTACCTGCATTATACGCAGCCAAAGCTAAAACAAGATTATTATCATAATAATTTAAAAGTCTTTTTATGTAATAAGTCCCAAACATTATGTTTATCTCAACTTCTTTAAGTTTGGTATTAGAATAATCTGCAATATTTAACTGTCTTGCAATTTCCAACGCAGTTTTAGGCATTATTTGCATAAGACCAACTGCTCCTCTGCTTGATACAACATCAGGGTTTAAATTAGACTCTTTTCTCATAATGGCTTTAATAAGAAGATGATCAATGTCAAAGAAATTAGAATATTTGTTTATATAATCACTGTATGGATTTTTATCAAACAATCCTATTTTTTGTTCAAGACTAAATAGAAATACGATTATTAATCCTAAAATAAGACATAAAATAATCTTTTTCATGCAATATTGCCAAATAACGAATTTATTTTTGCTTCTTTAATAACAACATTAAGATGCTTGCCTAAATCTTTTCCCGTACCATCTTTGACAAACACTTTACGACCGCCTCTTGTTCTTGCTTCTATAACGCTATTTTCAAATCTTTCAGCTAAAACCTGTTGCACGCTTCCAACCATTGCAGCAACAATTTCAACAGAAATTCTATTTGATTCCTTAAGAATAATTGCGTGTCGGCTTTTTTTCTCTTCTAAGGGTACATCATCAACCAGCTCAGACGCTTTTGTGTTGGGTCGCGGAGAATATCTAAAAACGTACGACCCTCCAAATCTTATATCTTTCACC
>JAIXMY010000024.1:0-2994 GCA_020328045.1 Candidatus Endomicrobiellum pyrsonymphae
GACAGCTCATCCCACTTTTTCTTTGTTTCTATGTTTTTTTTCGACAGTACTCGAAATCTTTGTAAAATATTTTCCTTCTCCGCCAACTTCTCATTCATCTCCATCGCATTTGTCTCATAAGACCGTACAATCTTCGCAAACTCCTGCGAAGATTGTACGGTCTTATGAGACAAATGCGATGGAGATGAATGAGAAGTTGGCGGAGAAGGAAAATATTTTACAAAGATTTCGAGTGCTGGCGAAGAAGGATACAGAAGGGATACCATCAACAACAGAAAAAGCGACGCCACTTCCGTACCTGCCACAGCACTGACAGCTCATCCCACTTTTTCTTTGTTTCTATGTTTTTTTTCGAGTACTGTCGAAAAAAAACATAGAAACAAAGAAAAAGTGGGATGAGCTGTCAGTGCTGTGGCAGGTACGGAAGTGGCGTGGGTGGCTGGCGAAGAAGGATACAGAAGGGATACCATCAACAACAGAAAAAGCGACGCCACAGGATTTGTTGAATCTGTATTCGAAGGCTTTTGAGCGGTGGCATAAGGAGTATGGGGAAAACGTGTTGAATATGAAGAGTGTGATTCTAAATGATGAGAAGATACTGCAGCAGGTGCCGACGGAGCTGGCACAGTTGGACGCGAAGACGTTACTTGAACTTGCGCAACAGGATCTAGAGGATACGAAGCATGATAAGCAACTGGAGAAGACGGCTATGTGGCTGGAGCATACGGTGAGTGTTGATCGGATGGTGGATGCGATTGAGACGGTGGTGGCGACGGAGGAGTTAACTGAGGAAAATAATAAGGCGCTACTGGATTTGGTGAAGACGGCGTATGTGTATGAAGAGTGGGCGACGAAGCGGGCGAAGATTCATACGAAGAAGGCGGAGATTATGGAGACGTTGGCGTTGTCGGCGAAGTCGACGGGACAAAAGAAGGTTGTAAAAACATTGTGGAGTGCTGGGAAACTAGAATTGAAGATAGCTGTTCAATTTATTAGAACGCAATATTTTTAATTTCATGAATGTAAAACCCGAAGAGCAAAGACTTTTCAGACTAGTACAAAGATTTTTTATACTGTTGTTATCCTTCGACGCCACCA
Organism: Candidatus Endomicrobiellum pyrsonymphae; assembly: GCA_020328045.1. Lineage (GTDB taxonomy): Bacteria > Elusimicrobiota > Endomicrobiia > Endomicrobiales > Endomicrobiaceae > Endomicrobiellum > Endomicrobiellum pyrsonymphae. The sequence goes on from JAIXMY010000024.1 coordinate 1,099, forward strand.
CTTGCCTCATTCCGCATTATTCATCGCCGCCACCGCCACACTCATCAGATCTTTCATCATCTTCTTCACATTCTTCTCCATCGCCACCCTTAGCGTCGCGCCCTTCCTATTTATCATCCTGTCCGCCACCACCGCCTGCACCATCTCCGAATTATTCGAAAAAGTAGAAGTATTCCTCTTTATCTTCTCCTCCCAATCCGTCCCCAGTAGCGACTTCATCACACTTTTTCTCACCCGCTCATTTATCCAATTTACCGTAACATTTATCTCGTGGTACGCGCGCCACATATCCCAACGTTCCTCTGCTTCCTTTGCTTCCGGCGGTGGCGGCGTTATCATCTCATCCGCCTCCCTCACCACATCAGAGTACTGCGTAAAATTACGCGCCAGTATATCCTGCGCCAACTTCGGCGACTTATCCAGCACCGTCCTCTTTAATATCTTCTCCTCATCCATCAGTTTCGCTATCAACTCCTCCTCCGCTTGCGGTATCCACACCTTCAACGCTTCCTTCGCCGCCGCCTCCTCACGCTCCTCTTGCACCTCATCACGCTCCTCTTGCGCCTCATCACGCTCCTCCAACGCTTTCTTCGCCGTCGCCTCCTCCGCTTTCTCTCGCGCCTCTTGCCCCCTCCCCTCCTCTTTCGCTTTCCTCGCCTCCTCCGCCTCCGCTTTCTCTCGCGCCTCTTGCGCCTTCTTCATCCTCTCCTCGTACATCTCCTGAGACGCTTTCTTCAGTCCACAACTCTCCATATCCTTCATCACCAAACCTACCTTCTTCGCCAGCTCAACAATGAGTTGTTGTTGGTCGCCGAGGTTGAGGTTGTTGTTGTCGGTGTCCCCGTGTTGTTGTGGTGGTGTTCCGGGTGGTACGCTACCTTGTGTTACTGATGCTTGTCCTGGTAGTAGTGGTGGGTGTATTACGATGACGGGTGGGTGTGCGCCACCTATGCTTCCGCCACCGTGTCCGACGTCGAGGTTGTTGTTGACGTTATTGACGTCGTCGTTGGGGTTGAAGAAGTTGTTGTTGCCTTTGCCTTCGCTTTTAGTCTTGGTGCCGTCTTCGATCTCTATTTCCTCACCGTACTCTTCGTATTCTTCTTCAGCCTCTAGGGGGAGGCTACCTTTGTTCTTATCCTCTTCCTCTCTCTCGCCCTCGCCACTTTCCCCTTTCCCTTCCACTTTCTCTTTCTCTTTCCAGACACCGCCACCTGCGGACAGTGCAGCAGCATCTGCCGGCGTTGAGGTTGCCGTCACTGATGATGACGATGACGACGATGATGAAGGACTAGTAAAAGAAGATGATAATGATGACGCTGATGGGTCTGATGGTACTGATGATGATGTTAATGTTGATGATGATTGGTTGCTAAATGATGATGATGCGTCCTTTGTGGGGAATGTTGTTGGGCCACTATATAATGATGCGCCAAAAGACGATGAGGATGTTAATGTTGATAATGGGCCACTATGGTGTGCTAAATGATATGGTAGTGGTGGTAATGATGACGATGTATATGGTGGGGATGATACGCCTTTTGGGGGGAATGTTGATGGTACTGATGATGCGCCAAAAGACGATGATGACGATGTAAATGTCGATGATGATGAAGGACTAGTAAAAGAAGATGATAATAAGAAGTTGTTGCTGTCGCCTTCTCCGTCGCCGAGGTTGTTGTTTTCGACGTTTTTGAGATTGTCTTCGTCACCGCGGTTGGCGTTGTTGTTGAAGATGTTGCTGCTGTTATTAAAGAAGTTGTTGTTGCCGTGTTGTGATACTTCGCCGTCGCCGCGGTTGTTGACGTTGTTGTTGTTGGCGTTGTTGACCTCAACGCCTTTTTGTTGAGTTGAAGACTTCTTCCACCACCCCTTCTTATGTCCTAACCACCGCGGCGT
>JAIXMY010000024.1:3004-15919 GCA_020328045.1 Candidatus Endomicrobiellum pyrsonymphae
GGGCGTTGTAGTGGTGTGAAGCTATCTTGTGATACTTCGCCACCACCATGTTGTGATACTTCGCCACCGCCGCGGTTGTTGACGTTGTTGTCGTCGGCGTTGGTGACCTCAACGCCTTTTTGTTGAGTTGAAGACTTCTTCCACCACCCCTTCTTATGTCCTAACCACCACACCCCGCCTCCCACCACAGCAACTGTTCCCAAAATTGCGACTGTGCCTACTACAGCTCTTGTTGGCGTTATACTAACTCCGCCGACTTTCCCGATTTCACGATCCCAAAAGCTAACCGGAGGAACGTTGCGAGCAATTTGGTGGGTAGGGTGGGGGGCGAGACTCTTATCGCCCCTCCGCGGTTGGACTACAGACGTTCTAGTGGGCAAACTAACATTGCTACCAGCTTTGCTGGATTTATCGGGCGAGCATGCCGAAACGAGCAGAGAAAGGCAAACAAACAAGCTTACACATCTTCTTAAACGTAATGTCATTGTATTATTCCATTTTTTGTTTTTATCTAGTACCAAATATCCAAGATAAAAACAAATTTAGGTAATGTAATCGTATTATGTCTTCTTTTTAAGAGTGATGTCATCATACTATCGGCGTCCTTGCGATGATGAAATGACGAAGCAATCCAGCATCGTTGTTGTCTAGATTGTCACAACTTCCCCTTTTGTTTTTATCTATCGCTCTTTGATAGGTTTTGATAAATTTAGATTTGGATATTATGGGAATGTGGACTATGTATCACTTCACGTGAAATCTCCCTCTTTTATTTTAGCGCCACTTTTTTTGTTTTGCATTTATAAGAAAATCAATTATACCAAATCAAATGCGATTGTATTATCTCATCAAACACAACTGTTGTGATTATACCAAATCAAAGCTTTTAACAAATCAAGCTACAACCATGTGTAATTATATCAAATCATCAAATACAACTGTTGCGATTATATCAAATCAAAGCTTTTAACAAATCAGCTACAACTATTGTAATTATATCAAATTTCTTAACAATTTAACCTAAAAATCAAGCTAAAAATCAGGCAAAGATTATGGGCAAAAGTCAGGCAAAAAACGAGTACTCTCCACATCTGAAAGTCAGGCAAAACACCCCCAAACAACGGCTAAAGAGACTTTTATAGTTAGGAACTTAATTTATGAAACAAAACTTAGAGTTATTTTTAAAGAGAGTTGCCTTTAAGAACAATTATACTATCGGCAGACTCAAGTTTAACGGATATGACGAGCATAACAATGTTGTTGAAGACAATAAATCGCTACACGACACGTTAGAGCCGAGTAAAATATCACGAATGCTTATACCGACAGGAAAATATAAAGTAATAGTCGACCACATCAACATGTTTAACAGAGACTTGCCATTGCTTCTAAATGTGGCTGGTTTTACAAGCGTGCGTATTTATAGGGGAAATACCGCAAAAGATACACAAGGTTGCATACTTTGCGGAAAGAATGATAAAATTGGTTGGGTCAGCTAATACGAACAAAAGATTATAGGCTTGATTCATGGCTATCAAAAGTGTTGGATAACAATTTCGTAAACAAAGTTCTATAAATTTTCTATAAAAAAGTTTATGTAGTTGATTCCATTGATATTATTTAAAGTGAGATAAAGGGTTAATATATAATGAAAAAATGGGTAAAGTTTATTTTGGCGCCTGTAGGTTTTTTGATTTTTGTCGGCGCTTTAATTTTTCTTCACAATCAGTTAAAAAATTTAAGTTATGTTGATATTGTCAATGCGTTGAAAGTCATACCTGCATTTAGAATTATGATGGCGCTTGTTTTGGCTTTGTCGTATTATGTAGTTTTAGGCGGATATGACATTGTTGCATTTAAATACATACGTTCAAATGTTTCATTAAAACCGAAAGATATTTTGTTTACGTGTTTTATAAGTAATGTCTTAGCCAACAATACAGGTTATTCGATGCTTTTTGGCGGATCAATAAGATATAGGCTTTATTCGGCGTATAATGTATCGATGGTTGATGTTACAAAAGTTCTTTTTTTCTCTTCAGCTACAATTTGGCTTGGTCTTTTAGCGATTGGCGGGTTTATTTTTACGTTTGCGCCTGTATCCCTCGAAAGATTCAATTTAAAGTTTTCCACCCAAATAATAGGGATAGTGTCTCTTGCTATTTTACTGCTATATGTTCTTTTGAGTATGTTGCATTCGAAATCAGTAAAATTGTTTAAGTGGATTATAACTTTCCCTAATATAAAAATTGTTGTTGCGCAGGTTTTGCTAGCTACAGCAGATTGGATTGTTGCGTCGCTTGTCTTTTATGCTCTTATGCCGGAAGGATATATTTCTTATTTTGCTTTTCTTAGAGTTTTTCTTGTAGCGCAATTTGTTGTAATTATTAGTCAGGTTCCCGGTGGAATGGGGGTTTTTGAGAGTTCAATTACTTTGTTGCTTCCTCATTCGGCAAAGAACCCTGGCGTTATAGGCGCGCTTCTTGTATATAGAGCGGTATTCTATTTTTTTCCGCTTTTAATTGCTCTTGCAATGCTTGGTTCTTTTGAGATTATGATGTTTACAAAGAAATTCAACGAAAGAGCAAGAATTTTTGGCAAGTCAGTTTCTTCCGCTATAATTCAAGTTATTGCATTGTCGTCATTTTTTGCAGGCATGGTTGCAATGTTTTCAGCTGCCACTCCGTTTGACGTTGCGCAATTAAAGTTTGTTATAAATCTGCTTCCCGCTTGGTTTGCCGATTTATCGCATTTTTTGTTAAGCATAATTTCAATAGCATTGCTTTTTATCTCAAGAGCATTACAACTTAGAATTAAGAATGCATGGATTATAGCCTGTGTTCTAGTAAGTTTGGATATTGCTCTTATACTTACTGTTGGCGATCCTCCCTTGTTGCTTTTGTGCTTTATAGTTTTGCTCATTGCCCTTTTGTGCTCAAAAAAATATTTTTATAGAAAGATATCAATACTAAATACAGCTTTCAATACGTGGTGGTTTAGCGCAGTTGGCGGTGTTTTTGTTATTTCGGCGTGGATTGGTTTTTTTGTAAACAGGCAAGATATTTTTTCTTGGATTCATTTAGACGTATTTTTTAAAAATCTTTTAAGCGCCAATGATGCTGCAAGGTTTTTAAGAGCAAGTTTAGGCATGTTAATTATAATTTTTATAGTGATATTGGAACAAATATCAAGAAATTTCTTTAAAAAACCTGTCTCATTTACAAAAGATGATATAAAGAATATAGTTTATTCCTCAGATTATACGTATTCTTTGAACGCTCTTGCGTCTGATAAAAGTTATGTTGTAAATGATGAGAAAGACGCATTCATCATGTATGCAAAAGTTAGAAACAGTTTAATCGTTTTGGGGGATCCTGTAGGCAGGTATTCTCATAAAAATGAACTTTTGTGGAAATGTAAAGAAATCACAGATAGTAAATCCTTAAAACCAGCTTTTGTAGGAATAGATCATAAGTATGTGCAGATTTATGACGACGTAGGGCTTGATGTTTTTAATATGGGGCAGGAAGCAAAAATTTTGCTGAGCATTTTTAATAAAGAAGATTATCAGTTTAAAGATTTACGCGATTTAGAAAGCGATGTTGAAGCCTTAGGATTTACGTATAAAGTATTACCTGCCGCACAGTTTGAACAGTATAGAGGAATTTTTGCAAAAATAAATAAAGACTGGGAGGCAAATACAAATTATATAGAAAGAAACTTTATCCCGGGGAAATATGACGACTCTTATATGAATGACATGGATTTTGGAGTTTTAGAAAAAAACGGAGAAATTTATGCTTTTTCTGTGATTGGTAAAACGAAGAACAAACATGAAATGTCGTCCGGAATCGTAAGGTATGTGAAATGCGATAAAGATATTTTTACTTACATTGTGTTCAAAAATATTCTGTTAGCAAAATCAAACGGATATAAATGGTTTAATATGGGTCTTGCTTATGATTCGTCGATGGATAGTAGTGGAGATGTTATAAAATATTTTGCAAAAATGTTTATGTTCGCCGAACATTTTAATCACAATCTTTCTGCTTTAAGAAATTTTAAAGATAAATTTTGCCCGATGTGGCATAATAAATACATAGCAATACATCCCGATAAATACATTATTGCGTTTATTAAAAATTTTACGGAGCTTATTTCTCCTCCTAAAATTGCTGAAGGTTCGCATTTTCTTAGAAGGTTTTTTAAGAGATGAAAGTATGGGATATTTTTTATCGTAACATTGTACGGAACAATTTTATTAAATCTAAAGATAGGATTGTTTTAGCGGTGTCGGGCGGTATAGATTCTATGTGTATGCTTCACTTGTTTTGGCGTTTGGCAAAAAAAATTAATATATATCTTGTAGTAGTGAATTTTGATCATAATTTAAGAAAAGAATCTGTAAAAGAGGCAAAAATCGTTAAAGATTTTGCGGACAAGCTCGGCATAGATTGTATTCTTGAAACGCTTAATGTAAAAGAGTACTCAAAAAATAAGTCTGCTTCAACTGAAACAGCCGGTCGAAATTTAAGATATTTAGCTCTTGATGGCATAGCAAAAAAGCGTAAATGTAATAAAGTTGCCACTGCGCACAACGCCAACGATAATGCCGAAACAGTTTTTATGTGGCTTTTAAGAGGTAGCGGAAGTTTCTCCGGAATACCTCAAACAAGGAAAATAAGTAATAATCTTACAATAATCCGTCCTTTACTTCCTGTGAAAAGAAAATTGATAGAGGAGTATGTTAAGGAGCATAAACTCCCATTTTGTATCGATAAATCTAATTTTTCAGATGTTTATACGAGAAACAAGATACGCCTCTCACTTATGCCTGTTTGTGAAAAAATCAATCCAATGACAGTAGAACATATTTTTGCTTTAAGCTGCATACAAGCTCGAGAAGATGCATATTTGGAAGAGATTTCCAATAAATTATTGAAGAAGTGCGTGAATATACAGAAAAATCAAATTTTGCTTGATTTAACAATGTTTTTACGGTATAATGAAGCGATTAGATTTAGAATTTTAAAAAATATTTTGCCTCAAAAAAAGTATAATTCGCATATTAATTTGATAATGCATAAAATTTTGTCGTCAGATATATCCGAGTACGCGTTGTCTGCCGATTGGATTTTTAAAATCAGGTCAAATAAAGCATATCTTACAAGGAATGCTAAGTGATGAATATATAGGATAAATACACTGTTGACGTTCTTTTGTTTGGAGAAGTTATACAAAATAGAGTTTCTGAAGTGATCGCGCACAGGTATCTAAGGATTTTAAGGATAAAGAAGTTTTACTTGTTTCTGTTTTAAACGGCAGTTTTATTTTTTGTGCAGATCTCGTGCGTGAGTTGGATATAAAGTGTAAGATAGATTTCATATCTATAAGTTCTTATGTAGGTACGCATTCTAAGGGGAAAGTGAAAATTCTTTCGGGATTTAAAGAGGATGTTATCTGTAAAGACGTAATTATAATTGAAGATATTCTATGGTACCGGTACAACTTTAGATTTTTTGAAACGAGAAATTGCGTTTAAAAAACCTAAAAGTATAGCAACATGCGTTTTGCTTGGTAAAAAATGCGTTCGTGAAGCAGAAATAGACGTCGAATACACTCGCTTTGAAATTGGCGATGATTTTATTGTAGATTATGGTTTAGATTGCAACGGATTTTTCAGAGGACTTCCCTATATAGGGACATTAAAGGAGCTTGCTTGATGAAAAATAAAAATCCATGGTTTATCCTCTTTTGGATAACACTTTTTATTATTATATTTATGCTTATGAATTCAGCTCGTCAGAAGGGGCATGAAGTAGATCTTGAATATTCTCAATTCAAACAGTATATAAGGGCTGGTAGCGTGTCAAAAGTTTTAGTCGCTCAAGATTTTATCAGCGGACAGTTTAGAGATACAGATGGTGTTTTGAAGAAATTTAAAACTATTCCTATGGAAGATCCAAATCTTATAAAAGATATGGAAGACAATAAAGTCCTTGAATTTTCAGCCACAGGGAAAATTGGTTGGGTTAGATCTTTGCTTCTTGGTTTGTCGCCTACAATTCTTATTATTTTATTTTGGTTTTTGATGATGATGCGTGGCATGGCAGGCGGGGGGAAACAAGTCATGTCTTTTGGCAAAACAAGGGCAAAAATTGCCGGAAATAACACGGCAAAAAAAGTTACTTTTAAAGATGTTGCAGGTTGCGACGAAGCAAAAGAAGAGCTGCAAGAGATAATAGAATTTTTAAAAGAGCCCGCAAAGTTTCAAAAACTCGGTGGGAAAATTCCTAAAGGCGTTTTGCTTTTTGGATCTCCTGGAACAGGTAAAACTTTACTTGCAAAAGCTGTAGCAGGTGAAGCTGGAGTTCCTTTTTTCTCGTCAAGCGGTTCAGAATTTGTAGAGATGTTTGTTGGCGTTGGCGCTTCAAGAGTGAGAGATTTATTTGGACAAGGCAAAAAATCTGCTCCATGTTTATTGTTTATAGATGAGATAGATGCTGTGGGAAGACATAGATTTGCAGGTATGGGCGGCGGACATGAGGAAAGGGAGCAGACATTAAATCAGCTTCTTGTTGAAATGGATGGTTTTGATACTAAAGAGGGTGTAATTTTGATTGCTGCCACAAATAGACCTGATATTTTAGACCCTGCTCTTTTAAGACCGGGAAGATTTGACAGACAAGTTGTTGTTCCAAGCCCTGCTTTGAAAGATAGAGAAGAAATTCTTGCTGTGCACGTAAGGAAAATAAAGCTTGACAGCGATATAAATTTAAATGTTATAGCAAGGAGAACGCCGGGATTTGTCGGCGCAGATCTTGCAAATCTTGTAAATGAGGCGGCTTTGCTTGCTGCAAGAAATAATCAAAAAACTGTAACCATGAAAAACATGGAAGAATCAATAGACAGAATTCTTGCAGGACCTCAAAGAAAGTCGCGTTTAATGTCTGACAAAGAAAAGAAAGTTATTGCTTATCACGAAGCGGGTCATACGCTTGTCGCAAAATTGTTGCCTTCGGCAGATCCTGTGCATAAAGTTTCTATAGTTCCGCGTGGACCTGCTTTAGGATATACATTGCAACTTCCTGAAGAAGATAAGTATTTAACTTCAAAAACAGAACTTTTAGACAGGCTTGCGATATTATTTGGTGGACGCGTTGCAGAAGAACTTGTATTTTTGGAGATTACCACCGGCGCTCAGAATGATATTTCTAAAGCGACAAAAATCGCAATGAGAATGGTTACAGAATTTGGTATGAGTGATAAAATAGGGCCTATGGCTTTGCAAAGACCAAATGAAGAGGTATTTTTAGGAAGAGATATTTCTGATGCAAGACATTCAGGAAAAACTTCTGAGCTTATAGATGAAGAAGTTAAGAACATTATAGATGGCGCGAGGAAAAAAGCGGCTACTCTTCTTAAAGATAATATGAATATTTTAAATAAACTTGTGGATTATCTTTTAGAGAGAGAAAGTTTAAATAGTGAAGATATAAATAAAATTATGGAAGGTGAAGATTTGTCTCCTTTTGTTGCAAAGTCAGCTGTAGCTGAGGTAGATAAAAAAAAGACTGTCGCTGAGAAAAAAATCATAGAAGATAATGTTGCGGGTGGAAAAATACAAAGTGAAACCATTTAATTTTGATGAAAAAAAAGCGCAGCGGGCTATAAAACTTTTGCTTGAGTCTTTCGGAGAAGATTTAAGTAGAGAAGGTATTAATCGTACTCCCGAAAGAGTATCCGAATTTTATAAAGAGGCGCTGTCCGGAAATGCTGTTGATCCTTTAAAACTTGTCTCTGCCCATTATACGACGGAATATCATGAAGAAATAATTTTAGTTAAAGACATTTCATTTTATTCTTTATGCGAGCATCATTTGCTTCCTTTTTTTGGCAAAGCGCACATCGCATATAGCCCTAGAAAAGATAAGGTAATAGGCGTATCAAAACTTGTCAGACTGTTTGAAGTTTTTGCAAACAGACTACAACTTCAAGAAAGACTTACAAAACAAATAGTGGACGCTATAATGCAGTTGGTAGAGCCTCATGGCGTCATGGTTGTAATTGAAGCGGAGCATTTATGTATGACAATGCGAGGCGTTAAAAAACCGGGTTCAAAGATGATTACCTCCGCTATGGGGGGGACATTCTTGAAAGATGTAAGAACGCGCGCTGAAGTTATGTCGCTCTTAAAAGATTAATTATAACGGTTTTTAGATTTGGACTATGGCTTTGAAAAACGGGAACTTATATACTGTTTGCTCTGCTTTACTTCCATTACGCTACGCTCTAGTTTTTCTTCGCTTCGTCCCAAATCTTGAGACCTGAAAAGACGGTAAGTGTTGGCGTTTTGTCATTCCGGACTTGACCCGTTGCTGTCATCTCCATGAAAATGAGAATCCACATTGTTGTTATCATCGTCGTTGTTGTTATTCTGAGCGTAACGAAGAATCCAGCTGTTTCTTTGAACGGGTAATAAATGATTGTAAGAAAAGCAGTAGTAAATAATTTTAACGATGCCAAAACTCTTGTCAAAAATACGAGGTGTAATGTTTCTGTTTGCGAGAATCTTGCAAAAAAGGGTGTTGTTGTTCCGATAGTTATTGAAAAAATAGACAATAGGGCTGCAAATATTTTAAAACAAGACGCCATTTCTGTTGGCGCTGATGTCGCTGTGAGCGAAAATGTCAGCAGGTTTAAACAAGGCGTTTCCGATGTAGTCTTGTTTGCAACTATCAATCAAATTGAAAAATTAGTAAATAAACTTCGCTTACAACCATTTGGTTTAAAAGAAGTCTCATTAGGTTTGGACAATGTAATAAATAAAAGGAGAGTTTTTAAATATAAAGAAAAAATATTAGATTTATCAAAACCTGTAGTTATGGGCATTGTAAATATGGATCCAAATTCCTTTTCCGGAGATGGACTTATCGATTCGGATAAAGCCTGCAGGCAAGCAATGGAGTTTGAAAAATTTGGTGCCGGTATTATAGATATAGGAGCAGAATCTTCAAGACCCGGCGTAAAACCTATAGATGCAAAAACGGAAATAAACAGATTGATACTCGCTCTAAAAAAGATACGTAAAAATGTTAAGATTCCGATTTCTGTTGATACGTACAAATATGAAACGGCAAAAGTTGCTCTTGCTGAAGGCGCAGATATTGTGAACGATATTTTTGCTTTGAGAAGAAGCAAAGAAAAGCTCGCAAAACTTATTGCAGATACAAAAGCCGGCGTGATACTTATGCATATGAAGGGCGTTCCTAAAAATATGCAGGCGCATCCTGAATATAAAAATTGTACGTCTGAAGTATATGAATTTCTATGGGAGCAAAAAGAGCATGCGATGAGTTTTGGTATAAAAGCGGAGCGTATTGCAGTTGATCCGGGACCGGGCTTTGGAAAAACTGTAAAACACAATGTTGAATTGATAAAAAATATTGACGTTTTGTCAACGCTTGGCGCAGTCGTGGGCGCAGTGTCTAGGAAGAACTTTGTAAGATCGCTTGCAGGAGAAGATAAAGTTGCATTTATTGTGGCAAATTTTCTTACAGTTTTTTGCGGGGCAGACATTATAAGAGTTCATGACGTAAAAGAAACAGTTAATGTTTTAAAAATAATTGAAACTTTCAGAGGAATATAAATGGAAACTATTACGCATCTCTACAGTACATACATAGTTAATATTTTAGATATTCTCATACTTGCAATGGTATTTCATAGACTTATCCTTGTTATTAAGGGTACAAGAGCAATACAAATTGTCGTCGGCATATTGTTTATTTTAGGACTTACCGTTGTTTCAAGAGATGTTTTACACTTAAAAGCATTGTCATGGCTTTTGGATAATTTTTGGTTGGCTGCAGTTATTATATTTGCAGTTATATTCCAGATTGAAATACGTAATGTTTTAGCGCAAATAGGCGGTCAGTTGTGGGGTTCAAAAAACCAAACACAAAATTCTTATGTCACGGAGATTATAGAAGCTGTAGAAGAATTAAGTTCGTCTAAGATGGGCGGACTTATAGCAATAGGAAACGAAATAGGCTTAAAAAATTTTACTGAAACGGGCATAACTTTAAATGCAAATATTTCAAATGAACTTTTGCTTTCAATTTTTAAAAACAAATCTGCTCCATTGCACGATGGAGCAGTAATCGTTTTTAACGGTAAAATTTCAGCGGCGGGTTGTTTGTTGCCGTTAAGTCACGATACTAGCGTAAAAATATTTGGAACGAGACATAGAGCTGCGCTTGGTTTAAGCGAAGTAACAGACGCGATAATAATTGTTGTTTCCGAAGAGACAGGACGAATATCTGTTGCGTATAAGGGGAATTTATACGGCAATATACCGACTTCAAAACTTAAAGAAATAATTGATACAAACGGCGAGGTTTTAAAATCGAAATGAAAAAATTGTTTGTTAGAATAAAAAAGAATTGGCAGCTTAAGTTGCTTGCTTTAGCGCTTGCTTTTTTTGTTTGGTGGTACGCGGGATACATGTAATGAAACTATTTGGAACTGATGGTATCAGAGGGAATTCTTCCGTATTTCCGTTTGACAATACAACTCTTGAAATTATTGGGAAATCTATAGCCGAAACGCTTGGCAACAAAAAACATATTTTCATCATTCGCGACACGAGAGAATCTGGGAAAAGAATACAAAGCGAACTTACAAAAGGACTTGTAAGCGCCGGGGCGACGCCTGTTTTTGGCGGCGTTATGCCTACGCCTTCGGCTTCTTTGCTTACGCGAAGTGGTAAATATTCGACGGCGATAGTGATATCTGCAAGCCATAATCGCTATATGGATAATGGCATAAAACTTTTTAATTCAAGGGGATTGAAACTTGCCAATTCAATAGAAGAAAAAATCGAACATAAAGTAAAAAAATATATAAATTTAAAAACTGTCGTTACAAAGAAAAAAATATCTGTAAAAGAAGATTCTAAATTTTTAAAACTTTATGAAAACTTTATTTTAAAAAATTTTTCAGGCAAGAATCTTGAGGGAAAAACGATAGTTGTAGATTGCGCTAATGGAGCATCTTACAAATCTGCGCCTTATGTTTTAAAAAAACTTGGCGCAAAAGTTGTCGCTTTAAATGTCAAACCAGATGGCAAGAACATAAATTTAAATTGCGGGGCATTGTATCCGGAATATGCGGCAAGTAAAGTAAAAGAATATGATGCTTTTTGCGGTTTTGCGTTCGATGGCGATGCTGACAGATTGATATGTATTGACGAAAATGGTCTAGTAAGGGATGGGGATTATTTTCTTGCTTCAATGGCAATATGGCTTAAGAGTAAAAAGAAACTTAAAAATAATATTTTATTAACTACTGTAATGGCAAACATAGGTCTTTTGCAAGCAATGAAACGAGAGAAGATAAACGTTATATCTGCAAAAGTTGGCGATAGGTACGTTATGGAAGACATGAAGAAATATAAATCGTCGTTTGGAGGAGAGCAGTCGGGACATTTTATATTAAAAGATATTTTGCCTACCGGCGATGGAATGTTAAGCGCGATCATTCTTCTTTCTGCGTTATGCGACACAAATAAAACTATGTCGGAATTTATGAGCGTACTTAAAAAATTCCCGCAAGCGCTTATAAATAAAATAGTTTCAAAAAAAGTTCCTATAGAAAAACTTCCAAAAACTTGTAAACTTATTAAAAATTTTGGGAAATTGTTAAATTGTAACGGACGCGTATTGGTTAGATATTCTGGTACAGAAAATCTTTTAAGAGTTATGGTTGAAGGTAAAGATGCAAAGCAAATTAAAACAATAGCAGAAAATATAGCGGATGTCGCCGCGATGGAAATAGAATCTATTAGGATGTAAAATGATAAAACTAGGCGTAAATATAGATCATATAGCAACATTAAGGCAAGCAAGAAAAGAAGAAGCGCCGTCAGTAATTGAAGCCGCCAAAATTTGTGAAGAAGCCGGCGCCGATAGCATAACAGCGCATCTAAGAGAGGACAGACGACATGTCCAAGATTTTGACATTTACGGTTTAAGAAAATCCATAAAAACAAAATTAAACCTTGAAATGTCGTCAAACGAAGAAATAATTAAGATTGCCATTGACGTAAAACCTGACTTTGCGTGCATAGTTCCTGAGAAAAGACAAGAGCTCACCACAGAAGGCGGATTAGACGTTAAATCCAATAAAAAAAATCTTGCTGATGTTGTTGCAAGGCTTAAAAAAGCAGGAATTGTTGTTAGCATGTTTATAGATGCTGACGTAAGTCAGGTTTTAGCTTGTAGTGAAATAGGCGCTGATGCGGTGGAGCTGCATACAGGAAAATACGCAAAATTTTTCAAGGAAAGTGGCGCAAATTCTTCCAATTTTAGAACAGAGCTTGAAAGAATTTTAAATGCGTCTCAAGTGGCAATACAGAAAGAAATTTTGTTAAACGCAGGACATGGATTAGATTACGACAATACGGAGCAGATTTGTAAAATTTCAGGAATGAATGAGTTTAATATTGGTTTTTCAATTGTTGCCAAAGCTATATTTACAGGTCTTGCAACTGCTGTTAAAGACATGAAAGAGCTTATCAATAAGGACTAGATATGTGTGGAATTGTTGGGTATATAGGTAAAAAAAATGCTGTAGATATTGTGTTTAATGGCTTGAAAAAACTTGAATATAGAGGTTATGATTCTGCAGGTATTGCCGTTGTGATAGATAAAGAACTTCAGATAAGAAGAAGCGCTGGTAAGCTTTGTCATCTTAAAGAAAATCTTAAAAAAAATCCTATAAGCGCAAATATAGCTATAGGGCATACGCGTTGGGCTACACATGGAAGATCGTCTGAAGAAAACGCTCACCCACATACAGATCCAACCAAAAGTGTTGTTATTGTTCACAATGGTATAATAGAAAATTATGTTG
>JAIXMY010000091.1 GCA_020328045.1 Candidatus Endomicrobiellum pyrsonymphae
CGCTATCGCCGCGGATGGAGGCGCTGGAGGTGAAGGATACGAATATGGCGGATAAATTGAAGAAAGTGGTAGAGGTGGTGAGTAATGAGGTGATGCCGACGCCGGAGAATGAGAATGTGATGATATCGAAGACTCTAGAGAAGGCGCTGTTGGCGGAGGAGACGTTTTTGTCGGATAAGATGATAAACCTGATGATGGATGATTTAAAGAAATGGAGTTCAGGAGGAGGCGAGTAGGAAGCAAGAGCGAGAGGCAACGCAATTGAAGCGAAGAGAATTTATAGGCTTAAAGCATAAGCGATAATCTTGCGGGATGTGATTGCTTGATGTGGTTAGCTAAAGAAGACGTTGCAATTATCTTATCAGAATTTTCTGGCATAGAAAGAAGTATCTCTATAGTTGACATACACACTACATAATTTGACCAACAAAATACCCGACAATAGTAAATATGCCCATAATAAAAACAAAAGCTGCTAATCTTGAACGATATATACGAAGCCTTGGAATTTTCTTCATCAATACAACAGGCATTAGGTATGCGTACATGGCAATAATTGGCGCAGATAAAGCTCCAATTATGGACAAAACAGATGGATTACATACTGCCAAAACCCATAACAGCGTAAACAAAATAAAAGTGCTGAGTAACTTTATTTTTTTTACATTTAAAGTTTTCTTAAGTTC
Source organism: Candidatus Endomicrobiellum pyrsonymphae (assembly GCA_020328045.1). Classification (GTDB taxonomy): domain Bacteria; phylum Elusimicrobiota; class Endomicrobiia; order Endomicrobiales; family Endomicrobiaceae; genus Endomicrobiellum; species Endomicrobiellum pyrsonymphae. The sequence goes on from JAIXMY010000091.1 coordinate 687, forward strand.
ATGGTTTTTCCAAGTTGCAAGTTGCAGCATAATACCACATAATCCTTCTCTTGTTCCTGTAAAATGTCCGAAATATGAACTTGCTATAGCAAGAAACGCAATAAGAGGTAAAGTATATAGGAGTATAGATGAATTGTAACTTAGAGAGATTGCAGTTAATGCGTCAATATTTTCTTGCTTGGCTTTAATTAAAATTTCAGGAGTTGTGGAGAAAACAAGAGAAAAAACAAAAAACATAACAAAAAACAGCAAAAGAATAGAGTTCCACCTAACAACTTTATCAGAGTGTTTGATTGCATCGTCAATATTGGCATATTGTTTTCTATAAAAAGCGCCTAAAGACGAACATATCGGTGAAAAATTCATTGCAAAAACTAGTAGCGGCAAAAGCAGTAAAGTATTTTTTATGAAAGCTCTTGCTGTGATGGGAGTATGGAAAACAGACATATTCCATTCAGGAATCAGGTATATTGATATTGCAAGCAAAAAAAGAATTAAAGGGAAAGTAAGAGCGGATGTTATTGCAATCATAATTTTTTCATTGCAAAACAGTACGGATGTCATAATTGCAAGAATAACAAATGTAAGCAAAGGTCTCGATACTGAAACAATATGCATTTGGTTTACGAAAAAAGCATTTATGAGGTTAGTTAAGCCTGTGGCATATCCCACGCATATAGTTATGATTGATAAAAAATATAAAACGGAAACAATCAATCCGGCGGTATGACCTAAATCGTGCTCTATAGCGCCTACAATGTCCGTTTCTTTCTCGCAAGATGCTACAATCCTTGTAATACCTCTATGTGAAATGTAGGTAATTGGAAAAATGACAAGCACTAGAAAGATGATTGACCAAATGCCGCCAAGCCCCGCCTGAATCGGTAAAAATAAAATGCCAGCCCCAATTGCGGTCCCAAAACATGTTAAAACCCAACCTCTGTCAATATTGTTCACTTGATAGCCCCTATTCCCTCGTAATTTTTATGCAAAACAACGCTGAAAGACGTGGCTAAACCCTCAGCGCCTTTAGTGTTAATATAGTTGTGTTCTATACACTCATTACCTAATAAAACTTTTCTTCATTTTTTTGCATATCGGCGCATTGTGGAATACTTTTGCGTCAATGTACACAACAGAGTCTAATAACTTTTTTGAGTTTTGTCAAACTTATACATTGTGTAACACTTTTGTTTTTACACATTAAATCTAAATTCTATAATATCACCGTCTTTAACTAAATATTCTTTTCCTTCGCTTCTTGAAAGACCTGCGTCTTTTACTGCTTTTTCGCTACCGAGTCTGTATAAATCGTCAAAACTCATAATTTCAGCGCGTATAAAACCTCTTTCAAAATCGGAATGAATTACTCCTGCGGCCTGAGGAGCCAAGAACCCTTTTTTTATAGTCCATGCTCTTACTTCCGTTTCTCCCGCTGTAATGAACGTTGCAAGTCCCAGTAAATCATACCCTGCTTTTATTAAACGGTTTAGACCGGGTTCTTCTAATCCCAAATCTTTTAAAAATGTTCTCTGATCACTTTCCGAAAGTTCTGAAAGTTCTGCTTCAATTTTTGCGCATATTGGTATTGCCTGCGCGCGCTCTGTTTTTGTTTTTTCTTTAACAACAGCAGTATATTTGGTTTCTATCGCAGGTAAGTCGCTTTCTGCTACATTGCAGACATATAATACGGGTTTTGCAGTTATCAAGAAGAAATCTTTTAATGCTACTTTTTCATCGTCATTTAACTCAAGCGTTCTTGCGGATTTGCCTGCGTCGAGATGCGCTTTAACCTTTATTGCAAGTTCTTTTTCAGCGAGTATTTTTTTATCGTTAAGTCTTACGCCTTTTTCAAGTCTTTCAAGTTTTTTTGAAATGGTTTCCATATCAGATAAGATAAGTTCTGTTTCTATAATTTCTATATCTCTTAAAGGGTCAACTTCACCCATAACATGCGTTACGTCCTTGCTTTCAAAACATCTCACTACGTGAACAATAGCTGCGGTCTCCCTTATATGGGCTAAAAATTGGTTACCAAGCCCTTCGCCTTTAGATGCTCCCTTCACAAGTCCTGCGATGTCAACAAATTCCACAGTTGCAGGAATTGTTTTTTTTGCATTGAAAAAGTTGCTCAAAAACTCAAGACGTTTATCTGGAACTGCAACCACTCCGACATTTGGATCTATGGTGCAGAATGGATAGTTTGCCACTTCTGCGCATGCCTTTGTTATAGCGTTAAATAACGTTGATTTTCCTACGTTCGGAAGTCCAACAATGCCAAGTTTCATATAACCTCTTTAATTTTTTAATAATAAAGTTTTGTGGTATCAGCGCTTGACACACAACCTGTCAGTTTCTTATTGCGCCGTTGCCTCTAACTACATACTTGGTGGTTGTAAGTTCTTTGATGCCCATCGCTCCGCGTGCGTGAAGTTTTTGTGTTGAAATGCCAATTTCGCATCCCAAACCAAAAACGCTACCGTCATGAAGTCTTGTTGAAGCGTTTACAAAAACTGCAGCAGCATCAACTTCCGCAATAAATCTATCTGCAACTTCTTTATTTTTTGTAATAACAGCTTCAGAATGCATGGAGCCGTATTTGGTTATGTGTTCTATAGCTTCTTCTAGAGAGGTTACTACTTTAATCGATATCTTGAGATCAAGATATTCAGTTTTCCAATCTTTTTCAGTTGCAGGCCTTATTGAATTCACTATACCTTGTGAAATAGAGCAACCTTCAATCTCAACACCTGCTTCATTATATAATCTGCATAATTCTGGCAAAACTTTATCTGCTATATCTCTATGCACAAGCAAGGTTTCCATTGCATTGCAAACTGACGGTCTTTGACATTTTGCATTAAACGCAACATTTACTGCCATATCAACGTCAGCATCCTTATCTATGTACGTATGGCACAAGCCTCTCCCGTGCGATAAAACAGGAATCAAAGAATGTTCTCTTATAAATTTAACTAATTCTTCGCCGCCTCTTGGTATTAATAAATCTATTAAGTTGTCAAGTTGCAAAAGTTCTTGTATGGCGCTTCTATCTGGGGTATCAATAAATTGTATAGAACCTACAGGCATTCCTGCTTTTGCTCCAGCCTCGCATATTATTTTTGCAAGAATTCTATTT
>JAIXMY010000025.1 GCA_020328045.1 Candidatus Endomicrobiellum pyrsonymphae
TATCGTTATCGTATTTAATACTACTTCCTCATTTATCTTTAGTTTTCGATCCTTCAAATTCTGCCTAATTTCTTCAGTATCCCATATAGTGCCTATCTTCCTAAGTGTTGCCAACCTCGTCGCCATTACATTCGCTGACGTAAACTTCTTAATACAATTCCTCAGATTCCGCGGTAGCGTTGTCTCATTTGTTTTCACAAACTTCGCTATATTTTCATGAGTTGTTAAAAAATTTCTCCACCAGTCTTTACTATATCCCATGTAATTGTTCTTTACATAGTCCTCTTCCACCAATTCTAGCATTTCCTTCATTATTTCAGGTGTCAGTGACTTCGTTTTTGTCTTAACATCTATCGTATTTATCAATATGTTAAACATACCCGCCGCTTTTGTTGACCGGCTATTTATATTTTGTCTTATGTTATCATTTTCTTTTTCAATGAATGTTTTATATTCTGTCGATTTTTTATCCGGAATTTCTTTTCTTATTGTGTCCTCTATCTCCTCTATCTCCCTCACTGTCGTAATTGCTTTCTCTATTGCATTCGTTTCTTCTATTGATTGTGTTTTTGATCCTGGTGGTACTGTTATCAGAATTTGATGTTTCTTGTACCACTTATATCCTATATACAACACAGTAGCTGTTCCCAAAACTGCGCCTGTACCTATTGCCACTCTTTTTGGCGTTATGCTAACTCCGCCGACTTTCCCGAGTTCACGGTTCCAGAAGCTAACCGGAGTAACGTTATTTTTATTTACAGCGCTCGCCACATGGTTGGCTATTTTTTCTACAGAGTTTTTATCAACTTTAGTCATTCTATTGAACTCGTTAACTTTGCTACCAGCTTTGCTGGATTTATCGGGCGAGCATGCCGAAACGAGCAGAGAAAGGCAAACGAGTAAACTCACACATCTTCTTAAATGCAATGTCATCATACTATCGGCGTCCTTGCGAGGAACGAAATGACGAAGCAATCCAGCATCGTTGTTGTCTAGATTGTCACAACTTCCTCTTTTGTTTTTATCTATCGGTTTTGATAAATTCAGATTTAGATATTATAGCAAACAAACAAGCTTACACATCTTTTTAAACGTAATGTCATCACATTATGTCTTCTTTTTAAGAGTAATGTCATCATACTATTTCCTATTTTGTTTTTATCTATCAGTTTTGATAAATTTAGATATTATAGATTCCAAACAAAAACGTCGTACCAACTAATTAAAGCTACTACAGCGTCTAGTCGGTTTGATCAGTCCACTGCATGTGTAACTGCAACTGTGTCCGTGCATTACTCCGCCACCTCAATACTTCCTTAGTAGCGCTACTACTACTCTAAAGTATTTCGTTTTTTGTTTTGCATTTATAAGAAAATCAACTATACCAAATCAAATGTGATTGTATCATCTCATCAAATACAACTGTTGCGATTATACCAAATCAAAGTTTTTAACAAATCAAGCTACAACTATTGTGATTGTACAAATTTAATCCCTTACTTTTAACATTTCAACCTTAAAAATTATACAAATCTTTTAACAAATCAGCTACAGCTATTGTAATTATACAAATTTAATCCCTCACTTTTAACATTTCAATCTTAAAAATTATATAATGAAAATAATCAAAATTCAATCAAAGACATTTGTCTTCTTTCTACCCTTGAATCTTCCTGCCTCAAACCTTCCTGCCAGCAAATGTAACCGCCACTATTATATCAATCCGATTATATCAATTTAAATCTTCTAAGAGTTTAATAGACCCTGAATATGTCTGTCCATATTCGTATTATATCAAACCTTCTAATTTACAAGAAAATATGAAAACTTCAGGCGCGTTTAGGTGATTGCCATTGAGTTTTTGTAAGAAAACTTCTACAATACTAACCTGATACTTTTCGCCATCACTGTTGCATTGACAACTTGAATTCACTATTGACTTGTGTTAGTTATTATTAGGGGAAAAACTTTAGTGTAGTCCGAATACAATAAGTCAAGAAATCAAGCGTAATTTTGGAAAGAAAAATATCGTCCAAACAAAGCGCGAAGGCGTGCGCAAGACAAACACAAAGAAAGCCATAAAAGTCTGTACTAAAGAATTATGCGTTAAGGGAAGCGTAGGAAATGAAATCTATAACTTATGATGATGGCTGTGAAAACATGGCGCGTACAAAAATCAACGAAATCTTAAAAACAAAGTTTTATTTTTGTCAGTCTTATCATTCATGGAAAAAAGGCAACGGTGAAAACACTAATGGTCTTATGAGGGCGGTTTTTGCCTAAGGCAACCAATTTTGATAAAATACCTGCAAGCGATGTTATAACTATAGAAAATTGGCTTAATATAATATGCCAAGAAAATGTCTAGATTATCTTACATCTCAGGAGGTTCTTGATTCTATTGTTGCATTAGCAACTTGAATTCGCTAAGCCGTTGTGAAAAAAATTATTTATGTTGTATTACTTATGTTTTTAAGCTCTCCATCTTTTTGCGTTGCAAAGAGGTACGTGGTTTTTTTTGCAGAAACTTCTGATATATCAAATGTTGTTGTTGATAAAATATTGTTGTCGAATCGTTTTTGTATGAATGTTCCTGTTAATGACGCGGTAAATATTCCTGAAAATTTAGAAGAGCTTATTTCGTATGGCAAAATAGAGGTCGCTCTTTCTTTTAACCCGGAACCTGTTTTGCCGATATTTGCCATGCTTTCAAATGTAGAATTATCTAAATCGCAAAGGCATGGAATTTTTGAAGAATACGTTGTAAATAATTTAACTCGTTTTGAAAGTAATACAAACAAAGGCAATTCCTGTGTTTTTTTAAATTGCGCAGAGATGTCGTACGACGTACTATATTATTTTGCAAGGTTAAAATTGTCATGGATTAATGTGGATAATTTGGAAGAAAATGCGCGTGGCGCTTATGTCGTTGATGGCATTACGATATTTTCTTTGTACAAAGATTTTCCTTACAATCAGACAGATGTTATGAAGTGGCTTGAATCAAAGCCTGAAGATATTATTCCCGTGTTGCTTACGAAAAAGCATCTGCAAAATGTGATGTTAATGGAGTATTTGATTACTACTTTTGATAATAGTAAATATATATATCCTGCAACGCCTATGTATGTATCTAAAGTCAAGAGCGATTTGCTTCAGCAGAAAACTGTATATTTTAAACAAGTTGCAATAAATAAAATGATAATGGACAAACTTTTTTCGGCGGCAAATTTAATTGTCAATTATACCAATACTTCTAATTTTAAAGAATACGTATATAACAATGCCCGAAGCGAATTAATTTATTTGTGTAACTACAACTTATTGAAAGATGTATCTTTTGGCGTATCTAATGGAAAAAGAATGTTTGACGCTACATATGATAATATCCATCGTCTTTTAGGCGCTTTTGAATTGGGGGAAAATAAGATTAGTGAGTCCTATGTTTATTCTGATGAAAAAAATATTTCTATATCATCAAATAAACAAACTTCGGTTGAACTGATTTCGGATGGAATCTCAATAAACAATGACGGATTATTAAAGTCTATACAAGTTATTGCAAAAAACAATAATATTAAAATAAATTTTTCATTTAAAGATGATAAGTGGGATGATAACATCGCTTTTATAGATTTTTACATAGATCTTAACAATATTGACGGCGCTGGCTCAACGTCGTTGCTTTCTGGTGTAAATGGATTTTTGACTACAGAATCAGGATGGGAATATTCATTGAGAATATATAAGGATAAGGCAGTTTTATACAAATATTCCTCTGATGGCGCTTCGTATGTTTCTAATCTGATTGTTGACGGCGACGCTTCGATTTTAATACCGCAGAAGTATATTAGAGGCAATCCTTCTCGCTGGGGATATCAATCTATTGCTATTGCTGAAAATAACGGTAAAAAAGTTGTTATTGATTTTTTAAATCAGAGCGATAAAACCAAAGATGAAATTCTTTCTGCAACACCTTTTCTTATATCTGCTGTAAGACATTGAATTGAAGGCTTTTTAAACATTTAAAACATCAGTACAGATATCACAACGGACTATCTTTAAAACATAGAATTGCTTATTTAAATGGGTACTGTTTCTTTAAAAATAACCAAAATAGCAACTTTTAACCTTTATGCCTAAAAATACGACTCTAAATATAAAAACGGAGCGGAAATAGAACTTGAGTTGTATTATAAATTTGAGCCAAACAAATATTTTACAATATCTTCTTCCGTACAGTACTTTGTAAATCCTCAGGGAAGCAATGTAGAGAATAAAAACGATGTACTTGTCTGAGGCTTTTTCTCGACCTTTATTTTGTCTGACAAAAATATGAAAGATGTACTGCTACTGTAAAATTTTAGTATAATAAGAAAGAGGATGGGAGATGTGAATGAAAACATTTATTTTAGACACGAACGTTTTGCCACATGATTCAGATGCAGTTTTTTCTTTTCACAATAACGAAGCGCTTATTTCCATGACAGTTGTTGAAGAGTTGGCTCCTTTTAAAAAATTTAATGATGAAAATGTCGCAAACGTTCGTCTTATTTCAAAAAGCGTTGATTTGTCGTTGGAGATTCTTTGATGGATAGCAGTAAATCAAATGATTTATATGTTGATATGCATATTCATTCAATTTATTCTGACGGTACGTTTTCTCCAAAAGAAGTTGTTGAATATGCTTCTAAAGTAAATCTTTCTGCAATAAGTATAACTGATCACGATTCTGTGGATGGTATTGATGAGGCTATACAAGTTGCAGCTAAAATCGGCATTGAGGTTATTCCGGGTATTGAGTTATCTTCGGAGATTATCTTGAATTCTCAAAAGAGCGAAATGCATATTTTGGGATATTTTATAGATTATAAATCTGAAAAATTAAAGGAAGCTTTAGCTGTTTTTAAACAAGCAAGATACAATAGAGCAATAGAAATATTAGCAAAACTTAAAAAAAATGGCGCTGTGTTAAAAGATGACAGCTTTGTGAAAAATGCAGGCAATAATGTCGTAGGAAGATTACATTTTGCCAAAGCTTTAGTTGAAGAAAAACTGGTAGGAAGTGTCCAAGAAGCATTTCAACGGTATTTGGCTAACGATAGACCGGCATATGTTTCCAAGTATTCACTTTCAGCTGGCGATGCTATAAAGCTTATTTTAAGCGTGGGGGGCATACCTGTTATGGCGCATCCGTATTACGTTCATTATAGTGATGTAAATATGTTTGAATCTCTTATAAAAGACGGATTGATGGGTATAGAAGCTTGGCATATAAAGCACTCTGAAAGCGCAGTTAGAAAATTTTTAAGTATTGCGGAATATTTTAATCTTATCGTAACGGGCGGATCAGATTGTCACGGTCCGTATAAAAAAGAAAAACCTGTTATGGGCAGAGTGAAAGCGCCTTATTCGGTAATGAAGAGTTTAAAGAAAGCAAAGTTAAAATTGGAAATGAAAAAGTGAGATTAAAAAGCAACTTTGTTGTTTAGAGTTATGGGATACATAAATAAAACAGTTTTTATTAATTATCTAAGCTGTCATACTTTGGGTTGGATGACAAAAAGAGGAGCGCTCCCAAGACTCGCCGGACTTAATAACGAGCTTCTTACTCTTGAAGGAAGAAATGTTCATAAAGCGTCTCGTCAACTTTTTCCTGATGCTGTAAATGCAAAAATACTTAAGGTTGGTAATCCGACATTAGACATCAGAGATTTGATTTCAAACACTGACATTAAAACGATTTATGATGCCCGGTTTGTTGCCGGCGGTTTTTCTGTAAAAACTGATATATTGCAAAGACTTGAAGATAATTCGTGGCGCTTATTTGAGGTAAAATCAGGAAGCAAATACAAAGTTAAATATATTAGCGATATATCGTTTAGCGCGATGGTTTTATCCAAATATGGTATAAAGATATGCAAGACGAGCGTTCTTCACTTGTCAAACTATTATCGTTTAGGAATGGATATATCGCGTCTTTTTACGGAGCTTGATTGTACTGAAAAAGTTGAACTGAAAGTTCAGGAGTTTTTGTCTCTTTCGGATAAAGCTTTTGAAGATATTGAGTCTGAAAATATGCCTCAGCCATATTTAAAAAGGACTTGTAAAAATTGTCCTTTGTTTGATGGATGTATGGGCAAAGATGTAAAAAATCATATTTTTGATTTGCCAAGACTTTCTATACTTGCAATGGAAGAATTGATAGCGTTAGGAGCGGATACCATCGATAAAGTTCCTGACGATTTTGAGCTTACGGAAATGCAGAAAGTTGTTAAAAACAGCGTTTTAACAACTACAAATTACGTGTCTGAAAATTTAAAAATAGAGATAGAGAATATAAAGCAACCGTTCTATTATCTTGATTTTGAATTTGTTACCACAATAATGCCTCTCTATCCAAACATAGCTCCTCATACGCAGCTTCTAACGCAGTTTTCGTTAGATAAAACTGATAATTTGGGAAATATTTTGAATCATCACGAATATATAGCAGATACTACAAAAGATTGTCGTCGCGAAATTGCGGAAAAACTTATAGAATATCTTGGAGAAGAGGGTAGCGTTATAACTTATGCAAATTCTGAACGTATTTCAGTATCAAAACTTTCGGCGATGTTTCCTGATTTAAGCGATAAACTTAACAAAATAATTGAAAGAATTGTTGATTTAGAGTTGATAGTTAGAAAAAATTATTACGATATAAATTTCCGCGGTCGTTCATCCATTAAAAAGGTTCTTCCTGTGTTAATCCCTGAGATGAGTTATGCAGGGTTGGAGATTGGAGAAGGTGGAGATGCTGCCGCAGCTTTTGCTTTTATGGCAATGGGACTTTATGATAATGCTAGGATAGAAGAAACAAAAAAAAATTTATTAAGGTATTGCGCGCAAGACACATTGGCAATGATACGCATACATCAGTTTCTTGTTGGTGTCGTGAAATGACAAAGATTGTCAGATTTTATACAATCCTCCACAGACCATACTTTTAAAGAAATATACAACTATGACTGTTTTAGTTACCGGCGCAGCAGGTTTTATTGGTAGTAAAGTTTGTGGGCTACTTGCTAAAGATGGCAAAAATGTGGTAGGTATAGATAATCTCAATGATTACTATGATGTGAGAGTTAAAAAATATAGGTTGGATAATCTCAAAAAAATTAAAAATGTTGAGTTTTATAAAGCTGATATCGAAATTAAAGAAGATATTGAAAAAATAACAAAGAAATATAAATTTGAATCAGTAATAAATCTTGCTGCAAGAGCCGGAGTGCGTTATAGTATTGAGAATCCTTTTATCTATGTTTTTGCAAATACTTTGGGAACTTTAAACCTTCTTGATATTGCAAAAGCAAAGAAAATAAAAAAATTTGTTTTGGCATCAACGTCTTCTTTGTATGCTGGGCAAAAAATGCCTTTTGTGGAAACTCTTGCTGTAAATACTCCAATATCCTCTTATGCCGCTTCTAAAAAAGGCGCTGAAGCGATGTGTTACTCCTATCATTATTTATACGGACTTGACATCAGTATTTTAAGATATTTTACTTGTTACGGTCCTGCAGAAAGACCGGATATGAGTGTAATACGCTTTATTAAATGGATTGATGAGGGTTCTCCCATTGAACTTTTTGGCGACGGGTCTCAGAGCAGAGATTTTACGTATATTGAAGATATAGCAAGAGGGACAATAAAATCATTGAAAGAAACTGGTTTTGAGGTTATCAATCTTGGCGGAAATAAGCCTTATAAGCTCAGTTATATGATAAATTTAATAGAAAAAAACTTAAATAAAACAGCTAAATACAATTATAGACCGTTCCATAAAGCTGATTATAGTTGCTACTTGGGCAAATATTGATAAAGCAAAGAAACTTTTGAAATGGTCTCCGAAAGTTTCTTTGAATCAGGGTATAAAAAAGACAGTTGACTGGTATTTGGAAAATAAATGTTGGTTTAAGAATGTTAAACTTTAAGTGGAGAGACGATGCATAAACAGTTACTAAATAAAATTAACACAAGAATTGCAAAAATAGGTATTGTTGGGCAGGGGTACGTGGGACTACCGTTATCTGTTGAACTTGCAAAACAGGGTTTTGAGGTTATGGGTTTTGAGGTTGATGAATTTAAAGTAAGTATGATAAATAAAGGTAAATCTTATATCGGCGATGTTGACACAAATGACATGAAAGAACTTGTATCAAATAAAAAATTTTCAGCAACTTTGGATTTTAAAAACTTTGCAAAAATGGACATTATCATTATTTGCGTTCCCACACCTCTTCGCAAATCTAAAGATCCTGATGTTTCTTATATAGTAGAAGCCGTAGTGAACATCAAAAAAACTCTGAGAAAAGGACAACTTATCATTCTCGAGTCGACAACATATCCGGGTACTACCGACGAATTGGTCACGCCAATGCTTGAAGAAACCGGCTTAAACGCTGGTAAAGATTTTTTTCTAGCTTTTAGTCCAGAAAGAATTGACCCGTCAAATAAAAAATTTGGCATAAAAGATACTCCTAAAGTTGTTGGCGGTTTGTGTGAGAAGTGTACAGATCTTGCTGCGGCTGTTTACGGTTCTTTTACAAAAGCGCATAAAGTTTCTTCAACACAGACTGCTGAAATGGTAAAACTTTTGGAAAATACTTTTAGAGCTGTAAATATAGCGCTTGTCAATGAGGTTGCGTTGATGTGCAATAAACTTAACATTAACGTTTGGGAAATTATAGAAGCAGCCGCCACGAAACCGTTTGGGTTTATGCCTTTTTATCCGGGACCTGGAATTGGAGGACACTGCATTCCTTTAGATCCACATTGTTTATCGTGGAAACTCAAAACGCTAAATTTCTATTCGAGATTTATTGAATTAGCAGGTGAAATGAATTCAAAAATGCCGGAATATGTTGTTTCAACAATATCAGACGCTCTAAACAAAAAGACTAAAGCCTTAAGAAATTCAAAAGTTTTAGTTTTAGGCGCAGCTTATAAGAAGAATGTTGCTGATATACGTGAGTCTCCTGCAATTGACATTATAAATATTTTAATTGAAAAAGGCGTAAAACTATCTTATTACGATCCATATATTCCTGTGATAAAGAGTTGTGGTTGTAGACGAGTTTTATCGTCAATTAAATCTCTTTCGAGATTAAACAAATATGATGCTGTTGTTGTTATTACAGATCATGCAAATATTGATTATGAAAGGGTTCTAAAAGAAGCGAAGGTTATTGTTGATACGCGAAATGCATTTAGAAATGTTAAGTCGAACAAAATTGTAAGAATATAGATTCGCATGGAGAGGGAACTTTATGGCAAAAGATGAAAAACTGAAAGCGTTGGATTTAGCTCTTTCGCAGATTGAAAAAGATTTTGGTAAAGAAGCAATTATGAGGCTTGGTGAAAAGCATGCAAGAGAACAAGTTGACTCCATACCAACAGGCGCTCTTCCTCTTGATATAGCTATAGGTATCGGCGGTATTCCGCGCGGTAGAATAGTGGAAATTTATGGTCCTGAATCTTCAGGGAAAACTACTTTGGCTTTGTGTATGGTAGCCGAAACTCAAAAACTTGGCGGTATTGCGGCGTACATAGATGCGGAACATGCTATGGATCCAGAGTATTCAAGAAAACTTGGTGTGGATATAGATAATCTTTTGATATCTCAGCCCGATTCAGGCGAGCAGGGACTTGAAATTGCAGATAAGCTTATACGCTCTGGAGCAGTTGACATTATTGTTGTCGATTCAGTTGCAGCGCTCGTTCCGAAGGCTGAAATTGAAGGCGAGATGGGTGATTCTTTTGTAGGTCTCCAAGCTAGGCTTATGAGTCAGGCGCTTAGAAAACTTACTTCCAATATTTCTAAATCTAAAACTTCAATAATATTTATAAATCAGTTGAGACAAAAAATAGGCGTAATGTGGGGAAGTCCTGAAACGACACCCGGAGGGCTTGCTCTTAAGTTTTATTCTTCGGTAAGATTGGATATAAGGAGAATTGAATCGGTTAAAAGAGGCGATGAGGTTTTAGGCAATAGAGTAAGAGTAAAAGTTGTAAAAAACAAAGTAGCCGCTCCTTTTAAACAAGCCGAGTTTGAAATAATATTTGGACAAGGCATTGACAGATTTGGATACTTGATAGACATGGGCGTAAACGATGGAATAATTGAAAAGGCAGGAGCATTTTTTAGTTATAAAGGTGAAAGATTGGGGCAGGGTAGAGATAATTCAAAAATATATTTGGCGGGCAATCCTTTAATTGCCGAAGAAATAGAAGTTAAAATAAGGGCAAAAGCTTTTGGTAATGACGAAACAAAAGTAGGAGCGTCAAAGGAAGAAAATGTAAAAGATAAATCTTCCAAATCTCTTAAAAAATAAGAAGGATGAATGATTTTATATTGCAATGATGATAAGATGAAATTGGAAAAAGCAGAGAAAGAGTTAGCTTTGTTAAGTGAAAAGATACTAACAAAAAAGCAAAAGATAAGAAAAAATATAGTTAAAAGTTTTTTAAAGAATTTTCATAATTTTTTTAAGTTGATATTGCAAAAAAATGAAAATAAAGCAATTTACATTGCCGTAATTTTGTCAGGCGGGATTGGTGATGTTCTGAGGCAAAAAGATGCTGTGTTAAGTCTTATTGCCTTACTACCCGTCGCGATAGTTGATGTTTACGGTAAAACGTACAAGTCTTTTTTTTCTGATATAAAAAAGACGAGGTTTTTTTTTAATAGAGAGATTATAGGTTGTAGGTTTGTTGCCAATAAGTACGATATTGTTGTGGATTACTTTACCTCGGATAATGTGACGTCCGGTATAGCGGATTTGAAAATAAATAATTTAAAAAATGATGTCTTGAAAAAATTTGCTAATGATTTTGAAGAAATAAAAAAAGAGTATCCTTATTGTTTTAACGTTAAAAATCAATATTCATTTCAGCAAGAAGCTATTAAGAATAATTTGAAGTTTAATGCTGTCGCTAAGCTTACGGCAGGGATTAAAGATTTTAAAAAAATCAATTTAGCATTGAATTATAGAGAGCGAGACATTACGAAATTTGGACTAAATACACAAGATAAATATATAACTTTTCAGCATGGTTGGGGAGGTAAGGGATATATTCCCAGAAAAACATGTTGGAATACAAAAATTTGGGCAACAAAAAACTGGAAAAAGTTATTTGAAAATATAAAAAAAGAATTAAAGAATTACAAGATAGCGCAAGTTGGTATAAATAGCGATTATATCGATTTGGTTGATGTAAATTTAGTAGGAAAAACTTCTTATGATGATCTTTGTTCAATTATAAAACATTCGTCGCTTCATATTGATACTGATGGCTGTTGTATGCATATTGCAGAAGCTTTAAATGTGAAATCTGTAATTCTTTTTGGTCCATCCGATGCAAGATATGTAAGTTACGATAATAATATAAATGTTGTTTCGGGACAGTGTCGTAATTGCTATACGCTAAGAGGCTGGGATGCACATTGCCACAGAGAGCTTGAAAATAGAAATAGACAACCTGTATGTATGGAATCTATCTCGCCTGATTTTGTGGCAAAAACAATCTTAAGATATATTGGCGAGGGGAAGCAGGAATGAAAATTCTTGTTACAGGCGGCGCAGGTTTCGTAGTATCGAGTGTTACGGATGCATTGTTAAAAAAAGACATGATGTTGTTATTTTGGATAATTTATCGTATAGTAAAAAAGAAAATATAAATGAACAAGCTAGGTTTTATAAAACAGATATTTTTGATAAAAAAGCGGTTGGGGATATTTTTAAAAAAGAAAAATCTCAAATTGTTATACATAAAGTTGCGCAGATAGATGTTTGCAAGTCTGTTGCAGATCCTTTCTTTGACGCGGAAGTTAATATTTTGGGATCAGTCAATGTGTTGAACGCTTGTGTTAAAAACAAAGTTGGAAAAATTATTGGATTGGAAGCCTGAAGTTTCCATAGAAAAAGGTATAAAAAACTATTGAATGCTTTAAAGCGAGGGGCAGGTGAAAGCTTTTGTTTTGGCCGCCGGAGCGAGTACGAGACTTAGACCGTTGACGATGGATATTCCTAAACCAATGATTCCTATTTTGGGTAAGCCGGCTTTGTATTATACATTTTTAAATCTTTGGAAAAATGGTTTTACTGTCGCTTGCGTAAATACTTATTATCGTCCGGATGTTATAACGAATTTTTTTCAAAATAATGATATCAATATCAAGTTGGAATTTTTGCATGAGAAAAAGATTTTGGGAACCGCCGGCGCAATAAAAAATAAAGAAGAGTTTTTTGAAGATACATTTGTAGTTATGTCTGGCGATGGATTGACTGATATTAATTTAAAAAAAGCTGTAGAATTTCATAAAAAGAAAAAATCGCTTGCTACAATAGTTTTAAAAAAAATAAATTTAAGATTTGAATACGGTATAGCAATTACAAATAAAGACGGCGAAATAAGATCATTTGTTGAAAAACCACTGTTGGGAGACGTTTTTAACGACGAAGTAAATACTGGAATTTATGTGTTTGAACCAGGAATTTTCAAATTTATTCCAAAAAATAAATTTTTTGATTTTGGTATGGATCTATTCCCTTTTTTGATGAAAAAAAAGATAAAAATTTATGGTTATGTGATGGATGAATATTGGACAGACATAGGAAATATTGTTGAGTATAAAAAAGGCGTTTTTGATGCTCTCGACGGTAAATTGAAAATTGTTCCCATAATTAAGAATAGAGAAAACAAATACATAAGTTCGAACGCAAAAATTGACAAGAGCGCTAAAATTTGTGGACCATGTTTTGTAGGCAATAACGTTGTGATAGGGAAAAATGCAGTAATTGAACCGTATTCTGTTATTTCAGATAATGTAACGATGGGTAACAATGTATCCGTAGAAAAATCAATAATATGGGAAAATTCAGAGTTCGGCGACAATGTAAAAATAACAAATACAGTTGTAGGAAGTGATACGCTAATACCGAGCAATGTAACATTATTTGATTCTATAATGATGGAATACTCTAACAAATAAAGTACTATAAATTCATAAAAATAGAGCGGAGGAAATTTGTATGACAATTAAGCAGGGATACTTTTTTACGTCTGAATCTGTTACCGAAGGGCATCCTGATAAAGTATGCGATATAGTTTCAGATACTATTTTAGATGCAATTTTAAAGCAGGATTCAAAAGCGAGAGTCGCATGCGAGACGTTTATTTCTAAAGGATTGCTTATTGTCGGTGGTGAGATTACCACAACGGCAAAGATTAATACTAGAGAAATTATCAGAGAAGTGATAAAGAAAATAGGTTATGATAGACTTTCATTTGGTTTTGACTACAACACGTGCGCTATTTTGGATTCTATAAATACGCAGTCTCCCGATATTGCCATGGGAGTTGATACCGGAGGAGCAGGCGATCAGGGATTAATGATTGGGTTTGCATGTAAAGAAACACCTGAATTTATGCCTCTTCCGATAACATTAGCGCATAGGCTTTCTATGAGACTGACAGAAGTAAGGAAAAAAAATATATTGCCATATTTGGGGCCCGACGGGAAGACACAAGTTACTGTTGAATATGTTGAGTGGAAGCCTAAAAGAATAGATACTATTGTTTTATCAACTCAGCATACGGAAGCAATTTTAGATAAAACAGGTAACCACATAACAAAGCAATCGAAAGAAGAAATTTTTGATAATATTATTAAGCCTGTTCTTGGGAAATTAATTGATAAAAACACAAAAATATACGTAAATCCTACAGGAAAATTTTTGTTTGGAGGTCCTGCCGCGGATACCGGTCTTACGGGAAGAAAAATAATAGTCGATACTTACGGCGGAATGGCAGCGCATGGCGGCGGAGCTTTTTCAGGTAAAGATTCTACAAAAGTTGATAGAAGCGCATGTTATATGGCAAGGCACATCGCGAAGAACATAGTAGCTGCAGGTTTTGCAGAAAGATGCACTGTGCATCTTGCTTATGCGATTGGCGTGGCTACGCCGGTGTCTGTAATGATAGACACGCATCATTCAGGGAAAGTACATGGATCTGTACTAGAACCTATTGTAAAAAAGATATTCCCTCTTACACCAAAAGAAATTACTGAGTATTTGGATCTTCGCAGACCAATTTTTGCGCAAACTGCGGCTTATGGACATTTTGGTAGAAATGGTAAAGCTATTACGTGGGAAAAACTAAATAAAGTTGACGAACTAAAAGTCGCAACGAAAATCTAAGAAAGACGGCGCTATTGTACGTAATTCATGGCATTTTAACAACGAAATAGATTTAAATGCGTTGAAAAAGATGTCTAAGTCTGTAAAAAATGTAATAGATTTTGTCGATGAATATCAAGAAACAATCCTACGCTGTCGTACATCTTTGTCCAAGCTACCATATTTTTACTGCTTCCAAAGGCGACATTTTCCATACTTTGTCGAACGTAATTAAACTATTTACTTTGCTTCTATGAGCTTTAAGTTATGTTCCTTCAATGTCAGGATTAGCAATATTATTTTCAGTTATGCCAAGTAGTGTTTCCAAAGTATATCCTATGCCCGTTGTTCCATTCCTTTTAGTAGGTATAAATCCCATTTTTTTAATTTGTTTGAATTTTACTACAAATTCTTTAATAGTCATATTTTAAATTTTCCTTCAAATGAGAATCCATCATTCCTTTCTCAGCTTTCTGCCATTTTCGCCATATTGCTATATCAAACAGACAGATTATACCTCAGCCACCTTCTTCATATCCCCCAACAAAATCTCAGCCCGCCGCATAAGATCCAATTCCAGCTCAACCTGCATCGTCCTCGTCATCACACTTATCACCTTCTTATACGTATTCTTCGGATCACTCGTCACCCTCTCCGTCTTAATCAGCTCATTTAATATCATCATACCCGCCACCTCCACTATAGTATCCACCTCACTCGTCACTGCATTCTCTATATTACCCCAAAATCTACTCTTCAGCTTCCCTAACTCCTCGATCGCCACTTCCTTCTGCTTCTTCGCCGCAATCCACTTATCCTCCGCCTCCTCTCTCTTCGTCGCCTTCACCGCCTGGCTAGCTAAATCCCACAATTCCGATTCCGCCAGCTTCTCATTTTTCTCCTCAGCCGCCGCCAGCAGACTCAGCATCTTCCTCTCCGCTGTCGGCACAGACCCTACATGTTCATCCATCAGTTTCTGCATCATAGTATCCGCCCAATCCTTCCACTCTGCCTTCTTCGCCGCCTTCAGCTTCCACTTGCGTCACCCTCTTTCTTCTTCTCTTTCCTTTGCYCTTTTAGGCTATCTATTTCCTCATCTAGCTCTTTCTCTTTCTTGACACCACCACCTTTGCCGTCAGCTTTGCCTTCGTCGCCCTCTCCGTCGCCGTGTTTTTCGTCGCCTGCACCGCCACTTGCACCACCCTCTTTCTCTTTCCCGTCTGTG
>JAIXMY010000092.1 GCA_020328045.1 Candidatus Endomicrobiellum pyrsonymphae
CATCCCTATCTTTCTTCAACATCCCCTCCACTCTCGCCTTCTTCAACATCTCCTCCACGCTCACAACCACCAACATCCTCGCCGCCATCTGCTCCGCAACATCCGGCGAGGATGTTGGTGGTTGTGAGCGTGGAGGAGATGTTGAAGAAGGCGAGAGTGGAGGGGATGTTGAAGAAAGATAGGGATGAGATGGCGGCGAGGAAGACGGCTCTGGCGCCGGAGGAGCAGGCAGCTGAGGATGTGATGCAGATGATGAGGAGGATAGCGTGGGGGGCGCGGTGCAGTGAAAATAATCTGTCTGTTTGATGTAGTAATATGGCAAAAATGGCAGAATGCTGAGGAAGGAATGATGGCGACGTTGAAAACAGATTTTGGGACGAGAAAGATGCTGCAGGAGAGGTTGTAGTCGAAGAAAAAGTTGCAGTTGTAGCATAAAAATCTTTGTACTAGTCTGAAAAGTCTTTGAATTTTGTTCATTGGAACTTTGTTCCTTGGGACTTAGTCCCTTTAAAATAGTGTTTCTTTAAAAAATTGTCCCCCGGGACTTTGCCCCTTGGGAACTTAGTTCCTCGGGGACTTAGTTCCTTGAGCCATTGACTCTTGGAGCTTAGCTCCTTTATTATAGAGTCCTATTAGCCGTTTTTTGAGGGTGTTTTGCCTGACTTTCAGACGTGGAGATCACTCGTTTTTTGCCTGATTTTAGGATTGATTTTTAGGTCGAATTGTAAATTAAGAATTTGATTTGATATAATACGAGTCTGCAAGGAAAAAACTAAGAATCATAAGGAACAAAGTTCCAAAGATTTCGTAAATGTTTTGTATCTTAAGTTTGACAAACCACATAGAAAAAATGTAGCATTCTCTTACAAGTAGCAGTCAAACAAAAAAAGTTCTATATTCTTTTCTCGCCAATAGTTTGGATAACTATTGAATTCACATCAACACAAGATTTAACAAGCCACATGTAACATTTCTTAAAAAAGACTCAAAGTGATTTCACAAAAGTTTTACAATAGACCTCTACACTCACCTAGTCTAGTTAGATGAATGTTGTAGCAAATACCACAAAGGAGGAGGCGGTACGTGGTGTGTAAGAAAGATAAAGCAGGTAGCTTTGATTGTGCAGGAAGATACTTTGTGCCTAGCGCAGAGTTAAATAAAGAGCCTAATGGCTCAAAAAGGATAGTTTAAATGATTAGATTTAAAGATGTAACAAAAGTTGTTTTAGTACTTGCTTTGTGTTTTGGTTTTGCTGGAGTTGGGAATGCTGTTGGTAACGAACGCGATGAGAAGAAGCTCCTGGTAGAAAGGTATCAATTTTTGCAATATGCGGAAAATATGTACGGTCATGATTATGCAGATTACAACTACAAATGTTCGACATATGAAAAGAAACAGACCGACAAGTGTAAAAAGCTGAAAGAACAAATGGAAATGTGGCGGAGGTCGCTTCTTGACGCCAAGAATGAATTTGAGTGGCAAAAAGAAAAAATTGGTGAGGCATTATGCAGAGTCTGAGTTTGGCAAGCAGAGATAAGCGAATAACTAGCATTGTTAATTTTTACCGGAAATAATCAAATTTTGGGAATGTATTTCGCTCCAACCTTTCAAAACTTACGGGTAATACCCTAAGTATGCCCGTAAGTTTCTTTAATCTGTAGCGCCAACTTTGTAATGACTGTCTGTTTTTCGTTAAAACTTCTAAAACCGCAACCACAAATTACCAATTTATTCATATATAAAATTAAAACTTATTGATTTTTCAATGAAACTTTAAAATACATTGAAAATCAACATATTTTAAAAATGTCCGAAGACCCATAAAAACACTTAAAAATACATTGCAAGACTAAAATAAGACTAAATCTTGATAGATGTTATTATTTAAAATCGATTTAAACTTTAAAAGTCAACTTATAGAGCGTTTTGCCTAAAGGCGATAATTTTGGTAGTATTTGGCAGTACAATGCAAGAGATATATCATAACTGCAGAAGATTTGCATACATCTTTGTGAAGTAGATTCTCATTTGAGGGAAAATTTAAAATATGACTATTAAAGAATTTGTAGTAAAATTCAAACAAATTAAAAAAATGGGATTTATACCTACTAAAAGGAATGGAGCAACGGGTATAGAATATACTTTGGAAACACTACTTGGCATAACTGAAAATAATATTGCTAATCCTGACATTGAAGGAACAGAGCTTAAAGCTCATAGAAGCAAGGTAAATAGTTTAATTACGTTATTTACGTTCAATAATAAAGCATGGAAAATGCCGCCTTTGGAAGCAGTAAAAAAATATGGTAGTTTGGACAAAGATGGACGACAAGATCTTTATTACACCATGTCTTTAAAACCTAATAGCGCAGGATTGTTTCTTGATATTCATACAGCGGAAATTTTTGTGCGGCATATATCTGGCGAGGTGATTGCTTCTTGGAAATTGCAAACTTTAGCTGAAAGATTTATGCAAAAATTGCCAACGCTACTTTTTGTATCAACATTTACTGAAGAACGCGATGGGGTAGAATATTTCCATTATTACAGAGCGCAACTAATGAAGGGAACATCGTCTGAACTGTTGGCAGATCAATTCCGCGCGGAAAATATTTTAGTGGATTTGCGGTTACATGACAAAAGTACTATGGCAAGAAATCATGGGACAGGATTTAGAACTTATGAAAATAAATTGTCTTTGTTGTTTAATAATGTAAAGGATTTATAATTTATGTATCAAGTAATTAGAAATACAAAATATGATTATATCGGTCAATCATACGCTTCTCTATATCCAAATTTGCACAAATATCCAGCGACTATGTTGCCACAAATTGGAATTGACATCTTAAAAGAATTTGATGCCACAAAAGGGAGTTTATTAGATCCCTACTGTGGGTCAGGTTCTTCATTTACGAGCGGTTTGGAATGCGGGTTAACTAAAATGCAAGGTTTTGACATAAATCCGTTGGCGACGCTCATTTGTAAGGTTAAATTTACAAAAATTCCTATAAACGAACTTATTAAAAAAAAGCAAACATTTAGAAATAATGTTTTTGAATTTCTAAAAAATGAAAATAATATATTTAAGTTGCCCCGACCTCAAATTACAAATATTGATTTTTGGTTTTCGCAAGATGTGATAAATAAATTAATTATTATTAAACATTTTATAGATGAAATAAAAAATATAAATATTAGAAACTTTTTTTTAGCGCCATTTTCTGAAGTTGTTAGAGAGTGTTCTTACACAAGAAATAACGAGTTTAAACTATTTCGTATAAAATCAGATGAGTTGTTAAATTTCAATCCAGATGTAGTTAGCGCGTATTTAAAAAAGTGGAACGATATATTTTCGATATATTCTAATTTTTATTTTCCAAAAATAAAAAACAATGGCAAGATAAACGTTAAATGCGCGCAGTTTAAATTTCAAAATGAATCCTTTGATGTTGTTTTAACAAGTCCGCCTTATGGCGATAGTCGGACAACTGTTGCATATGGACAATTTTCAACATTGTCAAACGAATGGTTAGGAATAAGTTTTGCGCGAAAAATAGATAGAATGCTAATGGGTGGAATAAAATCAAAATCAAATATTACGCATGGCGTAATTGCCGATAGCATTTCACAAATAAGCAAAGTTGACAACAATCGCGCATTGGAAGTATCGTCTTTTTATAGGGACTTAAGCGTTTCTATTGCAAATGTGGCAAACAGCGTGCGTAAGGGCGGCAAAGCAATAT
>JAIXMY010000093.1 GCA_020328045.1 Candidatus Endomicrobiellum pyrsonymphae
ATTATACTGAAGCATTAAAGTGGTATCAAAAAGCAGCGGAGCAAGGACATGCAACGGCTCAGTATAATTTAGGAGTGATGTATGCCGAGGGCGAAGGAATTCAACAAAATTATACTGAAGCGTTAAAGTGGTATCGGAAATCAGCGGAGCAAGGACATGCATGGGCTCAGTATAATTTAGGAGTGATGTATAAGAAAGGAGAAGGAGTTCAACAAAATTATACTGAAGCAGTAAAGTGGTATCAAAAATCAGCGGACCAAGGACATGCAATTGCTCAGAATAATCTAGGACTGATGTATGCTAATGGAGAAGGGGTTCAACAAAATTATACTGAAGCAGTAAAGTGGTATCTGAAATCAGCGGACCAAGGACATGCAATGGCTCAGTATAATTTAGGAGTGATGTATGTCAAGGGCGAAGGAGTTCAACAAAATTATAATGAGGCATTTAACTGGTTTAAAAAAGCAGCGGACCAAGGAGATGCACGGGCTCAGTATAATCTAGGAGTGATGTATGATGAAGGAAAAGGAGTTCAACAAAATTATACTGAAGCAATAAAGTGGTATCAAAAATCAGCGGACCAAGGACATGTTGAGGCTCAGAGTAAGCTGGAAGGGATATATAGGAAGAACTGAAGGCGCACAGAAAGATTGCGTAGGACAATAAGGGCTAGGCTCATCTGCTGATAAGTGGTAACGATGGACGTCTTACGAAATTTATGTCTAGTTCTGCTCCACTTTTTATTTGAGGCACGCGCTTCGGTATAGCTAGCGCTTCTACATACTTAACACAAAAAATATTGCAAGATATACGCCAAGTGAGAGCGAAAAACAAGAAAATTAAATTTCCCTGTGGTAAAAGACAGAGGCATTTTATGCTCCTAAAATTCTATTAAAAACTTGCGCTTCCCATACAAAAAATATGTCCAAGCACGATGATGGTTGAGGAAGGAATATACTTATGATGGATGCCGCAGACAGAAACGGTCCAAACGGCATATAGTCTCTTCTTGTCATTTTCCTACAAATTATGAGCGCTAATCCAACGATACTTCCCAAAACAGCAGCAATAAAAACAGAAAACAATGCTTTTTCCCAGCCTATAAAAGCGCCAACTCCTGCCATAAGTTTAACATCTCCCTCGCCAATAACCTCTCTCTTATATAGTAGCTGTCCAAAAAACCCTACAATAAATAAAACACCGCCGCCTGAAATAATTCCTAGCGTAGAGTTTAAAAATCTTGACAATGAAGTCTCGCCTAAAGATACATTTAAAAAACTACATACAACACCTATAACTATTAACAAAATTGGAAATATTGCAGGTATTATTCTATGAAAATAATCCACTACAGAGACAGAAACTAAAGAATATGTCAGAAAAGCAAACAAAAAGAATGTTATAGAAAAAGAAAATTTGTAAAAAAGAAATGAAAAAGAACAGGCTGTAAAAAATCTAATCAAAGACGTTTTATATATGCTATTGCCAACCTTAACCCCTATATAAAAAACTAAAATTATTCCCAAAACAGAAAATGCCATCGTTACAACTTACTCCAATCGCCATGAGAACAGTTGATCCAGATTTGCCCTTTCACTCTATCGGGAGAATTGGGCATATCATCGACTTTATACGCCCATCCGCCAGTATCTGTATTGATTTCTAGATTATGTGTTAGTATTACGTTTGAATCTTTGTGATGAGATATGTAAACATACGGGATTTGTTTTATATACCCTTTTTCAACAAGTTCTTTTGATATATCCACGCCGGGATATTTAGCGCCGTTATCACCATAGTACAAAGCTATGGCGCTTCTTAAAGAGGCAAGTCCTCTTTTTGTTGCAGCTTCGCCGGACGCACGTAAAATATTTGAATATTTTGGAATGGCAAAATAAGCAATCACTCCAACTATTGTAACTGCCGCCAATATCTCCATTAAGACAAATATATTTTTATTTGTCATATTTATCCTTTGATAAACTTAAAACTCGCTCTTTTAAGTCTTTTTCAACACATTCCGGCACAAAATCAGCAGTATCCCCACCAAGCATGGCGATCTCTTTAACCATACTAGAAGAAAGAAACGTATAAGCTTGATCCGGTATCAAAAACACCGTTTCAATTTTTCTGTTTAATTTTCTGTTCATCAATGCCATTTGAAACTCATATTCAAAATCAGAAATAGCCCTCAACCCTCTAATCAGAATAAAAGACTGAATTTCATTAAGATAACTAGCTAAAAGCCCCGAAAACGATAAGACACTAACATTGTTTAAATGTTTTATAGATTTTAGCAGCAGATTAATTCTTTCTTGCAAAGAAAATATATGTTTTTTGTTCACATTGTCCGTCACTGCAACTATTATTTCAGGAAACAAATACGAAGATCTAGCGATAATATCCAAATGCCCGTTCGTAGGAGGATCAAAGCTTCCGGGATAAACCGCCGACATTTCTTTCTTCATAACCGAGACTTATATCAATTTTCAACATGTTTTGTCAATGAAAACCTTATGTGCCTTGTCAGACAAAAATACCAAAAATTTTTGTCGCTGAACGGTAATTTAAAAGAGCGCAAAATATTATGCTATAACCGGGAGCGAGGTTTTGCTGAACAAGACAAGATAACATAAATCAAAATAGGTTTGGAGAATTAAAATGAAAAAATTATTATCATTTGCTTTTGCTTTAATGGCAACAACCTTAATCCCTCTTGCAGCTCAAGTTGTTAAAGTTTTAACAGTCTATTTTTCTTACTCCGGCAATACCAAAACTGTGGCGGAACAAATACACAAAAACATTTAGCGAGGATATTTTCGAGATAAAAACAATCAAGCAATATCCTACAAATTACAATGCGGGCATAGGGCAGGCTTCCGAAAAGAAGAAAGCCAACGCTAGACCAAAACTTGTAAATGATGTGAACAATATATAGGCTCTTACGACATGATTTTTCTCGGTTATCAAAATTGGTGGTGGATGATGTCTATGACAGTATTTACTTTTCTAGAAAAACATGATATTGCAGGAAAAACTATAGTATCGTTTTGTACCTACGGAGGAAGTTATTTTGGTGAAAGTATTAACAATATTAAGAAGTTATGTCTAGATTCCACTGTTCTTGAAGGATTAGCGGTTCGCGATAGCGATGTTAAAAATGTAACCAACAGTAATATATCCGTATGGCGGCAAAAAATTGGATTTTCGGACAAGGCTTAATCTACGAAGAAAACACTGAGAGATAGAGGTCTTTGTTGTCTCTCTGCGCCACTGGCTCTTTTAAGTCTTTGCCCCTTGAGTCTTAGACTCTTGGAACTTTGTCTCCCGGGACTTTGTCCCTTTACTATAGGGTCCCTTTAGCCGTTTTTGGGGGTTTTTTAATTGATTTTATATATGAAAAGCGCTCGTTTTTTGATTGATTTTTGATTATAATCTTTGATGATTTTAGGTTAAATTGTTAAAAGATTTGATATAATTACAATAGTTGTAGCTGATTTGTTAAAAACTTTGATTTGGTATGGTTGGTTTTCTTAAGATAAAAACAAAAGAGGAAATAGTATGATGACATTACTGTTAAAAAGAAGACACAATATGATGACATTACAATTAAAAAGATGTGTAAGCTTGTTTGTTTGCCTTTCTCTGCTCGTTTCGGCATGCTCTCCCGATAAA
>JAIXMY010000026.1 GCA_020328045.1 Candidatus Endomicrobiellum pyrsonymphae
ATCAGTCATTTGTCATTTTTATTATTTTGTCAGCTTTAGCCGCAAGATAATAAAAATGACAAATGACTGATGGTAGAATAATTTATTAAGGAGAGCAGGATGAAGATTTATCTTGATGGAAAACTTGTTGAAAACGAGGATGCAAAAATTTCTGTGTTTGATCACGGTTTCTTATATGGAGATGGTGTTTTTGAAGGCATAAGGGCATACAACGGACGAATTTTTAGATTAAAGGAACATCTTGACAGGCTTTTGGCTTCTGCAAAGGCTATTAATCTTACAATTCCAATGCAGCAAAAAGATATAGAAAAGGCAGTGATAAAAACTCTTTTAGCAAACAAACTTTCTGACGCATATATAAGACTTATAATTACAAGAGGGCGCGGAGATTTGGGACTTGATCCTAGAAATTGTACAAAGCCGCCAACTGTGGTTGTTATTGCGGATAATATTTCGATGTACTCTGAAGAGCTTTATGAAAATGGTATGGAAGTGGTTACTGTTTCAACTAGAAGAGTAAGACAAGATTCTTTGAGTCCTAATGTCAAATCGCTCAACTATTTGAACAATATACTTGCTAAAATGGAAGCTATAAGAAGCGGAGTTATGGAAGCTATAATGTTAAATTCAGAAGGATATGTGGTTGAATGCACAGGGGACAATATTTTCCTTGTTAAGAACGAAATTCTTTATACTCCTTCTGGGACAGAAGGCGCATTAGTTGGAATAACTAGAGATGCAATTATGGAACTTGCGAAGAATAAATTGAAGATTCAGGTGAAAGAAGGACGTCTAAGTACGTATGATGTTTATACTGCGGACGAGTGTTTTTTAACGGGTACGGCAGCCGAGGTAATACCTGTAATAGCGGCTGATTCACGTCAAATTGCAGATGGTAAGCCCGGTAAAATTACACTAAAACTTATAAAAGAATTTAAAAATCTTACAAGACTAACCGGCACACCCATTAAATAATTAAAGACAAGCAGAATTATAGATTCTGCTTGTCAAAAAACTTCCAAATCTTCAAAAAATACACGAAGGTACAAATATATGCGTAGATTTCTGAAATATATGCTTATTTCTTTAGTTGTACTGATTTTTTTATACTGTGCAAGAGCGCATATATTTGCGCCTATTATACAAAAGTACATTCATTCTAAAACAGGATATACCATACAGTTCGATAATTTTTATATTTCATCTTCTAAATTGACTGTGAAAAATTTAAAAATGGATAATGTAGCAACAGCTGATGAAGTTACTTTTAAAATCGCCCCTTTGAGATTTTTCACTCACATTATTTCACCTATAAATTGTATAAGTAAAGTTAAGATATCAAAGTTAGAAATTTTTTTGGATACCGACACTAAAAAACAAGGCGCTACCTCTAGTTTAAAAGCGAATAAAACAAAATCTTTATCTTTTGTTAGTTTTCTAAACTCCGAAATAACAATTGATATAGATGTGGCTACAATCAAGAAAAAATATGAACTTGCAAAAATTATTGGTACAAACATAATCATAAATCATGATAAAATTATTTTAGATTCAACTTTGTACATTGCGGATGTTCCCATTAAGGTTAATTCTCAATCTACGATGACATCAGAAAATCTTTTTAACACAACATTGTTTTTTGATGCAAAAAATAAAGCGGATATATCGGTAAAAGCAGAAGGTACAATTAATTTTGCCTCTTTTGACACAATGCAAAATATTACAATAGAAAAATTAAAATACAATGGATTTAGTTTAAGCGGATCGACGTGTTCTTTTTTTAAATCCTCCGGTGAATACAATATAAGTTTAACTGGAAATTTTGGAGATTTTAAATTTTACTGTTCATCGAATAGCATTACCACTCAAGCCAAGTCAAGAATTGATATTTCAAAAATTAATAGGGGGTTATGCGGGGATCTTCGATTAGATTTTAAAGGGCAAAATAATATTGGAAAACTTGAATTAAGCATAGCAGATTTAATTGTTTTTGGTGTCAAAAAAGGAACTTTCAATTTGTTAGGCGAAAAAAATAGCGATGGCGCATATAATATATCTTGCATATACGGATCGGATAAAAAAATGGAAATTGTTTACGCAAGCAGTGGAAAATATGAGGGAAAACTTGTAGCAAATAATAAAGTTGTAGGAATAGCCAAAGGCGATATTAAAACAGGCGCTATTTCAGCTGATATGAAAAACGTTAATATTTCAGACATTCCGTTAATTCCTTTTATTGATAGAAGCGCTAAAGGAGTTGTTAATATTTCTGGTAGTATAGACGAAGTTGACGGACAAATTGATTTTTCATGTAAAAATTTTAGAAATTCAGGTATGAATAGCGCAAACATCGTAGGTAGCATAGTCAGAAATAATGACATGTATGTTTTGAATTTTTACAAAGATGATAATTCGATTGCTTTCAACTCTGTTCTAAAAAACCAAAAAATAATTTCAGTGGATTTAAAGTTTGTTGGAATAGACATTGCAAATGCGATGCTTTTATGCGGACGTTCTGATTGGAATATTTCAGGAATGGCAAACGGACGTGTAAAATATGAAAAAGATTCGCTAACAGAGTTCGATATAAGAGCTTTCAACGGGACATTATACAATAACAAATTTAAAAAGTTCGAAGCTAAAGGCAATATGTCTCTTAGCAGAGTAAATATAGAGCGTTTTATTGTTGTAAATAACTCAAATGAAATTTTGGCTAATATAACAGGGATACTTGGTTTTGCGCAGGCAAATCCAATTTCTTCTATTTGTGTTAATCTAAAAAATATAAACATTGGGGCGGCTAATATAAGCGGATATACGGAATTTCACGGGCAGATAGACAAAAATAATGAAATTAATGGCGTTGTCAGAAGTACTGGAGTTTTTGTATCAGGTGTGCCTCTTGGTATCATTTCTGCAGATGTGATCGCTTCTATGAAGAAACTCGAAATCTCTGATTTAAAATCAGATAGTGGTATAAAAGCTTTATTGTCTGCAAATTTTAAAGAGAATAAATTATTAGGGAATATTGATTTTACGAATGTAAATATTCAAGGTGTTTACCCAAATATATCAGGACTGTTTAATTCTTCCATACGACTGTCAGGTGAAATAAGCAATCCAAATATAAAAATTTTAGCTTCTGTGATGGATGGTAAATATTTTGATTTGCCTTTCTCATTATTAGCTGACGTGGAATATATTGACGGTGTTGCAGATATTAAGAAGAGTATAATTGCCGTCAATAATTCGAATATTATATTGCGAGGTAAATATTTAGATGGTGAAGAATTTTTGTTAACAGTTAATAATTTAGATGAAAAAATCATTAACACGTTTGTGGGGTTTAGAACGCCTTTACAGGGAAATTTTTCAGGTAAAGGAACAATCTCCGTCAAAGATGGCAAATGTAACTGTAAGATGATTTTAAATACAAAGACAGTCTATATTAAAGCAGTTAAATTTAATGATGTTAAATCTAATATTGAAATCAATAGCGACAACATTTCTATCAGCAACGCTTCAGCAAAAATTTCTGATAGTGAAATAAGAGTTGACAACGGGTTCTTTAATATTAAAAACAAAAAATATGGACTTGATGTGTTTTTGGTTAACGTCCATGCTGGTCCGATAGATATATTTGGAGGCGTAAAATTACAGGGCGAGATGACAAAGGAAAAATATATATCTTTATATAACGGAAAAATTGACTTAAATAATTTATGGATAAACAAATATAGATTATCACCGTCTTGTTTTAATTACACTATTAAAGATAGAAAATTGGAGTTTTTTAAACGTGATGATGAAGCGGTTGCATATAATGCGTCTGGTCTAATTGTTTTCGAAGACGTTATATCTGTCATGAAATTAAACATTGAAAAAGATAATAGATTCTTTAATTTGTCTGCAGATTTTTCAAAAAATTTTTTAAATTTGGATATTAAAAGTTCAAATATGGATTGGCATTTTATAACTGATGTTTTAAATTTCCCCAGTTATCTCGACGGCAATGCGGATATAAATGTCAATTTGTCGGGAAAGATTGATAATATAAAAGGAAATATGACAATAATTTCAACGAGCGGATCTTTGATGTCCGTTCCCTATGATAGTTTTAATCTTGAAATGAATTTGCATGATAATCGCGCATATATAAAAAGAGCATCTGCGTATAAACGAAATGAGATCTGTATTCTTGTGCGCGGCGATTTTCCTTTTTATTTGGATAAAACTTTATGTAATAAGATAGAACAGGAGACTGTAAATGTTGTTTATGAAATCAGCGATTTTAAGTTAAATATTTTAAAATATTTGCTAGATGGTTATATTAAGCCTTATTCTGGGAAAATGTCATTAAATGGATCTTTTACGGGTACTTATGAAAAACTCAGCGGTAATGCCAAATTTTCTATTGTAGGTGGAGGTTTTGAGTCAAACGATTATCTTAATAAAATTAAAGATGCAAATGTTGAAATATCTCTTGTTGACAAATTGATTAAAATTGATAAATTTAGTTTTAAATCCGGAGTGGGGAAACTAAATGCCTATGGTCAGGCTAGGCTAAAAAATTTTAGTATTGAAGATTTTGACATAAGATTTGTTACTGATAAAAAAGGAATTTCTTTACGTATTCCACAGCTTCCTCTATCGAGTTTTATAAGGTCTGAATCACTGTTGAAAGATTATTCTTCGGGAGAACCAAGTTTTGATATTAGAGTGCAAGGTACTCCGACAAAACCTAAGATTTCAGGAAAAATTAGGCTCGAAAACACTCGCTTCACATATCCCGGATCGGAAAATAATAAAGATTCTCTTATTCCGGAAGCTACAGAGTTTGATATAGAATTGGCAACAGCAAAAAATACAGTATATCAAAATTCTTATATTTCAGCATTAATAAACGGTTACTTACATATTAATGGAACATATGATAATCTTAAAACCAATGGAATAATTGAAACTTCAAGCGGTATAATGGTGGATCACCTTGGCGCACGATTTGATATATCAAAGGCTAAAATAGAAATCATAGATGATAAGCAGGTGTATATAACTGCTTCAGGGGTAACGTCTATGCCATCAAAAAATGGTGGCAAATCTGAAAAGATGGAAGTAATAGTTAATAGATCTAAGATGTCTGAGTTGTTTAATCCTGATATTATAAAAGTTGTTTCTAAAGATGACTCTAATGTGGATTCGCGTAAAGCTATTAAAAAAAATTTAGGTGTTGAGCAAGACAATTTTATAACTACTTTGCAATCTGGAGGACATTTCAATTTTGCAATGAAGCAACAGACTTTACGTCTTTTTGGGCAAAAGTTTGCTATCCCTTTGACAGAAGTAATACTTCGCAAAATAGGGCTCGCAGACAACTTAAAAATTTCTTATGATGAGGCTTACGATGTTGGATTGGATAATAAAAATGCGAGTATTGCAACGTTGTTATCGGGAACAAAAATTTCGTTGGAAAAAAATCTTACAAGCCAGATTCTTCTTGGTTTTTCGGCAACTTGTTTTTGTGATTGGCGGCGTGATTGGCGGCACGAAGTAGCAATGAGGTATGAGTTAGCAAATAATTTATTTTTAAGTTTATTTTTAAATGGTAGTTACGGGTATGAAGACGAAAAATCGCCTTATCAATTTGACCAAAAAGCAATGCTACAATATCAATTTCGTTTTGGTCCGTCAACGATAAAAAAGATTAATAAGGCATAAAGACGTAAAATAAGATTTGTCTAGTACATAGTTTTATATTATAATACTACAGGCGCACGGAGGGACGGCAATGCAAAATTTTGATCAATTTATAGGTTCTTTTTCTTTTGATGGTAGACTTGGGGAATCTGATATTATAGGCTCAATAGCTCATACTAAAATGTTAGTAAAGACTAAAATCATAAATGCTTCAGATGGTAAGAAAATTATTTCAGGATTAACTTCTGTTCTGAAAGACATAAGAAAAGGTTGGAGTATTCCAAAGGAAGAAGATATTCACTATGCTGTTGAAAAAGAACTTATACGCAGAATTGGTATTGTTGGTGGTAAAATGCATACCGCAAGAAGCAGAAACGATCAAGTTGCCACAGATTTAAGAATCTATTTAAAGCAAGAAATTACAAATATTAAAAACCTTGTAAATATTTTTCAAAGAACACTTGTTAAAAAAGCCGATGAAAATATGGATGTTATAATGCCGGGTTTTACGCATTTGCAGCCTGCTCAGCCTGTTTTGTCGGCGCATCATCTGCTCGCATATGCGCAGATGTTTCAGAGAGATAAAGAAAGACTTTATGATTGTTATAAAAGGACCGATATTTTGCCTTTAGGGAGCGCGGCTTTGGCAGGGACGTCTTTTAAAATTGATAGGCAATATACGGCTAAACTTTTAGATTTTAAAAATATCAGTGAAAATTCTTTAGACGCTGTAAGCGACAGAGATTTTGCGATAGAGTTTGTTTTCTGCATGACTTTAATCGCTTTACATTTGACCAGATTTTGCGAGGAAATGATTTTATGGATGAATCCCGAGTTCGGATATATAACGATAGATGATAAATTTACGTCGGGGTCATCCATAATGCCTCAAAAAAGAAATCCTGATTGCGCTGAAGTTATAAGAGGAAAATCGGGGAGAGTCTTTGGTGATTTAATTGCCCTTCTTACGATAGTGAAGTCTCTACCTCTTGCATATAATAGGGATTTACAGGAAGACAAACCGCCTGTTTTTGACGCTTTAGACAATGTAAAAATGTGTCTTAAGGTTATCGATGAAATGACTAAAAGTTTAAAATTTGTAAAAGAAAGAACTCTAAAAAGTACGGAAAAAGGATTTATTGCAGCTACTGAAATAGCTGATTATCTTACAAGAAACAATGTTCCTTTTAGAACGGCTCACGGATTAGTTAAAGATATTGTTTTATATTGCAAAAAACATTCCAAGAAATTAAATGAACTTTCTATTGAGGAATACAATAAGTTTTCTCCAATATTTAAAAAAGATATATTCAACTACATAGATTTAAAAAATATTACGAATATAAAGATGTCTTACGGAGGGACTTCAAGAAAATCTGTTATTTGTCAAATAAAAAATATTAAACAAAAATTGAAATGAAAAGAATTATCTTTTTGTTAATTTTAGTATTGACGGCGCAAAGTTTATATGCAAATACAGTAGAAAGAATTTTAACCGAATTTTCGAGTGTCCGGACTGCTTTATCTATAAACCCCGATATATTAGCATCAGCTCAAGATTTTGAGTGTGCCGTACAGAGGGCTAGAGAGGCAAGATCTTTATATTTTCCAAAAATTAACCTCAATTTAAATTTATCAAAATCTAATAATCTCGAATCTGTGCTAATATCGGGAGATTCGTTCAGCAATTTGACTTATTTGCCTAGTGGTAAAAAAGATTTATATTTCGTTATCAGACCTTCCATATGGCTAAACATTTATACGGGTGGCAGACTAAAAACTACAAACAAACGCGCCCAAATAGAGGTGAATAGAGTAAAAAGAGAAGAAGAAGTTATTAAAAGCAAAGTCATAAACAATGTAAAAATAATATTTAATGACTGCTTATATTATAAAACTCTGTTAGAATTGTATAGCCTAAAGATAGAAAATGCCAAACAAGGGAAAATACACCTTGCGCGCAATGAAGTTGAAAGCTTGATCAGAAAAAAAACTAAAGTGAAGTTTAATTACGATAGAAAAGTTTTAAGCTTATTGAATGCTATAGGACTTGATACTAATACAATAGTTGATATATCAGGTGAATTGAGTCCTAAAATGAAAGACTTCAATTTAGACAAATGTTTGTTGCTTGCATATCAGTTTAAGCCCGAAATAAAAGCAACGCAGGAGCAGGAAATTCTTGACGGATTGGAACTTAGTTTAGAGGCGATTAAAAAGTATCCTAATGTTTCTGTTGGCGCATCTTACGGAATGATGAGCGACAATATAATGGATGGCAAACTTATTGGCGATAAAAACGATTGGTGTCTTTTGTTTGCTGTAAATATTCCTATTCCTATAATTGATAGTGATGGATTATTTGCAAAAATAAAACAGAGAAAAGCCATATTGAGAAAGTCGACAATGAAAAGGGCAAAATTGGAAAATGAAATAAAACTTGGCGTTGGACAATCTCTTCTAGAGTACAATTTTTGGAGAACGTGGGCGATTGATGCAAAGTTGTTTGAAAAAAATGGTCAATACGATGAGACTGATATTAAAATAATGCGCAATTTAAATAAAAGTTATTATACTCTTGAACTTGCTGTGGGAGTTGAGCTTGATTCTTATTAAAAAGTACATTAAAGTATTTTCCCTTTTTATATCGACTATTCTTGCCGTTTCAACAATTTGCGCCGCTGTATCTGATTTTAACGAAGAAGATTTTTTAATAGATGTATTATGGCGTAAAGTTGAATTAGCAAAACTAGGAGAGAGACCAAAAGTAGCGTTGGTGCTTGGCGGCGGTGGCGCAAGAGGTATTTCACATATAGGTGTTCTTCGTGTTATTAGCGAAGAGCATATTCCGATTGATATAGTTATTGGTACAAGCGTAGGATCAATAGCTGGGGCCTTTTTTTGTGCTGGAATGCCTTTTGATAGTTTGGACGATTTGGCAAAAACTATTGGCATAAAAGATATTTCAAACTATAGTTACCCCTCGCTTATAAGCATGTTTTTAAATGGAAATCTTCTCTCTAACGAAAACCTTGAAAATTTAATTAATAAAACCATCGGCGATACTCGTTTTGATCAACTTAAAATACAGTTGATATGCGTTGCTACCGATTTAAATACCGGAGAAAAAATTTTGCTTAGAGAGGGAAGCGTTGCTTTTGCGGTAAGGGCAAGTTCTACAATTCCAGGTATATTTAAGCCTGTTGAATATATGCAGCGTTATTTAGTTGATGGTGGACTTGCGGAAAATATTCCTGTAAGTGTTGCAAAAATTTTTGGCGCTGATGTTATTATTGCTGTTTCTGTGTCAGCAGATATAACTAAAAACAATACTGCTAATGTATTTTTTACTCTAATGCAGGCAATGTACATACAAGGTATGGTGTTAGATCAATATAATTTAAATATGGCAGATGTCGTCATATATCCCGATGTAAGCTCATTGTCTGTGCTGGATTTTAAAGGAGCTCATAAAACTATAGATAAAGGATTTGTTGCTTCTAAAAGAGCTGTTAAGAACATAAAAAAAGTAATAATTAATAAAATGATGGAGAAATATTTGCTTGAATAGAATTATAGTTTATATTTTACTATTGTTAATATTTTATTACCCTGTTTTTGGGTTTGATAACGACGCTGTGTTGTCGCCTGATGAGCAGTCGTTAAAAGAAATCAATGAAATTTGTGCACAACTAGATACCGACTGTAGCAAAAAAGAAAAAATACGACTTCTTGAGCTACTTGCAGATAAAAGTATTACAGCTACCCAATATCATAGCGCCTTAGATGCATATTCAAAACTTTTGGATTTAAAGGGAAATTCAAAACGTAAAAAATTTCAATATTATGTTGGACTTGGAAACGCGTATGCTTTAAAGGGTAATTATATTCTAAGTATTCAGAATTACAGAAATGCTATCTCGCTGTGTAGAAAAAATATAGATGTAAAAATTAAAGTTGGAAATATATTTTTAAAAAGCAATTTATACGAACTTGCTGAGGAGTCTTTTAGGGATGCTCTTTCCATAAACAATAATTCTGATGAAGCAAAAAAAGGGTTGGGAGATGTTTTTTACGAATTGGGAGTGTATATAAAAGCTGTTGATTATTACACCAAAACAGATTTGAGCGCTTACAATAAAGAAACAGTTGTTAAAGTTGTGGATTGTTATCGTAATTTAGATAGGATAGATGATGCTGTAAACTTTTTAGAAATGGCTACAGTAGGAAATAAAGATAAAGAGCTTATTTTCTTGCTTGCTACGTTCTATGTTGATAAGAAAGAGTATGTAAAAGCCAAAAAACTACTTTTGCGCTTAATCGAGGAAGATGCAAAAAATTTTAAACTTTATATATATCTGGGACATCTTTATGAGTTGACGGGAGATTTTGTTCATGCAAAAAAAATACTTGACAGGGCTTCTTCACTAAATTCTTCTTATGCTACAACAGACCTTTTACAGGCAAGAATAGCTTATAAAACAGGGAATCTTCTTGAATCCAAAAAATATGCAAGAAATGCTTATTCTAAAGCAACAATATTTTTTGTAAAAAATCAGGCGCAAAAAATGCTTCAATTTCTAGATAATAAATAACACTTATCTAATTTTAAAACCTTACACAATCTTTTTTACACTCTCATGTCACACAACTTTAGTCTGCAAATATTTTAGATAGACTTTACAGAACTCAATGCCGGCAAAGGTTTCTTTAATTTGTTGAGATCAATTGAATTCTTTTCTTCAGCATGATTCTCGTCTGTTGCAACACCGCCAGTTTTTGCCCAAATTCTTGTTATAATCTCATCTAATTTTACAGAACTCTCGGCAACTTTAAGACTAACCTTAGACCATTTAACATTATTTTTAGCAATAGCAAGCTCTAGCTTGACTAACTTAACATATTCTTTGATAGTTTTACCATTTTTAACTTCATTTTTTCTAAGCTCAACATTGGCTTTAGCCACTTTGAGATCATGCTCGTACTTGCCAATATCAGACTTGGATTTGTCAATATCAGACTTGGCCTGAGCAACATATTCGTTTTTTGCCAGTTTATTAATATCAAGTTTTTCGTGATTAATCATGTAAACAATAACGTCTTCCCCTTTAGTTTTAACAGCATCAGTTTGAACTCGAATTCTTTTTAAGATAAGATTCATGCTTTTAATCTTGGCAACGCTTTTTTCAAGTCGAGCTTTAGCCAATTCAACGTCTGCTTTGGCTAGTTTGACACGATTCTCATCGGTTACAGCATCTCCAATTCCTGTCTCAATCTCATCAACTTTATGATAAGCCTTGCTTTCTTTAACATCAGCTTCATCCTCTTTAATAACAGCTTTGGAAATATCAAAATTAATTTTGGCTAATTTGACACATTCTTTGATTGTTTTACCGGTCTTAAGCTTAGCTTTTTGAAGTTCAACTCTAGCTTTATCAACGTTATTAATTATCTTACTGAGATTAAGAAATTTCTCAGATATAGTAACCTCGTTATTTTTAAAATCATTTTTCTTGCATTCAAGTTCTATTTCAGTGCGAACAACGTCAAATTCTCTATTAAGAGTGTCAATTTTTTCCTGAATAAATGGTTTCCTCTGTTTGTACTGCGCTAAGTTTTGTGTCATAGTTTAGCTCAGCAAATCCAGACACCGCGCAGAAACAACACAATATTGTCAAAACTAATCCTTTCACTTATCCCTCTCTTCATAATTTATAACGCGACTGGGCGCATTCGCGAGCGATATCAGAAACTTCTTTTGCAACTTCGCAAGCTTTTTATTTTATAAACTATCGAGTGATTCAAAGTCTCTTACCATCTTCTATGGCATCCACAAAATACCCCTCCTTCACCGTCTAGCGGTGAAGGAGATGCTAGAACTATTGACTTTTAACGTCTCGAGCAAACCCTCTTAGCCACCCCTTATGATGTCATAGCTATCAGTAACTATCAACATCAACAATTATTAACTAAATTAAAATTAGCCACTAACCGCCAGCCTATGGTAACGTTTTTTAATGGTTTTGTCAAACACAGAATTGCAAGTAATTTGTAAACAGAAGATGATTAAACTTGTTAAAGATTGTCAAGACTTGATAACTTTGAATTGCCAATATTTACCGTAGATAAAAGCTACTAAAACTGTTGTCTCGTCAACAACTCAAAAACATTAACAAATGCTGAGGGCGGGATTTGAACCCGCATCCGGTTAAGGACACGCCCCTCAAACGTGCGCGTATGCCAGTTCCGCCACCCCAGCCCAATAACATGCTATTATTATTTACTTACAGGTTCCACCCACCGGAGCGCTAATAGGAACATTAGCAAGCTGATTGACAATAGACATCATGCTCATATTTGTAGAAATTCTTGTAAGCATCAAAGACGTAAACAAAAAAATACAAGCCATAACAACAGTAAGTTTTTTTATAAAAGCTACGCCGGATGGAGCGTTGAAAATCTGATCTGTCCCGCCACCGCCAAATATCCCAGCCATTCCTCCACTTTTTCCTGCTTGCAGAAGAACAACAGCGATCAATCCGATGCAAATTATGTAGTGTACAAACTTAAAAGCGAAAAATATTATGTTTACTGTACTCACGACCCCTCCCATCGTACCACAAAAAACGTAACCTGTCAAACTTTATTATTATATTTTTTATCTGTACTTTATCGTCATTATAGACTATAGCCAATTAACAATAATAACAAAACCCAATTTTACTTTTTATCTGGGAGAACAGCTATTCCCGGAAGCTCTTTACCTTCAAGAAACTCCAAAGATGCGCCACCGCCTGTAGAAATATGACTTATTTCTTTATCTACTCCGGCTTTTTTAACAGCAGATACAGAATCTCCGCCTCCGACAACAGATATTGCTCCGTCGTCAGTAGCTTCAGCGACAAGTTCTGCAATTTTTATAGTTCCTTTTGAGAACTCATCTATCTCAAAAATACCCAAAGGTCCGTTCCATACTATGGTTTTCGAAGACTTAACAACTTCTGAAAATTTTTCTATCGACTGAGGACCAACATCAACACCCATATATCCTTCAGATATTGCCTCGTCCACAGTAGCTTTTACATCTGCGCTAGATGGAACTTGCTTATTTACAAAATCTACCTTGTTTGTAATCATATGGTCAACTGGCAACAAAAAATCTACTTTTTTTTCTTTAGCTTTTTTGAGAAGCTCATCAGCCAATTCAAGTTTATCATTCTCAACCAAAGATGTTCCCGTGCTTACTCCTTGCGATTTTAAAAAAGTATATGCCATAGCTCCGCCAATCAAGATTGCATCAACTTTATTTAAAAGATTTTCTATTACATTTATTTTATCAGACACTTTTGCTCCGCCGAGAATTGCCAAGAAAGGTCTTACAGGTTTTTCTATGGTCTCGCCCAAAAATTTAAGCTCTTTTTCAACAAGAAAACCAACGGCAGCATCCTTAACATATTTTACAATGCCTGCAGTTGAGGCATGCGCTCTGTGAACTGTTCCAAACGCATCTTGAACAAAAACTTCTCCCATCGAAGCAAGCTCTTTTGCAAATGCATTCATAGAGGTTTTGTCTTTTTCTCCCGCGACATTCTTGCCTTCTTCTTCAGGATGAAATCTCAAATTCTCCAACAAAAGTATTTCACCTGATTTTAAGTCTGCCGCGACTCTCTTTGACTCAGCGCTTATACAATCTCCGCCAACAAATTTCACAGGCTTCCCAAGAAGTTCGCTTAAACAAACTGAAACCGTCTTCAAGCTCATTTCAGATACAACTTTGCCTTTTGGTCTTCCCAAATGCGACATAAGTATTATCGCCGCATTTTTCTTCAAAAGATATTTTATCGTTGGAAGCGTAGCAGCTATTCTTTTATCGTCTGTTATTTGAAGACTTGCATTTAGCGGAACATTATAATCTACACGTACTAAAATTTTTTTACCTTTTACATTAATGTCTGCAAGCGTTTTTTTCATATTGTTGTTCCACGTAAGATCGAAGATCGCGCAACACAGAAATCATGCGTAAATGCGATCTTACCAGTTATTCCTTTATTAATTTTATTACTTGTGAAACAGTTGGCATTCGTAGTCAACTTTTTACCCCTTTTAATCTATGAGCTTATCCATTTACTTTTTTCATGTACGCAACAAGTTCCAAAACCTTATTGGAATAACCCCACTCGTTATCGTACCAAGAAACAACTTTAACGAACTTATCAGTTAAAGCAATTCCAGCTTTTGCATCAAATATTGAAGTACGAGCATCGCCAATGAAATCTGAAGATACGACATCATCCTCGGTATAACCAAGAATACCTTTCAATTCATTTTCAGAAGCAGATTTCATAGCAGTTTTTATTTCGTCATAAGAAGCAGACTTTGCCAAATTAACAGTCAAGTCAACAACCGAAACATTAAGAGTAGGAACACGAAACGACATACCTGTCAATTTTCCGTTCAACTCAGGAATCACTTTTCCCACAGCTTTAGCCGCGCCTGTGGAAGAAGGAATAATATTTCCTGCCGCCGCTCTTCCGCCTCTCCAATCTTTAGCAGAAGGACCATCAACAGTTTTCTGCGTAGCTGTTGTGGCATGAACTGTTGTCATCAACCCATCAGTAATACCAAATTTATCGTGCAAAACTTTAGCAATAGGAGCTAAGCAATTTGTTGTACATGAAGCATTAGATACAATCTGAGTTCCTCTTTTATATGAACCCAAGTTCACTCCGCATACAAACATGGGAGTATCATCTTTGGAGGGAGCAGACATAACGACATATTTTGCGCCCGCATCGATATGAGTCTGAGCTTTTTCCTTAGAAAGGAACAACCCTGTCGATTCTACAACATATTCAGCGCCAGCTTCGCCCCATTTCAAGTCTGCAGGATTCTTTTCTGCAGTTACGCGGATAGCACTTCCATTAACAACTAAGTTATCGCCTTGCACTTCAACTGTACCCTTAAAAACTCCGTGAACAGAATCATACTTTAACATATAGGCCATGTACTCAACGCTGATCAGGTCGTTAATAGCGACAATTTGAATATCTTTTCTACTCTGAGCTGCGCGAAAAACTAAACGTCCGATACGACCAAAACCATTAATACCTACTTTAATTGCCATAGCATGCCTCCCTTGTGGATCCCATTTTGAGATACGTTGAAGATGGTATAAAATTACCGTGCCTTTTGTCAAATCCAAAATTGCCTAAAAAGTATGAAAAGAATTATTGCCAACGGTAAGAATTTTTGGTATTTTTGTTAAGTTTTTGCTAAAATATTGGTGTTCTAAGTAAAATAAGTTGGGGTCGCCATGGAAAACAACGAAATAAAACAAGCAGTACTGTTGAAAGCTAAAGTGGCAAAAGAAGCATCTAGAAAACTTTTATCAATGAGCGCAGAACAAAAAAATAACATGCTTTCTGCAATGGCAGACGCTTTGCAGCAGAATATGGAAGACATACTTTTTCATAATGAAATAGATGTTCAAGTAGCAAAAGAAGCGTATATAACGTCAACTTTAATAGACAAACTTACGCTAAATGAAAAACGCATGAACGATATGATAGAAAGTGTCAGGAACGTTATACTTCTGCAAGATCCTATAGGAACAGTAATTGAACAAAATACCTCATCAATAGATATTGACGTTAAAAAAATCAGGGTGCCCTTAGGCGTAATTGCAATGATTTATGAAGCGCGTCCAAATGTTACCGTTGACGCAGCAACCTTGTGTTTGAAAGCCGGCAATGCAGTTATCTTAA
>JAIXMY010000027.1 GCA_020328045.1 Candidatus Endomicrobiellum pyrsonymphae
GGTGGAGACTATAGCGGCGACTGTGGTAAAGTTTGAGAATGAACCGGAGGCGCTGACGAAACTGAAAGAGAAGAAGAAGGATGAGGCGGTGTGGGTTGAGGTTGAGGTGAAGAGGATGACAATGATACAGGTGAAGAGATGGAATACGGTGTTGGCGAATATACAGATTCTGAAGGTGGACTTGGAGAAGAAGGGGACGTTTGAGACGTGGACGGAGGAGGAGTTAGCGATAGCGGTGGCGGAGATGACGGAAGGAGAGGCGGGGTTGGTGACGAAAAAAGCGCGGCTTCTGGAGATGGAGGCGTTATTCACGAAGTTGCCGAAGTCGATGGAGCAAACGGTGGCAAATACGATGTGTAAAATAATGGTGGCGTTGGCGACGAGAATAAAGAAAGAGCTACTTTTGGAGCATTGGGTGACGGAGGAGAAGTGGACAGATTTGAATAATGTGGCGCTATTGTCGATGATGAGTTGCACAGCACCTGGGATATTTAATACTCTGATGCGGAAGGTGGTGAATCTGCAGGAGGAGATGAAGAAGGTGGCGGGAGTATAATCTGTCTGTTTGATGTAGCAATATGGCAAAAATGGCAGAATGCTTGAGGAAAGAATGATGGCGGCGATGATGGAGATGCTGATGAAGATTGGGGGAAGGTGATGAAATGAATACGGAGGCGGCGGTGAAGATGGGGACGCTAAAGAATGTGGCGGCGACGGAATTATATCTTTTTTCAAGGACTTCTTTCACCAATTTTTTCAGTGTGTTGTTCAGTGGATTGTGATCCATCAACGTGACAAACACGGCTTTTTTTGTCATACTTGAGCGTAGCGAAATATCCGTGTTGTTGTTCGTTTTCTCAGGCATTTGTTTGTGAGACTTAGGATGAAACGATTGTCTCTATGGTTTCTACACGTTTTGCATGGTCTTGTAACGGTTAGAATAAAAATATTAAATTAAGGAATAAAAGTATGAATTTGGCAAAATTGTCAATTAAACGTCCCACTTTTGTGATAGCGTTGTTAACGACCTTACTCATTTTAGGCGCTATGTCTTTAAACAAACTAAGCGTAAGAATGTACCCGGATGTTGAGTTTCCGTTTGTTGTTGTTATAACTGCTTATCCGGGCGCCGGCGTTTCAGAAATTGAGCGACTTGTTACAAAACCGATAGAGGATGCAGTTAGCGGTGTTTCGGGATTGAAACATATTCAGTCTATAAATCATGATAACAGATCCATAGTACTTGGCGAATTTGAACTTTCAAAAGATCCTGATACTGCGACCCAGGAAGTTAGAGATAAAATAGGTCAGATAAGATCTGCTTTGCCTGGTGATATAAAAGAACCTGTTATTATGAAAGCTGACCCTAACAGTATGCCTATTGTTACATTGAGTTTAAAAGCAAAAGATATGAGTCCTAAACAGTTGTATGATTTTGCTGATGATATAGTTTCTAAAGATTTTGCTCAAGTTTCTGGCGTTTCAAAAGTGGGAATTGTTGGCGGATTAAAAAGGGAAATACATATTAATGCAAATAGAGAAAAACTGAAAGAACACGAGCTTACGCTTACCTCTTTAGCTGGAAAAATTAAGTTAAATTCTTCAAATATTCCAGCCGGAAAAATTAATAGAGGATCTCAAGAAATATCGTTTAGAACGATGGGTGAATTTAAATCAGTGGAACAAATTAACGATGTTGTCGTGAACTTTGTTGGCAATGATAAATCTGTTACTGTAAGGGATGTCGCTCAAGTTGAAGATGGTGTTGAAATTGAAACTTCAAGAGCAAGAATTGATACAAGAGAAGA
Organism: Candidatus Endomicrobiellum pyrsonymphae; assembly: GCA_020328045.1. Lineage (GTDB taxonomy): Bacteria > Elusimicrobiota > Endomicrobiia > Endomicrobiales > Endomicrobiaceae > Endomicrobiellum > Endomicrobiellum pyrsonymphae. The sequence continues at coordinate 1,809 of JAIXMY010000027.1, forward strand.
CGGCAAAGTAGTATTGGAGCCCGCTCTTTTGTTGCAGATTTACAGGCAGGCAAAGGGTAACGACGTAGCTGTATCAGATGGGATAAGAAAAAAAATCAAAGAAGTAAATGAAAAATATAAGCAATATCCAAGTCAACCTCAGCTCACTCTAATTTCAGACTTAGCTAGCATCGTAAGGATGAACATTGACGATGTAAAGTCAACGATACTCGAAGGCGTTTTTCTTGCTATTATAGTTGTATATTTCTTTTTGGGTAGCTGGCGTTCGACGTTTATCACGGCTTTATCTCTTCCAAACAGTTTGATAGGTTCGTTTGTATTCATGTATGTTTTTGGATTTAGCTTAAATGTTTTATCGTTGATGGCGCTGTCTCTTGCTATTGGACTTTTGATAGATGATGCAATTGTTGTACGTGAAAATATTTTTAGACATTATGAAGAAGGTTCATCTCCCCTAAAAGCTGCAATTGTGGGAACAAATGAAGTTACTCTCGCTGTTGTCGCTACCACGAGCACGGTTATAGCTGTATTTCTTCCCGTTGCTTTTCTAAGCGGAATTATGGGACAATTTTTTAGAGAATTTGGGTTGACCGTGGTATTTGCAATGGTTATATCCATTCTTGACGCATTGACAATAGCGCCTATGCTTTCTGCTTATATTATTTCTGAACATAATAAGAAGCCCGCAAAGAAATGGAAAATTCAAGAAACGCTTATCAAATTTTTTAGGGCAATAACAGTGGACTGGTTTAATATAGTTTTTGGTTTTGTTGAAAGGTCGTATAAGAACATTATTTCTTTTGTTGTTAAGAAAAAACTTGTTGACGTGGAATCTAGTTTTTTTGGAAAGAAGAAAAGACATTTTATTATAAGTTGGAAATTTGTTATTTTGTTTATTACTGTTTTTGTATTTTTAGGTACAATTGCGATGGCAAAAAAATATCTTAAAACTACGTTTATGCCTGCTTCTGAATCAGGCGAGTTTAATGTTAATGTTCAAGCTAAACCGGGGACGTCTTTAGATAAAATGGATATTTATGCGAAACAAATTGAAGAAATACTTATGAGCGATCCTAATATTGAGCTTGTTTCTTGCGCGATTGGAGCTGTCGATATGTTCACCAAGCTTTCAAGCAAGGCAAAGTTATACGTAAAAATGATTCCCGCTAAGTCTCATGCAGGGTTATTTGGTAAGAAAAATGACGCATTGGGATTGCCTGAAAGAACTCGCAGTAGTTCTGAGATGAAAGATTATCTTAGAAAAGTTTTCAACGAAAAATTTGGCGACGAGCTTGAGTTTTCTATAGCTAAACAGTCGCTTGGGAGCGGGGGGTCAGAAAGTGAATTCGTAATGGAGCTTACTGGCGACGATGTGGAGGTTTTATACGCAGCTGCGCAACAGCTTGCGGAGAAGTTTAAATCGATACCTCATTTTGTTGATATACACTCTAATTATAAATTTGGAAAACCTGAAGTGCAGATACAGATGGATACTAAGAAAATGGAAAATCTTGGCGTAAGTTCTGTTGTAGTAGGTAGTGAAATAAGAGCTATGATTGACGGCGCTAATGGCGGAAAATACAGAGAAAAAGGTTTGGAGTGTGATATAAAAGTAAAATTCCAAGAAAATCAGCAAGATATTGTAAAGAGTTTTGACACAATATACGTAAGTAATGTTAACAATAAGCTTGTGAAGTTAAAAAATGTTGCGTCTGTAAAAGAGACCTCCGGATTCACTGAGATTTTTAGAAAAAACAGGTCGCGGTTCGTTACGGTTGAAGGCAATATCTCTGCAGGTGGAGCTATAGGCGAAATAAGCAAGGATACTTTTAAAATATTTAATGAGCTAAAAGCCGATCCTGTAAATGTTGAAAAGTGGAAAAATATACAATGCAATTTTTCCGGCAGCGCTGAGCATATGTCAGATATGTTTAAGAACATCATTATAGCTGCTGCTCTTTCGTTGGTGTTTATATTTATGGTACTTGCAAGCCTGTATGAGTCTGTAATAACTCCGTTTACTATTATGACTGCGCTTCCTCTTGCAATTATCGGCGGTGTTATTGCTTTGTTAATTGCACGTCAACCTATTGATATGTTTACTATGATAGGAATGATAATGCTTCTTGGTATTGTTGCTAAAAATTCAATTCTTTTAGTGGATTACGTGCAGCAGCAAATGAGGAATGGGTTTAGTGTAAATGATTCCATAATAAAGGCAGGTGTAGTAAGATTTCGCCCTATACTTATGACATCCTTTGCTCTTATTGCCGGCATGCTTCCCACGGCTCTTGGGCTTAGCGAAGCAGGACAGTTCAGAAAAGGTATGGGAATTGTTGTAATCGGTGGCGTAATAAGCTCTACTATTCTTACATTAATTGTTGTCCCTGCAGTATTTGAGTATATGAATAAACTTAGATATTTTTTGCGTAGAATTACAGGAAGACCTGAAAAGAGGATGGTTGATCATACGGAAGAAGAATTAGAAAATAAATATTTAAAGTAGTATTGTTGTGATGATTTTATATAGAAATATGCCATTTTATTAAAAGCCCGTCATTGTTTTAATTCGTTTGTCTTTATTTTTGAAGTTATTAAAATGCGCAATATGTTGTGATGTTCTACGCGGTAAAGGCGGTATTGGATTAAAATTTAATTTTGAACATAATGTTGTTGAAGGTGTTCAATGAACTTAGCATGTCTAGCGAGCAAATAGTGGTAAAAGCGGTAGTAGCGCCGTACAAATGTTTTGGTAAAATATGAGCGAGAGGAAGATGCCTATGGAATTGGAATAAGTCATGGGGGGGGGGTGAAATGGACAAGCATTCAATAGGCGCTGGTCTTAATTTTACGGTAAGCCCTACAGATTGCGCAAATAGTACTCTCGGATGTGCGCGCTTATTGCAGTGAAAAATTGTTCCAATAATCAAATTAACGCAAAATTTTCTTTGAAGTTTTAGTTCCTGTCAAGTCATTATAAAAATGCTAAAATATTTACAGTCAAACAATTTTATAGTAACAGCAATATCAAGTTGCTCGATTGTGGATTATGTAATAGAAAAACGATCAGAGGAGTGTTATGAAAATTAAATTACCTATTTTTGACAAAGTTACACCGTCTTTGCTTAAAGCTATTCCTTATGAGTTTGTAGGGAGAGATATAAATGTGCGCATTGAAACAGAAGAATTTACATGTTTGTGTCCTTGGACAGGCTTGCCTGACTTTGCATATATCGTCGTAAATTACATTCCTGTCAAGACGGTAGTGGAGCTTAGATCTTTGAAATTGTATTTGCAGACTTACAGAATGGTTGGTATGGTACATGAAAGCGTTGTAAATAATATTTTGAATGATTTGGTAAAAACTGTTCAGCCTAAGGAAATGTCGATAGATATTGAATTTGACATACGCGGTGGGATTACCACGACTGTAAGCGCGCAATATTTCAAAGAATAAAAGGCAAAGATATATGGAAAATAAATGTTTTGCAAAAATCAAAAAATACATTTTGTAGGAATTGGCGGATCCGGTATGTCGGGAATAGCCGAGGTTCTAATAAGTTTAGGTCATGACGTTTCTGGATCTGATTTAAAAAAAACAGATGTTATTGATCATCTAAAAGATATAGGCGCGAAAATTTATATAGGGCATAATGCAAAAAATGTAGAATCTGCAGAAGTTGTTGTTACTTCTACGGCTGTCGGCAAAGATAACCTCGAAGTTGTTACAGCCTTAAAGAAGAAAATTCCTGTAATTCCGCGAATAGAAATGCTTGCCGAACTTGCAAGATTAAAATATGCTGTGACAATAGCGGGAACTCACGGTAAAACAACGACAACGTCTCTTACTTCTCTTGTTTTAGAGGAAGGCGGACTTGAGCCTACTATTGTTATAGGCGGCAGACTTAAAAATCTTAAAACGAGCGCAAGGCTGGGCAAGGGGAAATATATTGTTGCCGAAGCTGATGAATCAGATGGATCTTTTTTGAAACTTTCGCCAGTTATTACCGTTGTAACAAACATTGATAATGATCATTTGGATTATTACGGTAATATGGAAAATCTCAAATCAGCTTTTGTGAAACATATTAATTCTATTCCGTTCTACGGAGTGGCAATTATTTGTACTGATGATAGTGTTGTAAGAGAGATTATTCCAAGTATCACAAGAAGATATGTTACATACGGGTTTATAGGAAACCCTGATATTAAAGCGTTAAATATAAAAGTGTTAAAAACTTGTACAAGTTTTGACGTTGTTTATATGGGTAAAAAAATTGGGAATGTTTGTATAAGAATTCCGGGGAAGCACAATATTTTAAATTCTTTAGCAGCTGTAGGTGTTGGATTACGGTTGGGAATACCTTTTAGTTTAATTTCAAAAGCGATAGGTAAATTCGATGGTGTTGGAAGGCGACTTGAAGTAAAAGGCGAAAAAAATGGTGTTATGATTATTGATGATTATGGACATCATCCAACTGAAGTGGAAGCTACATTAAAAGCAATAAAGCATTTTTGGCCTAAACGCAAACTTACTGTATTGTTTCAACCCCATAGATATACAAGAACTCAAAATTTGTTTAACGAATTTGGTAAAAGTTTTTCGGACGCAGATTTTGTAAAAATATTAGATATCTATTCTGCTGGTGAAAAACCAATAAAAGGCGTAACTTCAGAATTAATATTAAAAAGTCTTTTGCATAATAAGTGTAAAGCCGAAAAATTTTCGGATTTAAAACGGTTCTCAAAAACTCTTTCTACCGGTGATATTGTTTTGACATTAGGCGCTGGAGACATATGGAAACAAGGAGAAGAGTTATTAACGCTGATTTAATTAAAACATTGTCTTCTTTAGGCTGTGTAATTTTAAAAAATGAGTCGCTTTCTAAACATTGTTCATTTAAAATAGGCGGACGAGCTGATTTTTTTATTGAAATTCCAAATGAACAATCTTTGTTAGAATTTTTGAAAAATGTTGGAGAATATAAATTTTATGTTTTAGGCGGTGGAACAAATGTCTTGTTTTCAGATGAAGGATATAGAGGCGCAATAGTCTCTCTTACCGGGCAGTTTAAGGAAATTTCCGTTTGCGGGGAAGAAATTTTTTGCGGTAGTGGCGCGCTGATATCAAACGTTTTAAATACCTCTTTGAAATATAATTTGACGGGTCTTGAGTGCGTGGCGGGAATTCCCGGTACTGTTGGAGGCGCAGTTTGTGGTAATGCTGGTAGTAAAGATAAATGGATTGACTCCGTTGTAAGGAATGTTGAAGTTTATGAAGGTCTAAAAAAAGAAGTTATAAATAAAAAAAAAATTATATTTAGCTATAGAAAAAGCAATCTGACAAATTGTATCGTTACAAACGTTAATTTTGTCTTGAAAAAAGATACTGAAAATGATAGCTTAAGCGTAGTTTCAGATAATATAAAGAGGCGCTTAGAGTCTCAGTCTTTAGGTATCCCTAGCGCTGGCAGTATATTTAAAAATCCTGATGGTTATAGCGCCGGTAAACTTATTGAGGAAGTTGGTTTAAAGGGAACTTATTCCGGTAGCGCGCAAATTTCTAAACTTCATGGAAATTTTATAATAAATACCGGCGGAGCTTCTTCAAAAGATGTTGTGTTTTTGATTGAGCTGATAAAAGAAAAAGTAAAAGAAAAATTTAATCTAGCTCTTGAGACAGAAATAAAAATAATAAAATGAAAAATTCTGATATACTATCGAAATTAAAAAATAAAAAAATTGGCGTTTTATACGGTGGATTTTCATGTGAAAGGGAGATTTCGCTTGTATCTGGTAAAGTGGTTTTAAATGTATTAAGAAAAATGGGAGTTAATGCGTGTGGAATAGATGTGGATAGAAATGTATCGGAAAAAATAAGAAAAGCAAAAATAGATATAGCTTGCGTATTTCTACACGGACAATTTGGCGAGGATGGAGCAATACAGGGGTTACTGGAAGTGTTGGGCGTTCCCTACACCGGTTCCGGTGTCTTTGCAAGTTCTGTTTCTATGGATAAAGATATTTCTAAACAGTTGTTTAGACGTATAGGTATCTTAACCCCGGACTGGGTGACTTTAAGGAAGTATGAGATAGCGCCAAAAATAAAAATATGTCCTGTTGTTGTAAAGCCTGTGTCGCAAGGATCTGCTATAGGCGTAACGATAGTAAAAAGCGCTGCGCAGTTTGCCGCTGCAGCAAAGAAAGCCTTCAAATATGATAAAGAAATTATGATAGAATCTTTTGTTGCAGGCACGGAAATAGCAGCTGGTGTTTTAAACGGCAAGGCATTGCCGGTTATAGAGATAGTTCCTAAGGGTAAATTTTACGATTTTAAATCAAAATATCAAAAAGGCGGTTCAAGACATATAATTCCTGCAAGGATAAGCAATAAGGCTTATAAAACTGCGCAACATTATGCCGAGAGCATATATAGAAATTTTAAGTGCAATGCTATGTGTCGTGTTGACATGATTGTAGGTAGGAATGACGATGTGTGGGTTCTTGAAAATAATACTATTCCGGGTATGACGGAAACTTCTTTACTGCCGGATGCGAGCAGGGCTGTAGGATACAATTTTGAGAGTTTAGTTTTAAAAATTGTAGAGAGCGCATTATAAAATGGCAAAAAGGAAGAGATATGGTTACAAATTCGTTCGTGCAAAGAGTGGTCATTCTCGTTCGAATAAAAAGAATAGAAAAATTATTAAGCTTTTTTTGTGTCTTTTTCTTTTGTCGGTATTTGTTTTTTTAGCTTGCTTTGGCGTTAAAAGGTTACTTGATATTTCCGATAAATTCGATAAGCTCACTGTTAAGAATATAGAAGTTGTTGGGACAAATAACATAACTAAGGCAGAGATAAAAGAACTCCTTCCTTTTAAGATAGGCGATAATCTTCTAAAGATAAATCTATCCGAAGCTGAAAATGAAATAAAAAATTTGAAGTCGGAATTAAAAAATATTGTTATTAGCAGGCGGTGGCAAAAAGTGAGAGTTAAACTTTATGAGAGAACGCCTGAGGCGTTTATAGCGCATGACGGTGTTGTACTAGGCATAGATTTTGACGACAGTCCGTTCCCTCTGCGCGGTTTTATGAGCGCAATGAAAGTGCCAAAAATTACTTATAATTCACGTGATGAAAGAAAGCATCTTTTGGATTTTATTGAAAGATTTAAAACTGTTTGCGGAGGATTTCTCGATAATATTGCTGAGATGAAATTCAGCAATACCGGCGATATAGTTTTTATTATGAACAGCGGAGCTATAGTTTCTTGGGGCGAGGAAAGATCGGAACATTTATCTAGTAAATTTAGGAAGTTTCAGAAAGTTTATGTCGATGCAATGGCAAAATATGAACAGTTAGAGTATATAGATATGACTTTTTATGACTCAGGAAGAGCAATTGTAAAACCTCTAACTAGATAATATTTAATAAAGGATTTATACAATGTCCAAAAAACCGCTTGTAGCAGGTCTTGATATCGGTAGCAGTCAGGTGTGTTGCGTTGCAGGAGTGTGTGATGAAGATGCGAGAATAGTGAAAATTCTTGGAGCGGTATCCGTTCCATGCGACGGAATAAAAGCGGGAGCGGTAATCAATATACAAGAAGCTGCGTTGGCTGTTGGTAGAGCATTTGAAGAAACTGAAAAAGTATCCGGAGGTCAGATAGGAAAAGTTATTGTTGCCATGAGAGGTAGTTTTATTAGATCCAAAAATTCTAAGGGCGTTGCAAATATAAACTATTCAAATAGGGAAGTTACAGTAGAAACTGTTGAAAATGCTTTAGAAAGCGCGAGGAAACAGATAAAAATGGAGCCTGATCAGGAAATACTTCAAATAGTTCCTCGCGAATATATATTAAATCAGCAAAGAGGCATACAAAATCCCATCGGTATGGAAGGGACATACATTGAGGTTGATGTGCATGCTTTTATAGCTTCAACCAGCAATATGGGTAATATAGCCAAGGTCATGAGTTCCATAGGTGTTAGCTACGACGACAGAATTTATGGATATCTTGCGGCAAGCGATACATTGGTCACAAGAGAGGAAAAAGAATTGAGTTGTCTTGTAATTGATTTTGGAGGACTTACAACCGGACTTGTTCACTATGTTGACGGTATAATAAAACATACTGATGAGCTTGCCGAGGGGTCTGATTATATTACAAGAGATATTGGTCATAAGTTGAGAGCGGCATATTCTATTTCAAGAGAAATTAAAGAAAAACATGGCGCAGCGTTTGTTTATAGCGATTTTAAAAATGAAGAATTTGAATATAGAGCTGCAGATGGAAGAAATATAAAAAAATGCGATAGGCTCGAGTTAGTAAGTGGTATTATTACGCCAAGAATTGACAGAATTTTATATGAAATAAAGGAAATTATAGATAAAAATAATTATGGAGATGAGTTTTTGTCAGGAGGAATAATTCTTACAGGCGGCGGTAGCAGTCTTTCCGGAATAGCCGAAGCTTTTGAAAAAGCATTTAATTGCTCCGTAAGAACAGGAACTCCTAGTTCCGATAAAGTTATTGGTTCTAACGAAGTATTATTAAATCCATCATATACTACAGCTATAGGCGCAATAGCGTCTCATTTTTCAGATTCAAATGGTTATTCTCAAAAGAAATCGTCCGGAAGCGGTATAGTTTCAAAAATATCAAAATGGTTTAAGGAATCTTTTTAAATGGGGATAAAATTAGTCTTGCCTTCAAAAGAAACGAACGCAGGGCAACCTGCCATAATTAAGATTATCGGCATTGGCGGCGGCGGGTGCAATGCTGTCAATAGAATGATTGCCGCAAATGTTGGCAATGTTGAGTTTGTTGCTATTAATACAGATGCTCAAGCTCTGTTAAAATCTTCAGCTCCGGATGTATTGCAGATTGGAGAAAAAATAACAAAAGGACTTGGAGTGGGTGGAAATCCCGAGCTTGGCAGGCAGGCGGCTGAAGAAAGTTTGGAAGAAATAAGAGGCAGATTGTTAGGCGCGGATATGATCTTCGTTACTTCGGGAATGGGTGGAGGAACAGGTACCGGTGTAGCGCCAATAGTTGCGAAACTTGCAAAAGAAGAAGGCATACTTACCGTAGGTGTTGTTACAAAGCCTTTTGAACATGAAGGCAAAGTGAGAATGGCTCAAGCCGAAGAAGGAATTAAAAATCTTAAGGAATACACTGATGCCATAATTGTTATTCCTAACGAAAGAGTTTTTAATGTCATAAACGAAAGAGTCGCTCTTGATGCTTTTTATCAAATCATAGACGATGTATTAAGGCAGAGTATTCAGGCTATTACAGATGTTATAACCGTTACAGGCGAAATTAACAGAGATTTTGCCGATGTAAAAAATATTTTAAATAATGCCGGCACAGCGTTAATAGGTATAGGGGAAAGTACAAGTTCAGATGTTAAAGAAGCTGTAAAAAAAGCGGCAACGAGTCCTCTTCTTGATAATTATGATATCTCAAAAGCTAAAAAAGCTCTTGTAAACATAACAACAAACTCTAACATCACAGCATTAATCTTGCAGGAAATATTTAACGATATTAAAAGTTACGGCATTAACGGGCATGTTTTTTTTGGTCATACCATAGATAATCGACTTGACAATAAAATTAAAATTACCATTATTGCTACAGGTTTTAGTGTTGATGAATTTGGAGCTTTAGCGGAAACTCAAACTCCTCAACCTGATTTTTTTTCACAGCGAGATTTGCCGCAGGTTGAAGTTATGGATTCGTCAAAACCGGCATATACATACTGGAAACCTAAATTTTTAAAATAATACTGCAGGGGCAATCTTATATTGATATCACAAAAACGCATGAAAAGATAATGGATGTTTCAGTTACTTTGTTCCACTCTGAAGAATCCACGTTGTTGTTCCCATTTTGTAAAAAGGGGAATTAACGACGAGAGGAGAATTTGTTACTAAGCCTTCGGCGGCGAGCTACGGGCTTGGGGAATCCACATATTATGAAACAAATTATATCTTATAAAAATTTCCCCTATAAACATTTGACGACGACCAAGATTGTCGGAAATATGAGAGATAAAGTCTTAAGAGATAAGTTTTTGCTTTCATTAAATTTAGATCCATCAAATCTAATACTTGCAAATCAAATGCACAGAAACAATGTGAAAGTGGTTAACTCATTTAATAAAAATACTTTTATCGCCAAGTGCGACGGCTTAATTACCGCAGATAAAAATACTATGCTCGGCATTTTTACCGCCGACTGTATTCCTTTGCTTATGTCAATTGGAAACGGAGAGGTTAAAGCTGCAATTCACACAGGTTGGAAAGGTATTTATTTAGGGATAATAGAAAACGCAGTCGAAATCTTTCATAAAGATTTTTCAATTAAACCAGAGGATATTAAAGCTTATATCGGTCCGCATATTCGTTCTTGTTGTTATGATGTAAACTGTGATATGGAAGATAAATTCAATGTTGAGCTTGTAAATAACAAATTAGATTTGGCGGAGATAGTTCGTCGTAAGTTGCAAAAACTTGGAATTAATGAAATCTTTGATGTTAAACGTTGCACTTTTCACGAGAAGGATTTGTTTTTTTCTTATAGACGCAATCAATGCGCTGAAAGAATGCTATCTGTAATTATGTAAATTCGATCCATAACAGACTACATATTACTTTTACTTTTTTTCTGAACTTCATCCACTAAAACGTCGCCGGAGCGCAAAAACTCTTCACACTCCGGGTTAAATATGGCGCTTTTTAAATTTCCTGATTTGAAGAGTTTGAAGCTTTTGATGCTTTCGTCCTGTTTCGGGTTTGGAAAAACTTGTAAAAAGTGTATAATATCACAACATATTGCACATTTTAGGAATTTTAAAGTAGTCGCGCATCATACCAGTAATTTTGAATAAATTTTTTAGTTTAGTACAATACATCGGAATTATAGTCGATCATAGATGTGAATAAAGTCTTTTTGTTTTATATGAGGAGGAATAATATGTCTTTAAAATTGCAGCGAACAAGACAATCTATAGACAAAGTTGACAAAGAAATTGTAAAGCTCATAAATAAGAGGGCAAAACTTGCCTTAGACATTGTAAAGTCTAAAAATAAAACTAATGCTGTTGTATATGCGCCGTCTAGGGAGAAAGAGGTTTTAAATAATATCACCGTTGCTAAAGGCGCTTTAGGAGAGGAATCTCTTAGGAATATATATACAGAAATAATAAGCGCTTGCAGAAATTTAGAAAGTCCAACAAAAGTGGCATTTTTAGGACCATGGGCTACATTTACGCATCAGGCTGCTATCAGGAATTTTGGAACTTCGAGCTGCTTCATTCCTGCAACGACTCCTCAAGAAGTTCTTTTGGAAATTGAAAGTGGTAGAGTAGATTTTGGTGTTGTTCCTGTTGAAAATTCAAACGAAGGTTCTGTAAACGTTACCTTAGATATGCTTGTTGAAACAGAACTTAAAATATGCGCTGAGATAAGTTTAAAAATAGAACAATGTTTTCTTGTAAAAGATCCAAAAGCTAAAATTTTAAGAGTTTATTCTCATCCTCACGCCTTGGCGCAATGTAGAGATTGGATAACTAAAAATTATCCTGATGTAGAGATGGTATCCGTTTCGTCAACTGCGGAAGCGGCTAAAAAAGTTGCCAAAGAAGATTTTGCAGCAGCGATTGCGTCGGAAGTAGCTGCGAAAATTTATGATTTGTATATTTTACAGAAGGGAATTCAAGACAGCAGGGAAAATTTTACGAGGTTTTTTGTCATAGGAAAAATTTTGACAAAGCCTAGCGGTAAAGATAAAACAAGTTTAGTTTTTATAGTTAAAGATAAAGTTGGGTCTTTGTACGAAGTGCTTGGGGTTTTTAATAAAAATAATGTAAACTTGACAAAAATTGAGTCTCGTCCTACAAAAAAGAAGGCATGGGAATATATGTTTTTTGTCGATTTTAAAGGGCATGTTGAGGATAAAAATATAGCGACAACAATAGAAAGTCTAAGACGTAAAAGTATTTTTGTAAAAAGTCTAGGCAGTTATCCAAGGGCTTAGTTGTAATAGTCAAGAGCTAAGCTATAAAGCAAAATTGATGACTAAACTAAAAAAATCAGCGAGGTAATAATATGATAATAACATTGAAGAAAGGTTCAAAGCAAAAAGACATTAAGGCGATAACAGACAAAATAAAAGTTTTTGGGTATAAGCCTCATATTTCAAAAGGAAAAGATTTTACAGTTATAGGTATGATAGGCGAATATGCTGAAAAATACAAGGAAGCTTTTGAAGTGATAGATACGGTGGAACACGTAAGCGAAATACAGAAGCCTTATAAGCTCGCTTCGAGAGAATTTAAAAAAGAAAATACAATAGTTAAGATAAGCAGAGATGTTGAAATTGGTGGTAAAAGAATACATGTTATAGCAGGACCCTGCGCTATTGAGGGTAAAGAATTGATGATTAATACCGCAGAAATAGTTAAATCTGCAGGTTCAACCATATTGCGTGGCGGCGCGTATAAGCCTAGAAGTTCGCCCTATGCTTTTCAGGGTCTTGGAGAAAAAGGTTTAGAGTATATTAAAAACGCAGGTGTAAAAGTACACATGCCTACTATTAGTGAGGCTATGACTGTTGAGCAGGTTGGGCTTGTCTCCAAGTATTGTAATATTGTTCAAATAGGCGCAAGAAATGTTCAAAATTATGATCTTTTAAAAGCAGCTGGGAAGCAAAAAAAACCTGTACTTTTAAAAAGAGGTATGGCTACTACAATAAAGGAGCTTTTGCTCTCAGCTGAGTATATTCTTTCTCAGGGTAACTACAATGTTATTCTTTGTGAGAGAGGCATAAGAACTTTTGAAACTGCTACAAGATTTACAATGGATTTAAATGCTGTACCTGTATTGAAAAAGCTTTCACATTTGCCCGTAGTTTTGGATCCGTCGCATGGAATAGGTATTAGAGAACATGTTGGCACAATGGCTAAAGCATGTATTGCTGCTGGAGCTGACGGTATTATTATAGAGGTTCATCCTAAGCCGGAACTTGCGCTTTCGGACGGACCGCAAAGTTTATTGCCTGATCAGTTTGAGAATTTGATGAAAGAGTTGGATTTGGTTGCCAAAGCTGTTGGCAGGGAGTTACTATACTAATGCTGAAAGTAAGCATGTCATACATAAGCCAAATCAAAACTTTTAAAAACTCGGTCTGTCCCCAGTATAATCCGTTATTAGCCAATTTGACTTAGGACACAAATCGTAGATTTCTTTCAGTGTAGGCAACAGGTTATCACTTATAGGAACGGCGCGAACTTCGTAGAACAATTTGTCTCATTATTATTGGAGTAATTATCGGATTAATTTGTTCGAAAAAGTAATGAAAAAAAATAAGAAAGAATGATAAACTTAGAACTAGAACTGATTTTAGAGAAGTTAAAAATAAACAGGAGAGAGGTATAAAATGAAGAAAATTGTAAGTTTTTTTGTTTTGTTTTGTTTGTTGAGCGGTTGTGCAACGGTTATTGGCACATATAAATATGCTGACGGTCAGTATGCTC
>JAIXMY010000094.1:0-3153 GCA_020328045.1 Candidatus Endomicrobiellum pyrsonymphae
TCCTCCCAAATGTAACCTAAAATACAAAATCAGCCGTTCTGTTTCGTTGTACCTTTGAAACTCTATAGCTTTAAAATCGTTCCATTCGTTAAAACTTCTTCGCTGTGAAATTGTTCTAAAAATGTCCCTTTTCCCTTTGCGAATTTGGTTTCTTATAAACACTAAAAATCTCCAGTAAATTTACTGCTAAATTTTCATCTAAAATTTCATCTAAAACCGCAGGTTTAATTTCCATGTTATTTTGCCCCAAGCAAAGATTTTATCAAGCTCAAAATCGTTGAACCCTACCTCTTTTAAAAAATCAAAATTAAACATTTTTCCTAAAATATTAATATCCCATTCACCGGTATTCTTGTTTGAACGCAAAAGATATTCGTTAGCTTCTTTTTTCCTCAGCTGTCTGTTTTGCGCTCTTACATCTATAAGCTCGTCGCTTCTGCCGCCTAGTTCAATTAAAATCGCTATTCGCATATACCCTGCAAGAATTTGGTTGTCTAGAAGGAGTGAAACAAGTACTTAGTGATTCTCCAAGACTGGAAATTTTAGAAAAAGAAATAGAAATTTTGAAACTTCAAATGGAATTACTAAAAAAAGATAAGAAAAATGATACAAATCAAAGTTAGAGTTATCTCTTTAAAAGCATTAAAAGATGACATAAATTGAAATTGAAGATTTTTAGAAATAAAATTATTGTAAAAAGTAACAAAAACATTAGTCTTATTTTAGTCTTGCAATGTGGTTTTAAATATTTTTATGGGTTTTAGGACGTTTTTAAAAATATGTTGATTCCCGACGAGGTTTGAGCTTACATCAAGTTTATATTGAAAAATCTGCAGATTTTGATTTTATATATGAATATCAATACTACACAAACCATCATTTTCGGTAAGCTTCAATTTCATGCCAAAAAGAGAGGAGAACGTATTGCTATTAAAAATTTCACTACGTTTACCGTCGGCAAAAATTTCACCGTTTTTAAAAAATATAAATCTGTTAATTTCAGGGATAATATCCGAAACTAAATGCGTTACAAGCGCTATTTTTGTGCCTGCCGCCACAATTTTTCTCATTATGTTGTGGAGCTTCATCGAAGATGCAATATCTAAACTGTTTGAAGGTTCGTCTAAAATTAAGACTTTAGGATTATTTACAAGCGCTCTTGCAATCAAAAATCGCCTTACTTCTCCTGAAGACATCGTTTCAAGTTTTTTGTCTTTCAAAAACGACACATCCATGAAATCAATCATTTCGTCAGTCTTTTTAATCATATCTTTCGTAACCACATGATTACTCCATATTCCTATGCTTGCAAAAAATCCTGACAAAACTGCTTCAAAACCTGTTATTACATTATGAAACTCATATTCCAATTCACTTGTTACTATTCCAAGCATGCTTCGCAAATCGTGTATATTCCACTGCGTGCGACCAAATAACCTACAAACAGTATTATCCCCTGTATAAGACGGATAAATCTTGCCTGTTATAAGTTTTATAAATGAAGATTTCCCTGAACCATTTGGACCTATTATCGCAACATTTTCATCCGAACTTACGCTAAGATTAACATTATTTAAAATTTTTCTATCGCCACGCAAAACTGAAACGCTTCTGAATTCAATAAAATTGTCCACAATACATTCCCCTCGTAAACACATGCGCAGATTTTATAATATATGACAGGAAAAAGAAAGAGTTTATTTTGTACTTTTGTCAGACAAAGCAAAAGTACCAAAAATTCTTGCCGCTGAGCTTCATTTGTTTCATATTTTTTAGGCAATTTTAAAACTTGCGAAAAATCTTCAAAACAGAATATTCTCATCAATAGACCTCTTTCCAAGCTATTTATAGTCAACTAACTCTATAATGGGGATATTTTATAGAAATTCTAGATTGCTTCAACGAATTCATCGTCTCGCAATTGTACCTTGCAGTATCTGCATTTAAAATGGGTTTATACCGGCGCTTGTGCGCTTTAATCATTTATGGTATCATACCCACGATTTCTTGTTATTTGAGATATAAAACGAATAAATGAAAATACATGCGCGTAATTAAAATGAAAATTATAAACAAATAATATAAAATTGTTTGGCTATGGTAACGCTGAGGTGGTGGAACGACAGACACGCAGGTCTCAGAAGCCTGTCCCCGAAAGGGCGGTAGGGGTTCAAATCCCCTCCTCAGCATTTGTTAATGTTTTTGAGTTAGAGAAAGGCAAACAAACAAGCTTACACATCTTTTTAATTGTAATGTCATTGTATTATGTCTTCTTTTTAATAGTAATGTCATCATACTATCGGCGTCCTTGCGAGGGATGAAATGACGAAGCAATCCAGCATCGTTGTTGTCTAGATTGTCACAACTTCCTCTTTTGTTTTTATCTGTCGGTTTTGATAAATTTAGATTTAGAGATTAAGGGAATGTGGACTATGTATTGCCTCAGGTGAAAATTCCCTCTTTTATTTTAGCGCCACTTTTTTTGTTTTGCATTTATAAGAAAACCAATTATACCAAATCAAATGCGATTGTATCATCTCATCAAATACAACTGTTGCGATTATACCAAATCAAAGTTTTTAACAAATCAAGCTACAACTATTGTAATTATACAAATTTAATCCCTTACTTTTAACATTTCAACCTTAAAAATTATACAAATCTTTTAACAAATCAAGCTACAACTATTGTAATTATATCATCTCATCAAATACAACTGTTGTGATTATACCAAATCAAAGCTTTTAACAAATCAGCTACAACTGTTGTGATTATATCAAATCAAACCTTTTAACAAATCATCAAAGATTATAATCAAAATCAAACAAAGATGACAAACAAAAAACGGGTACTTTTTGTATATCAAATCAATCAAAACACTCCCCAAACGGCTAATGGGGCTCTATAGTAAACGGGTTAATTTTTAAAAGAGTCCTATGGTATGGGTAAGTTGTTTGGATTTAAGGACGATTAAATGTTAAACGGATTATACCCGGTAATAGTGTTACACAAAGTAAATTTCATAAATGTTAATGTTGGCGGGCGACCGGTGTCGTTACCGATACCTGTATATTTAGACGAAAACTTGACAGGGATAGCGTTAATGTCGCAAAGCAGGCGCGTAGAGTTTGCCAGCGACAGCATAGTTGTTGA
>JAIXMY010000094.1:3163-3505 GCA_020328045.1 Candidatus Endomicrobiellum pyrsonymphae
TCACATCATACCTCACCATCAGCATATTCTTCGCATTATCATTCTTCACACCATACTTCACCATCAGCATATTCTTCGCCTTCTCCTTTGTCGCCGCCACCAGCGCCTGCCACTCCTTCAGCACCGCTTTATCCACATTCGGCGACTTCTCCTTCAAATGCGCCGCCGCCCTCACCGCAAGCGGCGTATCATGGTCCGGAAAAAGCGTTATCTCCCCCGGCACCTTCGCCTCCTCCGCCGCCTCCGCCGCCAACTGAAGCAACCACCTCATACTACTCTTTCCACACATCTTTCTTCCCTCCCCCACCAACTCCTTCATCTTCTCCAATATCTTCGGCACCC
>JAIXMY010000003.1 GCA_020328045.1 Candidatus Endomicrobiellum pyrsonymphae
AATCAATCGATCTCATACTTGTCGAAGTGTCAAGCGCCATTATAATATCAATACCTTGATCGTTTGATTGTTCAAATGCTTTTCCTCTCTGAGGTCTTGCAACAGCAATGATAATCAATATCAACGCAAGATATTTTAAAATTTTCAAGAGATTTAGAAGATTTTCTTTAAATCTCGCGCCGTTATTTTCAAGAAGATTTATCAGCGAAAAACTTATATAGGGTTTAAATGCTTTTTTATTAATAATGTTTCTGTATGCATATACAAACGCTAAAAGCAAAAGAAATATTAAAAGATATAGCGGATTTGCAAATTTCATAACAACTCCAAAAGCTTTTTCGTGAAATTATAATTATTTTCTCTTTTTGTTTCATCAGGTGTAAAATCCGCATACCTTGCCAAATTAAAAACTTTTAAGTAGTCTTTAAATTCATTGATATTAATTTCTTTAGGCATAATCGGTTTAATTTTGTCAAAAAATTCAGACGTCGTCATTTCTATAGCCTCAAAATTACATTTTTTAGATACATAAGATCTCAAAATTCTCGACATCGTATAATAAAAATTTCTCGCGCTTATATCGCTTCTAGTTTTGTACAAATCTTCCAAAGCGTTTAAAGCCTTAGTTTTAGGATCTATTTCAACTTGTTTTGATTTTTTTATATATTCAACAAAGCTCTTTACTGTAAATGCAGCATAAACAATAAACAATAACAATACAAAAAGAATTAAGACAACGTGCAAAGATTTTATCTTAAATTTTTTTAAAGCTTTTATATCTTTTATACCTTGCACTTGAGCATTGTCTGCAACGCTTATAATTTCAACATGTTCTTCCGGAGTTAAAAATAGATTGCTCGTACCATCTGGATTTATATAGAAAACCGTTAAAGGGTTTATGGTAAATGATCCTGTTTTATACGCGGCAATATTGAAATCTAATTCATAAGTATTTTCTATGCTTGGCAAATGTTTAACATCTGAACTTATGATATCAAAATCGTTAAAATGAAAATTCTGCTTTGCGGTTATTTGAGCATTTGGCGGCAGTTGGACTTTTACAGTAAAATTTATAACATCGCCAACATAAGCTCTGTTTTTGTTTAATGAAACTTCTATCGTCTCCTGAGCGTTTAAAAACGCACAAAAACAGAAAACAAATAAGCTATTTAAAATAATATGCTTGGCAAAAACACAATATTTCATCGCAAACCCGCTCGATGTTCTCTCTCTTTAAAAAATCTTATGAGAGGCTTTACATAAGATTCATTTGTATTTAAATTTATAATACCTACTTTGGCGTTTTTAAATATTCTGTCCGTTTTTTCATTAAGAGCTTTGCTCTTTTGTTTAAACAATTCTGCAACAGAAGAGCTGTCAACTATCATTGTCTCTTTTGTCTCGGGATCTTGCATTTCAATTAAACCCACTTTCGGCAAATCTTTTTCTCTGTTATCCTCTATTTTTATACATACCAAATCGTGTTTCTTTGCAGTTATTATTAAATCTTTTTCATAATTTTCATCTTGAAAATCTGAAATAAGAAAAACAACCGCTTTTCTTCGCCATATTTCATTTATTGCTTTTAATGCCGTTGATATCGATGTTTTTATGCCTGACGAATTTGAATCAAGAATCTCATTTATAATTCTTAAAATGGTGTTCTTCCCTTTTTTAGGCGTAATAATTTTTTCCACTTTATCGGTAAAAGAAAGCATCCCAACTCTATCATTATTTTTTAAAGATGAAAATGCCAAAAGAGCAGTCACTTCTGCTGCAACTTCAGATTTTAATTTATCAGCGCTACCAAAGTTTTGTGATAATGAAATATCTATAAGAAATATTACCGTGAGTTCTCTTTCTTGTGAGAAAAGTTTTATATAAGGTTTGCCGTATCTGGCGGTAGCATTGTGATCAATACTTCTAAAATCATCACCAACTTGATATTCTCTGACTTCCACAAATTCTATCCCTTGCCCTTTAAAAACGCTTTGATACTGTCCTGCAAAAATTTCATTTACAAGTTTATTTGATTTTATTTCAAGCTGATGTATCTGTTTTTTTAATATATCCTTATCTAGCATTGAATTATCCTAAAATCTGTATTTTGCCGATTGTCCACCAATTAATGCAGTCGATGGTAAACTTCGTTTGTCTCACGAAAAAAACGAATCCATGTTGTCGTCAATTCCCCTTTCTATGAAAGAGGTGGCATGCCAAGAGGCATTGACGGGGGGTATTGTTCCTTAAAAACAAGTATAATTTAAGTGTACAGGGGTGTTGGAAGATTGAACGGGTGGGGCAAAGCCCGTAGTCATCAGGATCTCCAACACCACAAGGTAAAAGCTTGATGAGGTTGCAAATGTGCAAACTTTAGTTGAAAACAAGAAGCTAATATCAACTAAAAGGATGCACAAAATGCCAAAAACCTTATACACTGAATTTGTAGGCATCGATGTATCAGAAAACAAGTTGAACGTTTATGAAACAAAAAACAATCAGTTTTTCAAGGACTTCTTTCACCACTTTTTTCAGTGGGTTGATGAGGGAGGGGCAAAGCCTGACGGAAACAGAGAGAGTATAGTGCAAGCTACCTCCCACACAAAATACCTTTCATGCGTTTGTCGTGACGTAAATAAGAAAATACGAACTTAAAAGACGAAATTATTTTTTTATCCAAGACATTTTTGAGCGTAATCTTGCCCCAATTTTTTCAATCATTCTTTCGCTTACTTCTCTTCTTGCTTTATTGAAAAAAGGTCTGCCTGTTTTGTTTTCTTCAAGCCATTTGTTTGCAAACTTGCTTGACTGAATATCTGCTAAAACATTTTTCATTTCTGCTTTTACGGCTGGTGTAATTAATCTCTTTCCGGTTACGTATTCACCGTATTCTGCTGTATCGGAAATTGAATAATTCATTTTGCTGAGCCCGCCTTCAAATATCAAATCTACTATAAGTTTAACTTCGTGGCAACATTCAAAATATGCAATTTCAGGTTGATAACCTGCTTCTACAAGGGTTTCAAAACCTGAATTTATAAGTTCTACTAAACCGCCACAGAGAACAGACTGCTCGCCAAATAAATCGGTTTCAGTTTCTTCCTTAAAAGTTGTTTCAAGAACTCCGCCTCTTGTCCCGCCTATAGCTTTTGCGTAGGCTAAAGCCAAATCTTTTGCTTTTCCGCTTGCGTTCTGCTCTACAGCTACCAAACAAGGAACACCTTTGCCTTCCTCATATTGTCTTCTTACTAAATGTCCGGGACCTTTAGGAGCAATCATAATTACATCTAAATCTGAAGTAGGAACGATTTGCTGAAAGCGAATATTAAAACCATGCGCAAAACTTAAAACCGCGTTTTTTTTAATACTAGGTTTTATATCCTCTTCCCAAATCTTTCTCTGAACTTCATCTGGTAAGAGAATGTGAATCCAGTCTGCTTGCTTAACTGCTTCGGCAACACTTACCGGCTTCCAACCGTCTTCGATAGCTTTTTTATAGTTATCCCCACCAGGTCTTTGAGCGACAACAACGTTAACACCCGAATCTTTAAGATTTAGAGCGTGGGCATGCCCCTGACTTCCATAACCCAAAACAGCAATAATTTTCCCTTTTAAAAGATTTAAATCTGCGTCATTGTCATAATACATTTTTGCTTCAGCCATTTCTTTTCTCCTTAATTTTAATAGTGTGTCCGCGTCCCAAAGCAACAACGCTTGTTCTGCATGTTTCTTTTATGCCGTAGGGCATAACTGTTTTTACAAAAGCATTAATTTTATTTTCGTTGCCCGTCATTTCAACAGTAACTGAATTTTGTGAAATGTCTTCAATTCTTGCCCTAAAAATACCAATAAGTTTAATGAGTTCATTTTGTGTTGATTTAGTCATATTTATTTTTATGAGAGCGAGACTTCTTTCAACGTATTCAGTATCTTTGAAATCGGTAACTTTTATGACATCGACAAGTTTGTTTAATTGTTTTGTAACCTGCTCAAGAATATAAGCACCCCCTTTGACGACAATAGTCATTCTTGAAATGGCAGGCTCTTCAGTTTCGCTTACGGAAAGCGAGTCTATATTGAAACCGCGCGCCGCAAAAAGAGTAGAAATTCTTGCAAGTACGCCAAACTTGTTTTCAACTAAAACTGAAACTGTATGCCGCATACTTCCTTCCTCCGCTTGCTAATGTGTAAGGATCTTGTATTGTGAAAATTGTTTATCCGTTCATTCTAGTTATAATATCGTCGAGAGAAGCTCCGACTGGAACCATCGGAAAAATGTTCTCTTCTATCTCAACCCATATATCAAGAACAATCGAAGCTTTTGCTTCTAACATCTTTTTTAAGGCAGGCACAACATCTTTTTTGTCTGTCACGCGTATTCCTAAAGCGCCATAGCTCTCTGCCCATTTTACAAAATCGGGAACATAAACGGGACATTTGTCTCTGCTTGGAGTATTGCACCACTTGGGGCATTTCTTACGTTTCGCAAGACAACTGTGAGAATATCTTTTGCCATAAAACATTTCCTGCCACTGACGAACATTGCCAAGGTACTGGTTGTTTAATATAGCAACTTTAACATCAATATCATTTAAAATCGCGACAGCCATTTCCTGCATATTCATTTGAAAAGAACCGTCGCCGGCTATGACTATAACCTCTTTATCAGGATTACCGAATTTTGCTCCTATACCTGCAGGATAACCAAACCCCATAGCACCAAGTCCTCCAGAACTTAAAAACAAACGAGGATATTTTGCCTTATAATACTGCGCCGACCACATTTGGTGTTGTCCGACCTCAGTTGCAATAATTGCCTCACCTTTTGTGAGTTCAGAGATTTTTTCAATCACGTATTGCGGATGGAGTTTATCGTCGTTTCTATCATAGGATAAAGGGTGTTCTGCTTTCCAACCATCAATCGTTTTAATCCAATCTTTTCTTTCTTTTTTCTCTATCGTAGCTGACATTTCTTTTAAAACCGTTTTTGCATCGCCTACTACAGGGATATCAACGTCAACAACTTTTGATATTGCAGTGGGATCTATATCTATATGAATTATTTCAGCTTTTTTTGCAAAATCACAGACCTTGCCGGTGCATCTGTCATCAAATCTTGCACCAACAGCTATAATGACATCTGCAGCCTGTACAGCTTTGTTTGCGCAAAAAGTTCCGTGCATTCCAAGCATACCTAAACTTAAATTTGTATCAGGCGGATACGCTCCTACGGCAAGCAAAGTATTTGTAACCGGGATATCGGCCTTTTTTGATATCTCAATAATTTCTTTTTCTGCGTTGGAAGCAATAACTCCAGCCCCTATATAAAAAACAGGTCTCTCACTGTTATTTATGATATCAACAGCTTTTTTGATTTGTCCGGAATGTCCTTCATAAGTAGGCTTATATGAACGTATTTCAATTTTTTCCGGATAAATAAATTCACAAATCCCGCGCTGAACATCAATGGGAATATCAACTAAAACAGGTCCCGGTCTTCCTGTAGTCGCAATATAAAATGCCTCCTTTATAGTCCTTGCCAAATCCTTTACGTCTTTAACCAAAAAGTTATGCTTTGTTACAGGTCTTGTAATACCCGTAGTATCAGCCTCTTGAAATGCGTCTTGTCCTATCACATTTGTTGCGACCTGCCCCGTAATTGCAACCATAGGGACGGAATCCATATACGCGGCAGCAAGTCCAGTAACTATATTTGTGGCTCCCGGTCCAGAAGTAGCTATACACACGCCGGGTTTACCAGTAGAGCGAGCATATCCGTCAGCCATATGGGAAGCGGCTTGCTCGTGCCTTGTCAAAACAAAATTTAATTTTGATCCGTGAATTGCGTCAAATATCGGCAGAGTTTGTCCGCCGGGAAGACCAAAAGCTATCTCAACATTTTCCTTTAACAGGCTTCCTACTAAAATCTGAGCACCAGTTTTTTGTTAAATGAAGTATCCTTCCCACCTCTTATCACTTTAATTATCGTGTTATCACTCTAAAACAGCGCCGGTATCAGCAGACTGTACCAACTTGGCGTAACGAGCCATGTAACCGGTTTTAACTTTAGGTTCAGGTTTTACAGTTTTAGCAATTCTTGCCTTTATTTCTTCATCGCTTAGTTCAACGTTTAATGTTCTTCCCGGTATATTTATATTGATGATATCGCCTTCATTTATTGCAGCTATCGTTCCGCCGGCAGCGGCTTCAGGAGAAATATGCCCTATGCAAGGTCCTCTTGTTCCTCCGGAAAAACGTCCGTCGGTAAGAAGAGCCACAGAATCGCTTAATCCCATGCCATGCAACGTGCTTGTAGGGCTTAACATTTCTCTCATGCCCGGTCCGCCTGCAGGACCTTCATACCTTATAACGACAATATTGCCCGGAACTATCTTATTATCGAGTATTGCTTTCATGGCGTCATCTTCAGAATTAAACACTCGCGCTTTGCCTGAAAAAATTTTCATCTTCTCACTTACCGCAGCTTGCTTTACAACAGATCCGCTAGGCGCTATATTACCTCTTAGAATTGCAATACCGCCCTCAGGTTTGTACGGATTATTTGCTCTTATTACATCTTCGTCTAAAATTTTTGATGATCTTGCAATTTCAACTACATCAGGACCGGTCACTGTTTTAGAATGGGTCAATTTGTTTTGAACCGCAAATAATACGGCAGGCACACCTCCGGCATTATCCAAATCTTCCATATAATGATCTCCTGCTGGTTCTAAGCATGCAATCTGTGGAGTCCTTTTAGAAATCTCGTCAAATAATTCCAACGGCAGTTTTATTCCCGCCTCGTGTGCTATGGCTGGAAGATGTAAAACTGTATTTGTAGAACCGCCTAAAGCCATATCTACAATAATTGCATTTTTAAAAGCGCCCAATGTTAAAATATCGCGCGGTTTTATATTTTCTTTTACAAGTTCGACAACTCTTATTCCGGATTCATAAGCAATTCTTTTTTTCTTTGCGCTCACAGCAAGAGCAGTGGCACATCCTTGCAAAGACATTCCCATTGTTTCTGTCAAACAAGCCATAGTATTTGCAGTGTACATTCCCTGACAAGAACCCGCACCTGGGCATGCGGCTATTTCCAATTCTGACAACTGATGTTCTGTAATTTTACCTGCTTGAAATTGTCCGACGGCTTCAAAGGTATCTCTAACCATAGAGCGTCTTTTTTTTTCGTACATTCCTGTCATCATAGCGCCCGCAGTAACAACAATGGCAGGGATATTAAGTCTTGCGGCAGCCATAAGCGTTCCGGGTGTGACTTTATCGCAGTTTGACAAAAGAACAAGTCCATCAAGCATGTGTGCGTTAGCAACAGTTTCTACTAGATCAGCAATTATCTCCCTTGATCCTAAAGAATAGTACATACCACTATGTCCCATGGCTATACCATCGCATACGGCAGGGACTCCGAAAATGAAGGGCACTCCGCCACCCGCAGCAACGCCTCTTTCTATGTATCTTTCCAAATCTCGCATAGCAATATGACCCGGCACTAAATCTGAGAAAGACGAAGCAATACCTATGAAGGGCTTGTTTAAATCACTTGGACTAATTCCTGTAGAATACAACAAACATCTATTTGGCGCTCTTACCGCGCCTTTTTTTATTTGATCGCTTCTCATATGTAACTCCCACTGTGTTTGTTTTTACTTCTGCGATGCAGTATTGTATCAAATTTTATTTATTATGTGCAATTTTTCTGTACTTTTATCGGACAAAACAAAAGCACGGAAGAAAAAATTTGATTTTCTTTCAAAAACAAGTATAATGAAGTGATAGTCATAAATGAGATATTTAGTTCCGACGTAGCTCAATGGTGGAGCAATCGGCTGTTAACCGATCGGTTGCTGGTTCGAGTCCAGCCGTCGGAGGTCTTGTAGTCAGCTAGCGCTGTGTTGATGTGATATATCGTAAATCCTCTGGCGGATTTTCTGTTGCTGCTCTAGAGCACAATATTCCCACAGAATCGGTTAACCAATAATTGTGGCTATAAATATTATCTTGGCACATGATAATAATAGAGATTCACAAAAAATTCACAAAGATGACTTTAATTTAGTGCCTGAGCTAATGTACTATTTAGTATAATGGGATATGAAGAAATTAGTTGCTCTAGTTTAAGTATATACGATGTTGTTGCCTTCATGTACAAAAAACTCAAAACCGGACTCAGGTGTAACAGAAGTGATCGATAGAAAAAGTCATGATAAAATAAAAGTAAGAATTGAGTTAATAGCTAACGATACTTCGAGGAAAGTAGACGTGGAAATAGCTAAAGGTAGGACTATACAAGATGCTGTTATAGAAAATGTAGAAAAGTACGCAAGACTGGAGCAAACGGCAGTGTGGTTTGCATAATTGGTGGTGTCAAAAGCGAGTTTGAAAGATTTAAATTGTATTCCGCGCTGGGAGATAAGATTACTTACTTGCATCGTGATACGGCTGAGATAAAATGCCGAGAGCGAACAGGTAAAAATGGATGAGTATGTGGTAATATTGAGATAACAATCAGAGCAGAAAAACCAAAAAGAAAAACGAATACAAATGGAAATGCTGAAAAAGCGCGATAATACTAGACAAATCTTTCGCAATTA
This sequence comes from Candidatus Endomicrobiellum pyrsonymphae, assembly GCA_020328045.1. Classification (GTDB taxonomy): domain Bacteria; phylum Elusimicrobiota; class Endomicrobiia; order Endomicrobiales; family Endomicrobiaceae; genus Endomicrobiellum; species Endomicrobiellum pyrsonymphae. The sequence goes on from JAIXMY010000003.1 coordinate 8,616, forward strand.
CAAGTCATCATTCGAAAAAATATTAAAAATGCAACTAAGGCTTTATTAGGCAACGAAATATTTGACAAGGTATGCAAAGAAACGATGACGGAGAAGAAGCATTACGTAGAACTATTCGGCATGGAAAAGGACGAAGTATACATAAAATTGGAACGAGAAATGTCCGATGCCTAGAATTGAGTATGACGCATTTGAAAAAAGAAGAGAAATAAAAAATAATCAACTGCTACGAACTCGCGTCCGTAGCTTCAATAAGAATCGAGGAATCAACGATTAGGGCTTGGTGACTTGTGGTTGCACTTCCTTAGAGAGCGAGATTACGAGCGAAATAAAACAATTTTAACACTTTGAAGTGAAATCACCCATAAAGTCTGTAAGCTTTTTCGCAAGTTCTAAAGTTGTCTAAGAAATGTGAGGCGGATGAAGCTCAGCGGCAAAAGTTTTTGGTACTTTTGTTTTGTCTAACAAAAGCACAGGAGGTTGCAACGAATATGGATAAAATTGTAGAATAAGCGGGAAGCGGAGATGAAACATGGATACAAAATTTTCAAAAGAGGCTCTAACTTTTGATGATGTTTTGTTGATTCCTCAACACTCAAAAGTGCTTCCTAAAGATGTGCGGTTGGAGACAAACCTCACAAATAAAATCAAGCTTAACATTCCTCTTATGAGCGCGGGTATGGATACAGTAACAGAATCCAAAATGGCTATTGCTATTGCAAGAGAGGGTGGCATAGGCATAATTCACAGAAATGTGTCTATTGAAGCTCAATCTTTGGAAGTTGATCGTGTTAAAAGGAGCGATCACGGCGTTATTTACGATCCTTTTTCGTTAAAAAAAGATGATACGCTTGGCGAGGCTAAACTTCTTGCATCAAGATATAGAATTTCAGGCGTACCGATTGTTGCGGAAAACGGCAAACTCATCGGCATAATTACAAATAGAGATATGCGTTTTGAGACCGATGACAGCAAAAAAATTTCGGATATAATGACAAAAGACAATCTTGTTACGGCAAAAGTAGGCACTTCTCTCCTCGACGCAAAAGCAATATTGCAAAGTAAGAAAATAGAAAAACTTCCTTTGGTTGATGAAAACTTTATTCTAAAAGGTCTTATTACAATCAAGGATATCGAAAAAGCTATTCGTTACCCAAACTCTTCAAAAGATGATAAAGGCAGACTTCTTGCAGGTGCAGCGATGGGAATTACAAAAGATATGCTAGAGAGGGCAAAAGCTTTATTGGATGCCAGCGTGGATGTTTTGGTTATAGACACTGCTCATGGTCACAGTCAGGGAGTTCTCGATGCGGTAAGAAGAACGAGAGAAGCGTTTCCTCAAGCTCAAATAATTGCAGGCAATGTCGCTACCGCGCAAGCGACTGAAGATTTAATTAAAGCGGGCGCTGACGCGATCAAAGTGGGCATAGGGCCGGGAGCTATTTGCACAACAAGAGTTATTGCCGGCATAGGTGTTCCGCAGATAACGGCAATTTATGATTGTGCAAAAGTCGCAGCAAAATATAATATTCCAGTTATAGGCGATGGCGGAATTAAATATTCAGGAGATATCCCAAAAGCAATAGCGGCAGGAGCAAGTGTATGTATGATGGGATCTTTATTTGCCGGAACAAAAGAAAGTCCGGGAGAAGATATAATTTTTAACGGTCGCGCTTTTAAAACTTACAGAGGAATGGGATCTTCTTCTGCAATGCTAGCAGGAAGCAGCGACAGATATTTTCAAGATAATGCAAAAAAATTGGTGGCGGAAGGCGTTGAAGGACGCGTTCCATATAGAGGTGAAGTTGGAGATATTGTTTATCAACTGTTAGGCGGATTAAGAGCGGCAATGGGTTATTGTGGCGTTAGTTCAATACAGGAACTTAAAGAAAAGGGAAAGTTTATTAAAATAACTTCGGCAGGTCTTGCAGAAAGCCATCCTCACGATGTCTTTATAACCAAAGAGGAAAGTAATTATTCTGGCGACAAATGGTAATAGTTGAACAATAGAAGATAGGCAGGATAACAGCGAAGATTTAGGGGTTTTAAGATTAGGTGTTTGTAAGGAAGAAAAGTAACGATGTTTGATAATTTGATTTCGTTTTTTTTAATTGCAGGATTTGGAGTGTTTTTTCAATGGAAAAAACCCGGCGATATAAACCCGGATGTTGCAAGACATGTAATTAACACGACGGTAATAAGGTTTTTTTTACCAATATTATGTTTCAAAGTTATGGCTACGGCTTCAATAGACAAAAATACAGTGTTATTACCACTTGCTGCAATGATTACAATTTTTTTCGCCATATTAATATCTTTTATAACCTATACAATGGTTGGCAAAATTGCGACATTGCATAAGGAAGAAAAAGGTGCTCTTATTTTAGGCTCTTCTTTTGGTAATGTAACATTTTTAGGATTATTGTTTCTCACCAGCTTGTACGGACAAAGTGCGGCAAAATATGTTCTTTTGTACGATTTGCTTGCAACAACACCTTTGCTGTTTCTTGCAGGCTCGGCAATAGCTGCTTATTATGGTCGCGGACAAAAACTTACAATAAAAGAAAATTTTAAAGTTGTGGCAGAGCTTCCACCTATATGGACTCTTGTCGCGGGATTTGCAGTAAACTTTTCAGGAATTACCCTTCCAAGTTTTTTACTTACAACATTAGAGCTTATGTCCATACCTATAGCGCCTTTAATGATATTTAGTATTGGTCTTGCTCTTTCTTTTCCGAAGTTAAAGCATGCCATAATTGCGATGCCTGCAGTTATAATAAAATTGTGCGTTGCGCCAATAATTTCTTTTGGACTCGCCCGTTTTTTCGGCATGGACGGTCTTGCCCTAAAATCAGTGGTTATGGAATCGGCAATGCCTACAATGGCGTTGACTTTGGTTCTATCTTCGCAGCATAAATTAGATCATAATCTTTCTTCTTTTCTTATTATATTTACAACAACTGTCGCACTTATAACTTTGCCTTTAACAGCACGGCTGGTTAGCGTGTTTTAAAACTGCAATTTTATAGTCAACTAGCCTTTATATTGACGCATTACGTTAACTTAAAAATAGATGCAATGCAAGGCTGACTGACAAAGCAGTAAGCTCATTCTTTTTGCTAGGAAGTCCAACGACGCGACGCGCTATTTTTGAGCTAACTCTGCAGACTACGCCTTTTTGGTAAATTTTGTCTGTTTTGTTTGGTCAATATGTTCTCATATCATCTCTCATAAAACAGCCAAAGTTTCCTCGAAAATTTAAGTAGCACAGTTGTATCAATATAAAATTAGTTGACTATAGATAGCTTGCAATATGAAAGTCTGTTATTTGCAAATTAAATTTGTATCGACAGACTTTTGTTACTATTATTTTTTTGTTCTTTAGTTCTTTGTGAAGAAGTTTTAACGAATGGAACGATTTTAAAGCTATAGAGTTTCAAAGGTACAACGAAACAGAACGGCTAATTTTGTATTTTAGGTTACATTTGGGGATATTAAACAGAAAAGAAATATTAATGAGAACAGGCATACTTGAGTATCAAATAATGAAGTTTGTAAAAGCTGTTAGGACTTACGAAGACGGGAGCTATCTCACCAAAACAGATAGTTATTACAGGGTTAACGGGACGGATTAACTGAATTGCTTAGTTTAGAGATCAATGCGCCAAAAACGACAGTGCAATGACAAGCGTGAATGAATCCTATTTCCATTCCTAATATCCCTAGAAATGCAAATAAAACCAGTATTCTTACCAAGAGTGAACCGATCTAATTCATGTTCAGCGTAGGGCATGTTCTGTCCATTAGTGGTGTCGTTTTGTCTTTCTTCTTTGGACTTGTCTTCCTGCGGAGATGATTCAGAATTGTCAACTGCAACTGCGCCAACAAGCGACGAAGTCGGAACTGAATTAGAATCAGGATCAGGATATGGTGTAAATGTCCCATCAGTGCTAGTATAAGGATAGTATTCATACGGTCCACCACCCAATACGACCAGTATTAGGTGGTGGCGATTCTGATATGGATACTGGTCCGGATTTTGGTCTGGGTTTCGTAAAGTCTCTTTGGATTACACCTGTTGTTATCTTTTGGGAACATGAAGAGAGCATAAGCGTAAAAATTAAAAACAACGTAATAAATTTTTTTATTTGTTTCATCTGCCCCACTTCGCAGAATCCACGCTGAAAAATCTTTAAATTATTACAGAGGCATGCACGTTGTAACATAAAAAAAAGACTTAACAGGTTAATTAATATGAAATCTTTTAAAACTGGATATTATCATCAATCAGAATATATATTTGTCCTACTGAATTTTAAGAATTTCCATTTTAGATTTCAACCTTTTGTAAGATTTAGAGCAGTATATTCTGTTATTTTTTAGCGTCATCGTGCATGATATGATTTTGGAACTATTTTGTTAGTATAAAATTTTGATAAAATACCAACTATGATAAAAATCTCTACAGTGGAAATTCCATATAATAAGTTGCTTGTAAGATTGGGGTATTCGCAGACTAAAACAAAACTTGATGTTAAGATTGCAAGTCTTATAAAAGAAAATTTAAGTTTAGTTCAAAAGCTTATTAGACCTAAGGTTGTGGTAGCTTTTGAAAATATAACGGTAATTAATAACGAAGTATTATTTGAAAAAGGTTATAAAATAAAAAGCAGCAATGTTGCCGCACTTTTAAAAAACAGTTTTAAGGCTTACGGGGTTGGCGTAACTATTGGTAATATAGTAGAGAGTAGAAGAGACGAGCATTTCAAGAAAAAAGAAACTTTCAACGCTTTAATCCTCGATGCTGCGGGATCCGTTGCCGCTGAGGAGATAATAACGCTTGCGTATGAGCAAATTAAAACTTACGAAGAAAATAACAATAATTTTATAACGAAAAGATATTCACCCGGATATGGCAATTGGAAGCTTGAGGATAATAGAGAATTTTTAGATTGGATTGGCGCGGAATACATAGGAATTAAGCTAAGCAAGTTTTACCAAATGAAGCCTGAAAAATCAATTTCAGCTTTAATTGGAGTTGCGAAATGACAAAGCAAAAAGGAGTGAGCGCAAAATGGAAAAGCAAAAATTTTTGGAGATATTAAAAAATCGCGTGTTGATAATGGACGGCGCTACCGGTACGGAACTGCAAAAGAAAAAGTATCTTGAAGATGTTGTAATACCTGAAGAATTAAATGTTAAATTCCCTAAAAGAATTTCGGACATTTATTCTTCTTATGTTAATGCAGGATCCGATATACTGCTTGCAAATACTTTTGGCGCAAATCCTATAAGATTAAAACAGCATGGTTTGTTAGACAAAGCTGACGACATAATAAAATCGGGAATAGATTTAATAAGAAAAATATCTCCTAAAACAATTGTAGCGGGAGATATATCGTCAATAGGAGAATATATAGAACCTTTAGGCAGCTTGTCTTTTGACGAAGCTTATAATGCTTTTGCAATGCAGGCATCTTTGTTGCAAAAACACAACGCTGATATTATGATCATAGAAACCATGACGGAAATAAAAGAAATGAAAGCCGCGATTCTTGCCACAAAAGACAATTTTAACGGAGCAATTATTGCTCAAATGACATTTGCAGAAGACGGTATTACAGTTACCGGAAGCGATTTAAAAAGTTTTATTGCGATGGTTGAAAGTTTAGGTGTTGATGCTCTTGGATTAAACTGTTCTATCGGTTCAAAAGATTTAGCGGAACTGGCAAAGGTATTGCGCGAAAATACAAATCTTCCTATATCATTTAAACCTAATGCGGGAATGCCTGTATTAATAAATCGTGATACCTGTTTTCCTGAAACAAAAGAAGAATTTATTGAGTCCAGTTTAAAAGCCTATTCTTACGGCGTTAATATGTTCGGCGGATGCTGCGGAACAAATCCTGAATTTATAAAAGCTTTGTCCGATGAGTTAAAAAATAAATCTCCTAAAATTGCAAAGACAATAAATAAGTACTTCCTTTCTACAAGAGTAAAAGCTATTGATATCAACGAAATTAAAAAGCCTGTAATAATTGGCGAGAGAATAAATCCTACAAATAGAAAAAAACTTCAGGAAGAATTGGTTAAAGGCAGTTTTTCTATGGTAAAAGACGAAGCACGTTTTCAGACGCAATCAGGCGCAAATCTTTTAGACGTAAATATGGGCGTGCCAAGTGCTGACGAAGAAAAACTTCTTACGAATGCCGTAAATCAAATACAGGAGATAGTTTCAGCACCTTTATGCATAGATTCAAGCAATACAAGCGCTTTAGATCGAGCTGTTAAAAATTGTGCGGGAAAACCCATTATAAATTCTGTTAACGGCGAGCAAAAAAAACTAGATTTAATACTGCCCATAGTAAAAAGGTACGGCGCTTCTTTGATTGCTTTAACTAGTGACGATAATGGAATACCAAAGACGGCTGAAGAAAGATTAGAAATAGCTGAAAAAATTTTGCGTTTTGCCGATAAGTATGGCGTGGAAAGAAAAAACATTATTTTCGATTATCTTGTGTTGTCTGTTAGTTCTTCTCCTGAGCAAATACAAGAAACATTAAAAGCGATGAAAGAATCAAAGCAATTACATCCCGAGTGCAAACTTGTTTTGGGTGTATCAAACGTTTCTTTTGGTCTTCCTTCAAGACAGACAATAAATTCAACATTCCTAAAAATGGCTGTAGCGGCCGGTCTTGATTTTGCTATTATTAATCCTCACGAAAATTGGACAATAGACAGTCCTCTTGCTAAAGATTTACTTGAAAATAAAGATAAAGGCGCTGCTAAATACATAGAGGCTTTTTCTTCTTTTAAAAAGTCGTTGCCCAAGGATGAGACAGAAAAACTGCCTTTAGATAAGTGCCTTTATTTTGCAGTTTTAAACGGGAATCAAGAGTCCATAGCTGACATTATAAGGCAGATTATCGCATGCGACGCCAATCCTTTTAAAATGGTAAATGATAATGTGTTAAAAGCGTTAGATATTGTGGGGGAAAAATTTGCTTCAAAAGAATATTTTTTGCCACAAATAATTATGTCGGCACAGGCCGCTCAGATGGCATTTGCAATATTAAAAACTACTTTTAAGAAAAGTGAAACTTTTTCCGCGGGCAGAGTCATAATGGCTACTGTTAAAGGTGATATGCACGACATAGGTAAAAATGTAGTGGGAGCGGTGCTTGAAAGCTATGGGTTTGATGTTATAGATATGGGAATAAATGTTGATTCTCAAGAAATAATAAATAAAGCTCGCGAAATTAATCCTATTGCAATAGGGCTTTCAGCTCTTATGACAACTACAATGCCAGAAATGGAAACGGTTGTAAAATTAAGAAATGCGGAACACGTGCCTACAAAAATAATTATAGGCGGCGCCGCTGTAACGGAGAAATTTGCAAAAGAAATCGGCGCCGACGCTTATGCTAAAGATGCTATGGAAACCGCCGAGTACATAAAAACTTTACAAAAAGAATCCTGCAAATAGAAAGTATTCCAAAAAGTGCGCAAGTAGCAAAGAAGATTGCGAAGCTAACTTCATAAGAGAATTATATTAAAAAACGTCAAAGTCCGTAGAGTGAAATATTCAAATTTTGACAGTTGCCAAGAACAGCAATGTCAACTCTTTTTATAATCATATTATATTTTACAGCTCGTTTTTTTATTTTAATTTCGTAAAATGAAACACCCTGTCAGATTCCGTCTGCCACCCCTAGATTAAAACATTCGAGGGCAGACTGCTAAGGAAGAACGACTTATTTTAAAAAAATGGGAATTAATGCAATGTTTTTTCTCTTTTCATTCCTCTGAAAGAGGTGGCGATGCCAAAGGCATTGACGAAGTACGTCGATAGGTTTTTCAACTTTATTCATTAGAGGCAAATCTTTCAATTCTTTTCATTTCTTCTTTTGACAGAGTTTCTAAGTAGTCGACAAAGCTGTTAATATCGTCATTTTTTAAAAATTCAAAATATTTACTTCTGTCGACTACGGATATAATACAAGGAGTAATATTGTTTTTTAATAATTCAAAATTGATGATTAATCTGCCTGTTCTGCCATTTCCGTCTATAAATGGATGAATTTTTTTCAAACTCTATATGTGATTAAATGCCGTTTTTCGAAAATTGAATTATATTTAGAATTGTTATAGTTATCAATAAAATAAAGCATACTATTTTGAACAAACTCTTTTTTTGGTGAAATATGTTATGCACCGCGGACATATACGTCGGTATTTCTAAAACCGTCTATTTCATTTATATTTTTATTTATGACTTGTAATTTATGGCTTCGTAAATCTCTCTGGAGTTTGCAGATATTTTAAACGACTTGTCATTAAATACAGTTGCATAAGTATCAGCATAGGATAATGTAGAGCCTTCTATTGCATTAGAATTATAAATACTGCGCGTAATGTAATCTTCAAAATAGCTGTTATTGGTTTGCAAAAATTTAACAACATTTAATTCTTTTATGTTCCCTCTTTTTCTTATAACAGAAACTTCACACAATCTATTTTACATTATCATCAGTTTTTTGCATTTTTGAATAATGTATTCTGAACCTGATGTTATATCTTTTATTTCAGACAAATCTTTTTCAATTAAAATGTCTGTGTCATACGTAGTTCTAAAAAGGCTAGGCAATCCTGAAGATTTGATTATATTAATTGACCGTTTGATTAAGTTTAAATCTCCTTTGAAAAAGAGATTATATTTTTCCATAGACGACTTTATATCCATAGCCACAAAATCTATAAGTTTCTTAGCTATCAACTCTTGTAGTATTTGTGGATTTGTTCCATTTGTATCGAGCTTAATAAAAAAGTTTAAATTTTTGATTGCCGTTATAAATTCGAGCAAATCTTTTTGAATGGTTGGTTCTCCACCCGTTATAACTATACCTCTTAAAAGTTTTATTCTTTTTGACAGGAAAACAAAAATTTCATCTTCGTCAAATGACCGTTCAAACAAATACGGATAAATCAATTGCGGATTGTGGCAGTAAGGACACATCATATTGCATCCCTGCGTAAAAATAACAGCGGCAGGCACACCTGGATAGTCTATAAGAGACAGTTTTTGTAATCCGCCGATTTTCATTTACGTGTGCCACCGTTATTTTTTAATCATGTTTGCAGGGGCAATAAGTTTTACGTATTTTAAATTCTTCTCTCTTGCCTTCATTCCACAAAGAAACCGGTCTCAAGTACCCAACAACTCTAGAATAAACCTCACATTTTGTGCCTTCAACTGAATCTTTCTGGGTTTTTAATTCATGAATCTTTTCTTGAATTTCATTTACTGTCATTGAAATTGCCTCCTTTAAACTAAACTCCGTGATTTTTTGTTGTTAATTAGCATATAACATATTTTCAAGAATTTTTATTTGTGAATCTATTTCTTCCACTTTTTCATTTTTACATTTAGGGCATTCTGCATGTTCGCCCTCAATATATCCGCACTTAGGACAAACACTGAATGTTGGAGTTATTGAAAAATACGGCAAACTGTAATTTTCACATACGGTTTTTATAAATGTTTTTAAAGCGTCAGTATCTTTAATACGTTCGCCCATAAACATGTGCAGAACTGTACCACCTGTATATTTTGACTGCATGGCATCCTGCAAATCTAAATTTTCAAAAATATCGTCTGTGTAATTTACAGGCAGTTGACTTGAATTTGTATAGAAAGGCGTGTCAGATGTTTCACTTGCAGAAATTATATCAGGATATTTCTTAGCGTCAAGTTTTGCAAGTCTATAAGAAGTACCTTCTGCAGGTGTTGCCTCAAGATTATAATTGTTGCCCGCTTCTTGCTGATATTGAATTAAAGTTCCTCTCATAAAATCTAAAACTTTTTCACCAAAAGCTTTGCCTCTTTCACTTCCAATTCCTTCGCCAAACAAGTTCATACAAGCTTCGTTTAAGCCAACGATGCCGATTGTTGAAAAATGATTTTTCCAATATTCGTTAAAACGTTGTTTTATGCTTCTTAAATAAAAACTCATATACGGATATAAGTTGCTTGCGGTGAATTTCTCTAAAACTCTTCTCTTTATTTCTAAGCTTTGTTTGGATATATTCATATTTGCTTTTAGTCTTTCCATAAAGTCGGACTCATTTTTTGCAAGATAACCTATTCTTGGAAGATTGATTGTTACAACTCCTATAGACCCTGTAAGAGGAGAAGCTCCAAAAAGTCCGCCACCGCGTTTTTGAAGTTCGCGATTATCTATTCTCAAACGGCAACACATGCTTCTTGCGTCTTCAGGTTTCATGTCTGAATTGATGAAGTTTGCAAAATAGGGTATCCCATATTTTGCAGTTATGTCCCACAAAGCTTTTATATTTTTGTTATCCCAATCAAAGTCGCTTGTTATGCTGTATGTTGGAATAGGAAACGTAAATACTCTTCCTTTCGCGTCGCCTTCAAGCATAAGTTCTAAGAAAGCTTGATTTAGTATATCCATTTCTTTTTGAAATTCGCCATATTTTTTATCCTGATGTTTTCCTCCGATGATAACTGATTCTTCCTTATAATACGGAGCGACAGTTAAATCCATCGTTAAGTTTGTAAAAGGGGTTTGAAACCCTACTCTTGTAGGAACGTTAATATTAAATAAAAACTCCTGTAAGGTCTGCTTTACTTCATCACGAGTTAATTTGTCATAATATATAAACGGCGCAAGCAGGGTATCAAAATTTGAGAAAGCCTGAGCCCCGGCGCTTTCTCCCTGAAGTGTATAAAAGAAATTTACTATCTGCCCGAGAGCTGTCCTAAAATGTTTTGCGGGTTTTGCCTCGGCTTTTCCGGAAACGCCCTTAAAGCCACTTGTTAGCAAATCCTGCAAATCCCATCCAACGCAGTAAGCGCCAAGTAATCCTAAATCATGTAAATGTATATCGCCTTCAGTGTGAGCTTTTCTTATATTTTCCGGGTAAATTTTATTCAACCAATAAATTTTACTGATTTCAGAAGAAACATAATTATTTAAACCTTGTAAGGAGTAAGACATATTACTGTTTTCGTTTACCTGCCAGTCTATTTTTTTAAGATACTGATCAACCAAATCAACATTAAATGCAGACGTGATTTCTCTTATTTTGTTGTGCTGTTCACGGTATAAAATATAAGCTTTAGCTGTTTTTTTATACAAGGAAGAGAGCAGAACTTCTTCAACCACATCTTGAATGTCTTCAACAGAAGGTTTTCTGTCTTCAATGGCATTGCGTAAAACAGATAAAGTTTTGAGAGTAAGTCTATCCGCTATATCTTGATTGAACTCCCCGGTAGCTTTTCCTGCTTTTGCTATTGCTGCAGAAATTTTCTTGGGATCGAAAGCTTCTCTAAGACCGTCTCTCTTTAAAATCGAACTAAAAAACTCTTCATGTCCCATTTTTTTCCCTCTTTGCGGTAAAAATTCCCTTCAATTTAGCAAACGAATCCACACCATAAATATATTTGCAGTGATTTAAAATTATCGAGACTTGCGACGTTTGCGAGTCGCGACAAGCTAGACAACAACTATGCTGGATTGCTTCGTCATTTCATTCCTCGCAAAGACACCGCTGATGCAATTTAAAGCTATTTGACTATATATGTCCAACAGAACACTTCTCTGCAAGTCCACTGACTCATAAATAGAGTCACCTTAACTCGCGTCGTCTTATCCTTGAGGTAGTGGTTTTTACATTTCACCGTTACGATTTTCGTTTTTCTTTAATAGTAGCCAAAATGCTTCCGAATCTTGCGGAATTTTCTGTTAGGACCAAAAACTTTCATAGGATACTACATATAGTATGAATGATTTGTATTAGGCACAACCTATACTACACTACTAAAAATAAAATGTCAATACAAAGTTATGAAATAAATGTGAAACTTTTCTGTACTTTTGTTAAACAAAACAAAAGTACCAAAAATTCTTGCCACTGAGCGCCTTCGCTTCACATTTTTTAGGCAATTTTAGAAAAGGAAAATTTCTAACTTTGGGCTGCAATTTGTAACATTTTGTGAATAGGTAGATAAGCTTTTTGTCTTACATCATCTAGAACAGAAATTGTGTTTTTCATACTTGTAAGCACATCTAGAACTTTTGCCAACGTGATTTTTTTCATATTGGGACATTCAGCAAGGGTTGTTACAGGATAAAAGTTTTTCCCCGGATTATCTTTTCTAAGTTTATACAAAATTCCGGTTTCTGTACCTATAATAAAATCTTTTTCACTGCTTTTTGCAACATATCTGCACATAACGCCTGTTGACATGACGCGATCTGCCAAAGATACAACTTCAGGACGACATTCAGGATGCACAAGAATTTCGGCATTAGGATGATATTCTTTTGCCTCTAAAACATATTCAGGCAAAATAAAATTGTGATGCGTAGGGCAAAATCCGGTCCATATATTCATTTTTATACCTGAAGTGGTTTGAATATAATTACCTAAATTTCTATCAGGTACAAAGAGTATGTCCATATCTTTAGCATTTTTGCCTGCAACAATATTTTTTACAACATTTATCGCATTGGAAGATGTGCAGCATATATCGCTTTCGGCTTTTACGGCAACAGATGTGTTTACATAAGTTACAACAACAGGATTTTTATACTGAGATTTCCATTCTTTTAATTGCTTGGAGGTTATCATGTCAGCCATAGGGCAGCCTGCGTTTAAATCAGGAAGTAGAACTTTTTTATCAGGACTTAAGATGGACGCTGTTTCTGCCATAAAATGTACGCCACAGAAAACAATAACATCGGCATCCGTTTGAGCGGCTTTTCTGCTCAATTCTAAAGAGTCGCCTACAAAATCTGCAATATCGTGAATTTCAGGCGATTGATATATGTGGGCTAAAATAATAGCGTTTCTTTCTTTTTTTAGTTTATTTAATTTTTCGTTCACAATGGTATCTCCGTTATCTATTTTTGCTTACGATCACGACAAACGCGTGAAGGATACATGTTTTATCAAGCGTCTTGTTTGTCAATACCCCATTAGACTTTGCCCCACCCCCTTTCAGTGAAAGGGGAATTAACGGCGAGAAAGGGAAAGAGAATAAAGACGTTGCAGTAAAATTCCCCTTTTTTTAAAATAGATCGTCCTTCCTTAGCAGTCTGCCCTCGAATGTTTTAATCGAGATGTAGCAGCGAAGCTGCCGGGGTATTGGAGTATGTCCTTTTTTGGTTAAAAACCGCTAGCTCTAATTACTTCTTTAATTTTTGCCGCAGAATTTTGCAGCGCTTTAAGTTCATCTTCGGCAAAAGCAACTTTCATTACTTGTCTTATGCCATGCTTATGGACTATTGCGGGAACGCTTAAGTATAAGTCGCTTATGCCATAATAGTTTTCAAGTAAAGACGAAACGGGCAAAACACTGTTTTGATCTTTTAAGATTGCTTTTGATATTTTAGTAAGCGCAAGTCCTATTCCGTAAGAAGTTTCACCTTTTTTCTCTATAATTTTATAAGCGGAATCTCTTACGTCTTCAAATATTCCTTTAAGTTTTTGTTCGCCGCACTCCTCGTAGCAGTTTTCAAAATAGTCTTTAAAAAAAACATCTCCTATTATAGCTTTGCTCCATACTGGGAATTCGCTGTCTCCGTGTTCTCCGAAAATTGAAGCATGAATATTTCTAGAATCGATATTTAATTCTTTACTTATCAAATATCTAAATCTTGCGGTATCTAGCACTGTGCCTGAGCCGATAATTTCGCGTGACGGTTTACCCGAAATTTTATAAGTTATGTAAGATAAGATATCTACCGGATTTGTAGCCACAAGAATAATAGCATTTGGCGAATATTTTACAATTTCAGGGATGATTGTCTTAAAAATTTCAGCGTTTCCTTTTACCAAATCTATTCTTGTTTCACCTTGCTTCTGACCTCTTCCTGCAGTTACAACAACTAGGTCGGAATCTGCAGTATTCGGATAATCTCCGGCGTATATTTTAACTGGCGATACAAACGGCGCGCCATGCGATAAGTCCATAGCTTCGCCCTCAGCTTTTTTTCTGCTATAATCGACAAGAATTATTTCTCTTGCAACGCCGCTTATAATCATGGAATATGCGTAACGCATTCCGACGTTTCCGCACCCCACAATGCAAACTTTTGGAGATAATTTATTCATATATTCCTCCGTTTCGCGCATATTAATATGAAACTGCTTAACTATAGTATATCATAAAATTGTGAGATGTTTTTGTTTTTCTCATTTTGGGATGTGACAATGCCTCGTCACGCTTCGTCTGCCACACCTCGATTAAAACATTCGAGGGCAGACTGCTAAGGAAGAACGACCTATTTTTAAAAAAAAGAGGAATAAAGACACGGCATTAAATTCCCTTTTCTCTGAAAGAGGGGGTATGTCAAAGACATTGCCTAGAACGTTCCCTAAAAACGAGTATAATAAAGTGTATAAGAGTGTTGGAATATCGAATGGGGTAGGGGGCAAAAGCCCGTCGTCATCAGGATGAGATGTGGCAATACCAAAGACATTGCCGGGGCAGGAGGAGTACGTAAAAGGATGAGAAAATCAGTTTTTAAAGTTTCGCAAAAAATTCACAATATATGGTACAATACAACTGTCTTTGGATTATAGTAGTGGTAACGAGGAACAGATCTCATTGAAGGATAGGTGTTCTAGAAGGAACAGAAAAACAAGATGTTGAAAAGTAAATTATAAGACGTTTTTTGTTTAAATGCGCTAGTTTTGATAGTACATCTGAAGAATGTGTGAAACATAATGATGAATTTAAAGGAAGCGGTAACCACTATTGTTGTCTTTAGTTTAGTATTTTGCCTTCGCGGAAAAAATTCCCGACATGATACAAAGAGATAGTAATGACTACGGGAATAATAATTCTAGAAGCGCAGAAGAAATCGAGAGATATAGGCGTAGTCTCTTTTCTTTCATTCATCTAAAACGGGATAAAAAAGAGGATGAGAAGAATAAAGAGAAATATCGTCCTTTGTTGCTTTACAGATTTTGGATATACAGAAGAGAAGTTTTGTGAAAAAGGAGACGGAACAGACAAAACAAATGGTCATAAGATGTATATGAAATGTTCTAAGAAACAACGTCCTAATAGAAATGAATGTTTTAAGAGTGGGAAATGCACGGAATAAGAAATCGCCGATGACCACGCTGAAATGACTGGTATGTATGCAAAAAAAGAAAAGTTCTACCGAAAATAAACCTCTCTACACTGGAAAAGAAACAAAGAAATATTTTCAATCAGAATGGCTGTAAGAAATGTTATAGATTGATTAAAGATATTCAAAATAATATCTAGCGGATATAAAATTTGAGTTGTTGTGAATAGGCAGACGCTATGGATCTAAAGTTTGACGATACTAAAAATTGTACAATAGTCCCAGCATATTATCGAAATGAAAAATTTGTATATGAAATTGTGTAAATATAAAAATAAAGCTGGTAATTTGCCATCGCGTGGACATTCAGTGCGTTTCAATTTTAAGTTCTGCTTATGTTTTGTACTGATTTTTTTCATGTCTTCCTTTTCAAATCAAGTTTTTGCTATTATCATAAACGAAAAGAAAAATGATACTGTTTATGGTAATGCTTATCCTCCGGATGCTTACGGCAAGCCTAAATATTGGAGCCCTATCCGTAACACGGTAAAGATTGTTCACGGCGGGGAAGTGCTTGGAAGTGTCGTGGGAGGATTTGGTACTGGCGATGACGGTGATCCTTCTAATAACATTGTTTTAATCGATGGTGGTGACGCAACAAGGAACATTTTTGGGGGACTGACTAGCCACGGAGAAGTTACTGAGAATACTATCGAAATACTCAATGGCAACATCAAGTTCGATGCTCGTCAAGGTAAAGCTATTGAACTTAAAATTAATGAGGAGAAAGAAAGAAACCTGGATGATATTTTGAAGGGTATTTTTGGAGGAGTGGTTTACGATGGAACTGCTACCGGTAATTCTATTAAAATATTTGGCGGTGATATTGAGAGCAGTCTTGTTTCCGGCGGAATTGTAATAAATGCTGGTAATGTTTCTAATAATATTGTTACAATCGGCGGAGGTAATTTGTCTTCTAGCATCGAAAATAAAGATCATATTGTTGGAGGACGCACTGCTTGGGGCAATGCGATCAATAATTCTGTCGTAGTTAACGGTGGCGTAGTTAGTCGTATGCATATTTTTGGTGGCGCTGTACTTGATAGCGGTGATGCCACCGATAATTCTGTCACGATTAATGGAGGTGAAATAATTGAAAGCAAAGTTGTTTGTGGTGGCATTGTATTTGGTACAGGTGATGCAACAAAAAACAAAGTTACAATTACCTCAAACCAGAACATTGATATTGAATTTCTTTGCGGCGGATTAACATCGCGGAGTGATGGTGATGTATTTACAGGGAATACTCTGCGTATAGAAACATCAGGTTTAACGATTAAGAGAGGAGTTAGTAATTTTCAAAACTATGATTTTTGTTTGCCTGCAAATATACGGTCCGGAGATTGGGTGTTGACTTCCGAAAACGGTGGGCAGAGTCCTAGTATTAGTAGTAAGTCAGGTTCAGTTACAGATTTAGATGATCCTTCAGAAGGTCTTTTTTCTCCTAATTATGATTCAGATGATGCGTATCCGATAAATCTTGATAAGACAAATATTAATGCTTACATCGCCGGTGATCATAAATTGTTACAAGCTGGTGATTATTTCTCGCTTATACTAAGTCAGCAAGGCTTTAAAGGTTCCACAAATAATTCTAAACTTACACTGAAACAAGGGTTTGCGCTTCGGTATGCTTGCAAATTATCAACAACAAGTAGTACATTAGATTTGACGGTGGCAAGCAATGCGGAATTTAACCAAGAAGTAAA
This sequence comes from Candidatus Endomicrobiellum pyrsonymphae, assembly GCA_020328045.1. Taxonomy (GTDB): domain Bacteria; phylum Elusimicrobiota; class Endomicrobiia; order Endomicrobiales; family Endomicrobiaceae; genus Endomicrobiellum; species Endomicrobiellum pyrsonymphae. The sequence continues at coordinate 25,492 of JAIXMY010000003.1, forward strand.
GTCATTTTCCGAAGGTCGAGCAGCCAGCGTTGCTTTTTTAAATCAAGGATCTGATGTTATATCTGATAAAGGATTGTCGGAAGCAGTAACATCTGTTAGTCCAAACAGTGTTAAATCTGTTTCTTATTTTACAGTGGCTTCTGGGGTGAAGCTAAAATATAACACTGGTTCTCATGCAAAGGTTGACGGAATTTCGGCGCTTACAGGTTTAGCCAAAGGAATTGATGTTAAATTCGGGCAATTAACTACAGGAGTATTCTTCGAATATGGAAGCAGTAACTATAATACATCTAACAGCTTTAGCGAGTTTTCATCTGTGAAAGGTGGTGGAAACGCTGGATATAAAGGTAGCGGAGTATTAGGGCATTTTGACTTCAGGAATAATTTTTACGGCGAAGTTTCAGGTCGTATAGGTTCTATAGCAACGACCTTTTACAGTTTAGATATTACATATGGTCGTGATGTTTTTGCCAAATACAATTATGATACGCAATACGTCGGCGCTCATGCAGGCGGTGGATATTTGTGGGATATTAACAATAAACTAGGACTTAACTTGTATGGAAAGTGTTTCTTTACGCATCAAAATGATAAAGATGTCGTTCTTTCTACAAGCGAAGTTGTTAAATTTGCAGCTACAAACTCAAAGCGCGTTCGTGTAGGTGCAAATTTTTCAAACAATGTAAGTAACGGTATAAGTCTTTATTGCGACGTAGCGTACGAGTACGAACTTGATGGAATTGTTAATGCGACTATGTCAGGCAGAAATATTCCCGCACCCAGTTTAAAGGGTGGGACAGGTATTGGAGAAATTGGCGTTAAAGGTAGCGGCGGTACTTGTTCCGTTGATTTAAGCGTGCAAGGCTATACAGGTTCTCGAGAAGGTTTTAGCGGAATGTTAAGATTCTCGTTTGCATTTTTTAATTATGCAAATCGCTGTTTAGGTTATTCATTAGAGAAATTTTACGATAAAGAAAATACGGGAAGATTTAATCAGATGTTTAATATGTCAAAGAAAGAGTGCTTTGATAAGAGCTTAGATATAATAAAAAAACTTAAATGGAGAGTAACACATAAGAGTTTTAAAAAAGGTTATATAGTGGCTTTTGACCTTTCCAAGAGCTTTAAATATCTTTGTTTAGATTCAACTGAAGTGTGTATCTTTATAACTGAAACTGAAAGCGGAAATGTAAATGCTGAAGTTGTTTCAACAAACAGTTTTTTAGCTCAGGCGGTTTCTGTGGAATTTTTTAAAATGCTTGGATAAGACACTAGCGCGACAAACGCATAAAAGATACTATATTATTGATTGTCGCCGCAAGAGTAATGAGTAAGAGTATCGTGAGTTTGAGATGGAGAACGACAATGTGGAGAGGAGAAAAAGGACAAAGACTACTTGGGACTTTGAAAGACAAAGTCTTGAAAAGAGGGTTAGGAGTTGCATCATTGTTGTAAAATATTTTCATGCGTTTTACTCGAAATTAGCGATAAGTTAACTGAGGTAAGTAATTCCAAAACAGGAGGTAGTTTATTATGGCAAAGATTGTAAAAATTGTAGGTAGAGAAATTGTTGATTCGCGTGGAAATCCCACTGTTGAAGTAGATGTTAAACTTGACGATGGTTCTTTTGGAAGAGCAGCTGTCCCATCCGGCGCATCAACTGGTTCGAGAGAAGCTTTAGAACTTAGAGACGGCGATAAGAAGAGATTTGGGGGTAAGGGCGTATTGAAAGCCGTTGCAAATATTAACAATAAAATCGCTCCAAAACTTTTAGGATTTGAAATAACAAAGCAACAAGAAATCGACGATACAATGATTGAACTTGATGGTACAGATTTTAAAAACAATCTAGGCGCTAATGCAATTTTGGGCGTTTCTCTTGCATGCGCTAAAGCCGGGGCAAATTCGAGCAAACTTCCTGTCTATGAGTACATAAGAAAGATTTACAATATCAAAAGCGATAAATACATTTTACCTGTTCCCCTTATGAACATTATTAACGGTGGCGAACATGCCGACAATAATGTTGACCTTCAGGAGTTTATGATTGCGCCTGTCAGCGCTCCGAATTTTCATGAAGCTTTAAGAATGGGCTGCGAGGTTTTTCACAGCTTAAAAAAAGTTTTAAATGAAAAAGGTTATGCTACGGGCGTTGGCGACGAGGGCGGTTTTGCGCCGAATTTAACATCTAACGCGCAAGCTTTAGAAGTGATATGCGAAGCCGTCAAAGCTGCAGGTTATGGAGTCGGTAAAGACATAGTTTTTGCTTTAGATGTTGCCGCAAGCGAATTGTATGATGATAATAAATATACTCTTGAGGGCGAAGTAAAAGATAAAGTTAAGACATCAGAAGACATGATTGCTTTTTATAAGGGGTTTTTGGCGACATATCCTATTATTTCTATAGAAGACGGTTTGAGCGAGTCTGATTGGAGCGGTTGGAAAATTTTAACCGATGAGTTAAAATCAAAACTTCAACTTGTTGGCGATGATATTTTTGTTACAAATACAAAAATATTTAGAGAGGGAATTGATAAAGGTATTGCAAATTCAATTCTTATAAAAGTTAATCAGATTGGTTCTCTTTCGGAAACCGTTGCGGCTGTCCAAATGGCATATAAAGCGGGGTACACAGCAATTATATCGCATCGTTCAGGTGAAACAGAAGACAGCGTTATTGCAGATTTAGCCGTTGCTCTTAACATGGGGCAAATTAAAACGGGATCTGCGTCAAGAACTGACAGAATGTGCAAATATAATCAACTTTTGAGAATAGAAGAAGAGTTGGGGTCAAAAGCGAGTTATTTAGGCAAGTCTGCTTTTTCAAGCATAAAGTAGTTGTAAAAGATAAAGCTGAAAACAAAAATTGACAGTCAAATAACCTGATTTGACCTAGTGTCAACCTACTGAAAAAGCCCCCGATTAAGACATTCGGGGGTAAGCTCCAGCGACTATAAAGTATCCGGAAGAATGGATATTTCGCTACGCTCAATATAACAAACAGCTTTCAGACAACTGTTTGACATTGCAAAGACAGTATTATTACTCATGAAAAAATTTAAAATCAGATATGTTATTTTTGCAGGTATTGTGTTTGGCTTATTATTCAACGAGGGGAACATATCTCTTGTTCGGCGTTTGTTTGAACAAAGAAAATTGAAGTCTTATATCAAACATGCTCAATATCAAAATGATCTTCTCAAAAGAAGAATATATTATCTTGAAAACGAACCTCTGTATTTAGAGAGAATGGTACGAAGTGAATTGAATGTTATCGCTTCCGGAGAAATAGAGTATAGATTTTCAGTTAAAGATCGATAATCTACAGGCAACCATAGCGCTTTTTTAAGTTTTGCGACGTTGTCTTTTAATGTGTCAACATAGGAATTTTTGAGAGTGGCATTGCTTATAACTGCATACTTAGTATGAATATTTTCAGCTATACTTTTTCCGATAGAAGAATCTAAATTGTCCATGATCATTGATATTTTGTTTTTTCTACCGGTATTTATAAAATATGCGAATTTACGCTCGCTTAATTCTTTTAACGCTTATGTAAATTCAAATGCCATGATGTCAGAAACACAAACAGGATATCACGGTAGTGTGTAGGTTTAAATTATAAATTCACGCCGGCGCCTTTTGATTTTTACAGCAACCAATAGACCTCTTTCTTGTACTTTTGTCAGACAAAACAAAAGTACCAAGTTAACTTTTTAATGTTGCTTCCAATCTGTCAATCCCTTCTCTAATGTTTTCAATAGAAGTTGCGTATGAAAGTCTTATATATCCTTCAGCTCCAAAAGCAGACCCCGGTACTACTGCAATTTTTGCTACGTCAAGCAAATAATCTGCAAATTCAATATCTGTATTAATTGTTTTACCGTTAAAAGTTTTTCCTAGCAATGTGCTGATATTTGGGAAAACATAAAATGCTCCTTCAGGTTTTGCACATGATATGTCATTTATTTCATTAAGTCTCTCTACAATGTAGTCTCTTCTTTTTTTAAATTCCTTTTTCATCGATTCAACATATTCTTGCGTACCGTTTAATGCTTCCACAGCCGCCTTGATCGATATTGAAGTAGCATTTGAAGTTGATTGGCTTTGTATCTTAGACATAGCAGAAATAATATTTTTAGGTCCAACCGCATAACCTATTCTCCAGCCCGTCATTGCGTATGCTTTAGAAACGCCATTTACTACAATGGTAATATCTTTAGTTTCAGAGGTAGTTTCTGCGATAGATGTAAACTTAAAATTATCATATACAAGTTTTTCGTATATTTCGTCTGAAATTATAAAAATATTATTTTTCCCGCATATCTGCGCAATTGTCTTAAGCTCTTGCACTGAATACGTGCATCCGGTAGGATTGGATGGAGAATTGATTATAATGGCTTTTGTTTTTGATGTTATAACTTTTTCAACATTTTCTGGTGTTATTTTAAAATTTGTTTTATCGCTTGTTTTGATTATTACAGGTTTGCCTCCTGCAAGAATAACCATGTCGGGGTAAGAAACCCAGTAAGGAGCTGGAATTATAACTTCATCCCCATCATCTATTGTAGCTTGAAAAATATTGTAAAGAGAATGTTTAGCGCCGCACGAAACTATAATTTCTTCAGGTGCGTATGTGAGATTATTATCCCTTTTAAGTTTGTTTATAATTGCATTTTTTATTTCAAGAGTTCCTGCTACAGGGCAATACTTTGTAAAGCCGGAATTGATTGCATCAATTGCCGCATCTTTTATATTTTTAGGCGTGTCAAAATCGGGCTCTCCAGCGCCAAAGTTAATGACGGCAACCCCTTGTTGTTTTAGCGTTTTAGCTTTTGCGTCAATTGCAAGCGTTGAGGATGGTTTGATAGATTGTACTCTTTTTGAAATGTGCATGAAACCCTCCGTGTATTGGTCGTAAAATCACTTAAAAAACACCGAAAAACAATAAAACACTTACTCAATTTGAGTCTTAGTTTGCGGTGGTTGCGTCGCCTTAGAGCACGAGATTATGAGTGGAGTATTTTTTAGGATAAACAACTTTAGGCGTTCGAAGCGAAATCACCTATAAATCTTACAAGATTTTTCGCAAGTTCTAAAATTGCCTAAAAAATGTGAAGCGAATGAAGCTCAGTGGCAAGAATTTTCGGTAATTTTATTTTGTCCGACAAAAGTACAAGACTTCGTTTGACATATAGCTTTAATTCTTGTAGACTATACAAGTTATAGAGGAGTATGTCAAATGTATGCAATTATTAAAACAGGCGGAAAGCAGTACGTGGTAGAAGAAGGCATAAGTCTAGTAGTAGAAAAACTTAATGAGGTAGAAGTTGGTCAAGAGGTTATTCTTAATGAAGTTCTCTTGCTTACAGATGGCGACAGTACAACTATTGGGAAGCCCGTGGTAGAAGGCGCTAGCGTAGTAGCAAAAGTTGTTGCGCAAAAAAGAGCTCCTAAAGTTTTGGTATTTAAAAGAAAACCAAAAAAAGGATACAAAAAGATGCAGGGACATCGTCAATATGTAACAGAGTTGGAAATTACAAAGATTAACGCTTAAGTAAATTTATTGAGAGAGAGTAAAATGGCACATGTTAAAGCGCAGGGTTCGTCAACCAATGGACGCGATTCGCACGGTCAGAGACTAGGTGTAAAAATATATGGAGATCAAAAAGCCCTCGCGGGCGCCATAATAGTGCGTCAAAGAGGGACTAAGTATCATCCCGGAGTAAACGTAGGAATGGGCAAAGATAATACTATTTTTGCAAAAGTTGCAGGCACAGTGAAATTCATTAGAAAATCCGGCGATAGGTGTTATGTCAATATCGAGCAATAAGTTTTACGCGACCATTCCCATTTTTAAAAAAGGGTGGTAATGCCAACGGCATTGACGGAGTGTTGCGGAGTGGCGATGAAGATGTCGAGGAGCTAGTGATTGGATGGGTTGAGGGGTTGCTTTCGCGTGGTGATGTGCTGGCGTAAGATAGAGATGTGGGACCAAATAAAAATGTTTATAGACAAAGTTAATGTTTTTCTTACAGCCGGTCGCGGTGGCGACGGCTGTATTTCTTTTAGAAGGGAAAAGTACGTTCCTTACGGCGGACCAAGTGGTGGTAATGGGGGCAAGGGGGGCGATATCTATTTTGAGGGAGATCCTCACAAAACAACGCTGCTTGATATATCTTACAAACCGAAATTCAATGCTGAAGACGGTGATAAAGGATTGCCAAGCGATAAATTCGGCAGATACGGCAAAGACTTGATAATCAAAATACCGCTGGGAACTCTGGTCTTTAAAAAGGGAAAGCTTTTTACAGACTTAAAAACTGCAGGGGAAAGGGTTCTAATTGTGAAAGGCGGCAGAGGGGGTAGAGGAAATGCTTCTTTTAAAACAGGAAGACATACCGCTCCCAGAATAGCCGAAAAAGGCGAACCGGGCGAAACTGCTGAAGTTAATCTTGAACTTCGTTTGATAGCGGACGTTGGTTTTGTAGGGTTGCCAAATGCCGGAAAATCAACTCTTTTGTCGCAAGTTTCAGCCGCAAGACCTAAAATTGCAGATTATCCTTTTACAACATTAACACCTAATTTAGGCGTTGTTGATTATAAAGGTAAGCATTTCGTGGCTACCGACATACCGGGGATAATTGAAGGCGCTCATCAGGGCAAAGGTCTTGGCTTTGAGTTTTTAAGACATATAAGACGTACAAAAGTCCTTATCCACTTAATAGACGTAAGCGGTTTTGATGGTAAAGATCCTTATGAGAACTATAAAATTGTAAATAACGAATTAAAAAAATATTCAGAATATCTCGCTAAAAAGCATATAATAACGGTTTTAAATAAAGTTGATTTACCGGAATCTAAGCAACATGTAAAAAATTTTAAGAAACATTTAAAAAATAAAAAATTGTTCGAGATTTCTGCAGCAACCGGAAATGGCATTGAAGCGCTGCTTAAGGAAACGGCAAAAATACTTGAAAAACCAATTGCCTTTAATCCTGAAGAAGAAATAGAAACCGTACCCATAAAGAAATATATTTACGAACCGGAATTTAAAGTTGCAGTTGATGAAGACGACGTATTTGTAGTTACAGGCGCAAAAGTGAAAACGTTAACAGAAATGACAAAATTTGGCGAGGACGAAGCCTTAAGACGTTATCAAAATATCCTCAAAAAAATGGGTTTAGAAATCGAACTTGAAAAAATGGGCGCAAATCCAGGCGATACTGTAAGAATTGGCAATGTTGTGTTCACTTTTGAAAAATAAACGTATTTTTATGATAAACCTACGTGTCAAATCATTTAAAAAGTAATCAAAAAATAAAAATACCTGCCTGATTTGAATATTGGTAGTTTGTAGTCGCGATTATGCCGTCTTAGATCGTGAGATTATGAGCGAAAGATTTTTTAGAATTTGTAGTCAATTAGTTCTATAGAAATGTGTTGCTTTGCTAAGATTTTTCGCAAGTTCTAAAATTGCCTAAAAAATGCGAAGGAAATATGCTCAGCGGCAAGAATTTTGCTACTTTTGTTTTGTCTGACAAAAGTATAGAAAAATATGTTGACACGCGCAATGTTCTTGTTGTATAAATATAATGCAGTTAGAACACTATTTTCTTAAATAATTATGGGGGTTTGAAATGGTGGTTGATATTGATACATTGAACAAAAAAATTGTACGGGAAAGTGTTTTTGTTTCAAGGCTTTTAAGCGAGATTTCAAATATTCTTGTTGGGCAAAAGTATGTTTTAGAAAGAATGCTTATAGGGCTTTTCTCAGGGGGACATATTTTGCTTGAAGGTCTTCCGGGGCTCGCAAAAACTCTTGCGGTTAAGAGTTTGGCGTCTGCAATTAAAGCCGATTATAAAAGAATACAGTTTACTCCTGACTTGTTGCCTGCGGATGTCGTGGGTATTTTAATGTATAATCCTCAAAGTGGTAGTTTTTCCGTGAAAAAAGGACCTGTTTTTACAAATATAGTTTTAGCCGATGAAATTAACCGTGCGCCGGCAAAGGTGCAGAGCGCATTGCTTGAAGCCATGCAGGAAAAACAGGTTACAATAGGTGACGCTACGTACGAGCTTCCCGATCCATTTTTGGTTATGGCCACGCAAAATCCTATAGAGCAAGAAGGTACATACCCTCTCCCTGAAGCTCAGGTTGACAGATTTATGCTTAAGCTTAAAGTTTCTTATCCGAGCAAAGAAGATGAAAAAATTATTCTTGAAAGAATGACACAATCGTCGCCAAAGATAAATTCTGTAGTTACTTTAGACGATGTGCAGAGAGCGAAAAATTTAATTGAACAGATTTATGTCGATGACAAAGTGAAAAACTACATAGTTGATATTGTGTTTGCTTCTAGAAGTCCTGAAAAATACAATCTTAAAGAATTAAAAAATCTTATTGCTTACGGCGCTTCTCCAAGAGCAACAATCAATTTAACCCTTGCGGCAAAGGCGTATGCTTTTTTGCAGGGAAGAGGTTATGTTATTCCCGAGGATATAAAAACAATCGGGCATGATGTTTTAAGACATAGAATTTTAATTACTTATGCGTCGGAAGTCGATTCTCTTACATCGGACGATATAATTGATAAAATATTTGGTGGCGTTGAAGTTCCGTAAAGTACAAGTAAATTTACAATTGTTATTGCCACAGACAAATGTATACAAAGTGTTTTATGATGAGGTGTGATCCACGGCACCTGAACTCAATACCTTGACAGACTTTGCCTGCCATCCTTGCATCAACCCACTGAAAAAAGTGGTGAAAGAAGTCCTTGAAAAAAGATACAATTAAGTGAGCATCAAGATAATATTGCTTATAACAATTGTTAATAATGATTAATAGTTTGTGCACAACGGCAACCATTTTAAGTTTACCGTCGTTTGTCAGCATAGTCTTTGTTGTTTCTAATAGCGACTATAGGCAACGCACATAAAGAGCATACGTTTAACAAGAGAGCGACCTTGCAGAAGCTCTACGCCTTTTGCTAGTCTTACCGCTATCATTGGCATAAGAAGCAAGACCTGTCGGAGCAACAATTTTTCTTAACAAGGTCGCAGTAGTTTTTCGCCTACTGATTTCACAGAGCTTATCGCTTCTGTAATGCTTCAACGATTACTCTTTCAGATTGCTTTATACTTTTTTCTGTTGTCGGCAAATCTTCCGGCATTGCTCCTCCAAATTCTTTTATTGCTTGTCTTACTTTAGCGCCTACTTCGTGTTGCGTTAAACTAGCTTTTAATTT